>JADKHS010000028.1 GCA_016721605.1 Nitrosomonadales bacterium
CCGGCACGCCCGTATTGAGCGTGCCAACAGTCTTGCGCGTGTGGATTGCCCCGTGGGAAGACAACAGAAAGGTGCTGCACGATCAGTCATTCTTGTACGCCGTTGCAGACCCCGGTCACTGGCAAGCCGCCCACAGCAAGAAAAAAATCGCCGAGCAATACCGCGTATGGATGCCAGCCTCAAAACAAACACAACAATCTGAATCGCAGCCTGTGCAGCCGCAATACCAGATGCCTCAACCCCAGCAACCACAAACCGCAAACTAGCATGTCATTCGCCACCACACTCAAGCGCGCATTCTTTCACGAGCGATACAGCCGGCCGGATGCTTTGCCGCGTAGTCTGATTGAGCGCTTCGTTGCCATGCCGCGACTGACTGGCATACTGCCCTACGTCGGTTGGCTATCTGACGAATGCATGTTTGTTCTGGATCAAGGCGGATTTGGGGTAACTGAACAGTTTTCTATTGGTTTTGCCATTGAGGTAGCACCTCAGACTGGTGCGACGGATGAGATGGAAAAGATACTGTCCAGCTTGTTCATTTCATGCCCGGCAGAAACGGGTATTCAGATATCACTCTACGCCAGTCCCGACATCAGTCGAACGCTGCAAGCCCAAACGGCGTTGATTAAAAACGAAGAGCTCATTGGTATTGCCGAGCGCCGCAACAGGTACTATCAGAGCGGCACAGGCAAGTCTCTGTTAGCAAGCAACACCTACCTGCTCAGGGATTTCAGATGTGTCATCTCTGTTTCCCTGCCGCTTTCGCCGTTTGCACCAACAGAGGTAGAGGAAGCAATCAGGACGCGCGAGAGTATCCATGCAACGCTCAGGTCGGCCTACCTGGATGGGTTTGACTGGACACCGGATCACCTGCTGAATTATGTGGGCGACTTCTTCGATCACGAGAGGGTGTTCAATTCCGATGCGGAGCCCTCCAATACTGATGTAAGGGACAAGCTGGTTGTGAAATACAACCCGGACCGAATAATTCGCGAACAATTATCTAACCGTGAGATTGCATCATGCATCAGCGATGAAGGCATACGGTTTTGCAAGAGCGGCGGAAAAGAAACGGTCATGCAGCTTTTTTCCGTCAGAAACTACCCGAAGTACAGCCGATTAAATCACATGGGCAGCATGATCGGTGATCCTTATCAAACGGCTTTGTCCATGCCATGCCCATTTTTAATCACGATGGGTGCGATTGTGCAAGACCACGAATCGGCAAGAACTTACGCGCAAATGAAATCGGCTCGTGCCACACAAAACGCATCCTCGTACATGGCAAGATTTCAGCCAGACCTTCAAGATCGCAAGCGAGACTGGGACTCTGTGCTCAAGACCTTTGATGAAGGCAAGGGCACGTTGCGCATGTACCACCAAATCTGCCTGCTATCGTCTGTTGAAGATGCGTCACGTTCTGAGCACGCGGTCAGGGCAGTATGGCGTGCGCGAGGTTATGACATTTCGCGCGACTATTATCTACAGCATCAGGCATTCGCCTCATCGTTGCCGATGACGCTAGCCAGGCCGATGCAACAAGACCTCAATACATTTGGCCGGGTATATACCAAGACCCTCGACAACGCGGTAATGACATCGCCGTTGATCGCCGAATGGAAAGGCACAAAGACTCCGCTGATTACCCTGTTCGGGCGGCGCGGACAAATCATGGGGTTTGACCTGTTTGACAACACGGGGGGCAACTACAATTTTGCAGTGGCCGCGCTATCCGGGTCTGGCAAGTCCGTATTCGTGAATGAAATGGCGTATCGCTATCGTGCAGCCGGTTCCAAAGTCTGGATTATTGATGTGGGGCGCAGTTACAAAAACCTGTGCGAACTGATGGATGGCGAATTCATTGAATTTGCTGACGAGCGCCAAAACACGTTGTGTCTTAATCCGTTCTCGATGGTCAGGGACATCAATAACGACATGGAAATGTTGCTCCCGCTACTTGCAGAAATGGCGAGTCCGCGAGAGCCGCTAAACAATTTTTGTTATACCGCGCTCGCGTCCGCCATCAAGCAAGTATGGGAAGAAAAAGGCAGTGACACCACCATCACGGACATCTACGACCTGCTGTGTACCGGGAAAATAAACGATGCAGCCGAAAGAGAGTCGGAGCTGATGCATATGGCCGTGGCTCTCGAACCCTACACAAAATATGGCGTATATGCGAGTTACTTTGAGGGGCGGTCAACGATTGAATTTACCAAGGACTTTATCGTTCTTGAGCTTGAGGAACTCAAAAGCAAAAAAGACCTTCAGGCGGTGGTAATGCAAATCATCATGTATCGCATTACCCAGGAAATGTATCTGGATCGCTCCAGGCGCAAGATCGTGATTATTGATGAGGCGTGGGACTTGATGGGTAGCGGCAGCAGCGGGCATTTCATCGAAGCCGGATATCGTCGCGCAAGAAAATATGGCGGGGCATTCGGCACTATTACCCAAAGCGTTGATGACTACTACAAGACCGAGGCCAGCAAAGCGTCAATCAACAATGCCGACTGGCTGTTCTTGCTGCGGCAGAAGCCGGAAAACATAGACCGTCTGGGCAAAGAGGGAAAGCTCGTAATCGATGAATGGATGAAACGCCAGCTTTCGTCTATTACCACCGACCACGGTAATTATTCGGAAATCTTTGTGCATAGCCCCATGGGTTCTGGAATTGGGCGCTTACTGCTTGATCCGTTTTCGATGATGCTGTTTTCCACGCGAGCCGAAGATTTCGAGCGAATAAAAGTGATGCGCGAGCAAAACGGCATGACGACCGAACAAGCTATCGAGGTACTGCTTAATGAAAGAATTAAAAATGAGAGGCGCAAAGGAACGCGCGAGGACAGACGAAAAGCTGAACCAACCAGACCTGTAAATACTTTAATCAGAGATTAATATGTCCACCTTTGCACATTTCGTCACCGGGGCTGTCGCGGCAGCATTCGCTATTGCGGTCGTGGCCGGATGGCAGCACTTTCACTCTGCACCGATGATGGCGAAGGTGGACATTATCGGTATTGTCACCTCGCAACAAAAAAGCCTGGCGGCGCAAATGAAGCCCGGCATGGATCAGAAAGCGCAAGCCGAGATCATCGAGTCAGCCTCGCGTTTCGGTAAAAATCTTGATGTTGCACTGACGCGAGTGGCGAGCGAGTGCAAATGCACCATCATCAACTCAGCCGCGATTATCAAAGATTCACCCAGCACCACCTACGATTACACCCAGCGTGTTCGGGAACTCGCCTTGAGTGACAAGTAAGCCATGCGCGCTGTGACAAGTCTTGTTCTCGTCCTGACGACCGTACTGCTGCCCACAGCATCCTCGGCGTTGGAGGGGCGAGATTACCTGCCAGGCATGGAATACTCGTCAGTATGGTCGTGCCGTGGCCAAGAGAAATTCAACTGGTATTGTGAAGAAAAAGCCCGGTCATCCCCGAAGCCCAAAGAAGCCGACAAGCAGACACAATCAGAAAAGTCCAAGGAGGAGATGGCTGTCGAGGAGCTGGAGAAGATACGCAAAGACCTTGATGCCAAACGTGCGCTCGCGGTGGTACATCCAACACCGGGCAATATCAAAGCGTACATGGCTGCGCAGAAGGTTGAAATTGACCGCGCCAGCTTCTTCGCCGATGTCTGGCGCAGGGTGCTGTGGCAAAACGCCGAGCTGAACTACGAACTGAAAAATCCAATGAACAACTCCGCCATCAAGGTGGCGGCACGGGAGCGCAAGGTCAAGGAAACCAGAACCATGACCGATTTGGCCCGGGAGTGGGGGATATTTTTCTTCTTTCGTGGTGACTGTCCTTATTGCAAGCATATGGTGCCAACATTGCAATGGATCACCCGGCAATATGACATGACGATCCTGCCGATCAGCCTGGACGGGGCAACCATTGAGGGATTGCCACCCTCAGTCAAAGACAACGGGCTATCCACCAAACTGGGGGTCGAGGCTGTTCCGCTCTTTGTTCTTGGCAATGTTAAAACCCACAAAATGGTGATACTCGGCGCTGGTGTGCTGTCGTTACAGGATTTTGTGGAACGGATTTACGTGCTGACACAGACCACACCGGGCGATCTGTAACGTGAAACTCGCACAGCGATTCGTTTGCCCCCTCGCCCTCCGGGAGAGGGTTGGGGAGAGGGAAACGGGCATTGCAAGTTTTAATATCAGGGGTGGCTGTTGCCACGCCCGTTAAGAAGGAAACAGCATGCGCTACCGCAAATTATTCATCTCGGTTCTTGCCGCGACCTATCTCATCGCAGCGCCAGCAAACGCCAACGTGGGGACGGGAATGCAAAACTGGTTCGACAGTATGGGCGGGTACACTAATGCGACACCCCCATCGTCCTACAAGGGACAAACCATGAATGGATACTCTGCCGGTGGTTTCTACGCCAGAACACCGGTGAGAAACTATCAACTGGCACAAATCAGCCCCCCGTCTCTCGATATAGGCTGTGGGGGTATTGATCTGCACGCAGGCTCATTCTCTTTCATCAATAAAGCCGCGATAACCGCATTGTTCCAAAACATTGGTACCTCCATCAGCTACGCATTTTTACTGGCCATCAAATCCTCCATGCCGGAAATGGCAAGCCTGTTCGAGTATTTGCAGGATGTCGCCAACAAGGTAAATGGGATGAACGTCAATGCCTGCAAAATGACAGAAGGCATTCCTTTTGTGCAAGGTGCTGACTTGTCAAAAAACATGTCGGCAATGTTCAGCCATATAGCCGGGTCAACCTCGAACATGTTCCCGGATTCTTTTGATTCATGGAGGCAAACCAAGACCGATGCGACTGCCGCCGAAGCAGCAAAAGCCGCAGCGGCCGCCAGCGATCCCACCAAGGCGAATTACTTCAAACCCGGCAATGTGGTCTGGAAAGCTTTGCAAAATGTCAGCGGTATTGACGATGAAGACAAACGGCTCATCATGAGCATCACAGGCACGATCATCATCACACCGGCTATACCCGGTGGCGCCAATGGCGGCAGTCAGCCAACATGGCATTACACACAACCCACCAGTATTCGCGTGGAAGATTTTATTGGGGACGACCCATCAACCGCTTCCACCGGGGTAGATGTTTTTGTGTGCGACACCACAACGGATTGCCTCAATCCAACCGTCCCTGTGATCAAGGTTTCCATCACGCCATTTGTAAAAAAGGTCAGCACATCCATCGATGCGCTCCGCACCGGCATCACGACCCGCGCTACGCAAAACACCAATAACTTCAGAATTGTGGATGCTTCATCGGTGCCGGTGTGGAAGCTGCTCACTACTGCCACAGCGACCAATCAGCCGCAGATTGTCGACTTGTACAAACGTCTGATCGCTGTTGATATCGCCTATTCCTATTTTAACGGACTCATCAGGATAGCCAGCCAATCGCTTGCCAACGCTGAAAACGGCGCTGTACCACCGGATGCCCAGACGGCGATTACTCAATTGCAAACAAGGTTAAGCAATCTGTCGTCACTCGTGCAAACCATGCGCATCGCTGAATACAACAAAACATCTGGCGAGGCCAACCTGCAAAGACAGATACAGCTGATGCACCAGGCAATGGTTGCCGGCATCCCGGCACAGGCATTCACTTCGATGACCGTCTTTGGGAGTGAGCGGTGATATTTGAAGTATTTTCATATTGGAATATCAGAGAGCTGGAGCTGGTTTTCAATGCAGTGGCCGCAATTGTGGGTAGCGGCGATTATCTTGGTCTGCTGAGAACGCTCGCGCTGGTAGGTCTGCTCGCAATGGCCATGGCTGTGCTTGCCGGATTTAGCCAGCTGCCTGATTTTGGGCGCTGGGTCATCATGCTTGCCCTGTTCAACGCCATGTTGCTGGTTCCGAAAGTCAACGTGGTGATAACCGACCGAACCGGCACTCAGCCATCGGTTACTGTTGCCAACGTGCCTATTGGCCTCGCCGCTTTTGCGCACTCGATCAGTCATATCGGCGACTGGCTGACACGTTCATTCGAGACGACTTTCTCGCTACCCGCAGACATTCAGTTCCGCACCAACGGCACGCTCTTCGGCCATCGCGTGCAGCAGGAGGTGCTGCACACCAAGTTCGACAACTCGATCCTGACCGGCAATCTGATGGAGTTCTACCGCGAATGCGTCATACCGGAATACTCGACCGGGTTTGTCGTCGCATCAGACCTGGCAAAATCGAACGACATCTGGACTTACCTCAGCGGCAAGACCAATCCGGGCAGGCTCGTCACAATCCGCACCATTCCCGGCGTGCCGGTACCAACTGCCACAGACGCTTATGGATGCGATGTCGCCTATACCTATTTGACCGCGCAAATTGTCGCAGTCAACACCCAGCAAATGAATACGCTGGGTAGACGGCTTTATCCAGGACTGCCGACAGCCGCAGCCAATGCGGCAGTTCAGGGGGCGATCCAGACATCAACCAACTACATGCTCGGCGTTTCCACAACGGCTCTGGATGCGACCAAACAAGCCGCCATGAGCAACTTCATGATTGATGCGCAGTACATGCTGCCAGCGCAACTCGGTGATGCCGCATCCGCTTCAGCCAATCTCGGTCAGGCGCAAGCCATACGCTCCACTTCCGAGAGCTACAAGATGATGGCAAAGATGGCAGAAAGCACCATGCCTAAAGTCAAGAATATTGTTGAGATTGTGCAGTATTCGGTTTTCCCGATCATCCTGTTGCTGGTATTGTTGGCGGGACATAAAGGTGGACTGGTGTTGAAGGCTTATGTGATGAGCCTTGTGTGGGTGCAATTGTGGCCAC
This sequence comes from Nitrosomonadales bacterium, assembly GCA_016721605.1. Classification (GTDB taxonomy): domain Bacteria; phylum Pseudomonadota; class Gammaproteobacteria; order Burkholderiales; family Gallionellaceae; genus Nitrotoga. Next base: position 6,789 of record JADKHS010000028.1, read on the forward strand.
CGCTGTATGCCGTCATGCACCTCGTGATGACGATGCACGCCCAGGACCTGGCGGCAATGACCGGCGGACTTGGTTTGTCCATGTCGCAATACAGCCTGGTGAACAATGCCTACATCAGCGATGAAGCCATTGCGGGCATGATCTCGGCGACCGCAATACCCGCCATCGCGGCGGCAATCGTGAAGGGCGGAGACGTGGGCGCACAGGCGATTGCCGGGATGGTATCGCCTGCGCGCGAATCGGAAAGAATTGCCTCTGGCATGTCATCAGGGAATTTGCAGATGGGTAATGCATCACTGGGTAATCAGTCGTTCGATACGATGAGCGGACTGCAACACAACACCCGGCCCACGATACGACAAGGTGGATTCGAGAGCACCACACAGGATGGCGTGAAGCGGTTTACGGGTACAGACGCGAACGGTAATGCAATGCAGATCAATGATGCGTCTGGCGCGGTACATACCCTGCCGACAAAGATCAACCTCGGCAGCAAAGCGTCAGGCGCACTCCAAACTGCCTCCGAAAACTCTGAAAGAACCGCCTTCACCGAATCTGTCGCAGCGCGGGAGGCAATGACGTCGGCGCTAAGTCAAACGGCCTCGTTCGAGAAAGGTCACGGAAAGAGTGCAGCTGCCGGACAACAGGACATGACCAGCTCACAAGCGTCATTCCTTCAGTCTTATAACGAAGCCCAGAAAATCGCCCATAACTACGCATCAGGGCACGGCTTATCCCAAAAGCAAGAGGCAGAGTTGCTCGCATCAGCAAGCGCACAAGCAAGCGGCGGGATCAATATCCTTGGCAACGGAGCAACCGTAAGCACGGGGGCGACAGTCAAAGGGCAAGAGCAGCTCTGGAACGACGCAAATGCAGAATGTCGCGCACCAGCTCGCCAGGATAAAGGATTCGCGAATGCCATTTCGACCATGCGGAGCGCCGCTCATCAAGCCACCTTTACACAAGGCGAAGAGAAAACGGCAAAAGCTGCACAGGGGATCAGAAGCAGCTTCGATCAAGCAAAGTCCCACGATGAATCAGCCCAGGCCGCCCATGAAAAATCACTCACCTTCAAAGAGGCGGCTTCGCGCACCAAAGAGATGGCTGGCAACTACGATGCGAACTATACCAATGAATTCGTGGGGTGGATGCAAACGCAATCCGACCGCACCGGGCATCGCTACACAGTGGATGATGTCACCGATATGGCACTGCATGATAAAGGCGTACTGGAGCAATACGCGGATCGTTTCGTGAGTGAGCAGCTTGTGCCCAAGATAGATCAGGCAATCGAAAAACCGGCAAACAATGTGGCTGGACAATATGAACAAAGCAAAGCCGCCGTGCCGGGAACTGAGGCCGTTAGCCATTCCCACAATCGGAACGATGCACGGGTAATGGGCGCAGCAAGAAGCGCAGGGGTTGACCCCAATTCAGCACCAGTCAACCACGTTGCAGGACAGGTGCAGAGAATGACCGGACAGGCGAATGACAGAATCAAAGCGGGGCAGGGTGCCGTTACTAAAGAAGGCAAGCCCTTGGAGCAAGATGCAACCAAATTCACCGACCCCGCCCAGCAAAACAACATAAGTCTGGCAACGCAGAATGCCACGGCCTCCGTCATGCCAGCAGGCACGATGTCACTACTAAAGAAAGCCGGGTTAGTCAGTGATGAGGCCGGAGTGGCGAAACCTGTTGCCGAAGGTTACAAGGGTTCGACTACGGATGCCATAGTGGATACTGCGCTTGATGTTGGATTGACGGTTGGGGGAGGGGCAGCTGGCAGGTTTGTTGGAAATGCCGCTGGAAAAATTCTAGGGGAGTCCGCAGGTAAAGCCGCAGAAGGCAAAATGCTTGCCAATGCGGCAAAGGTAGAAGAGCGCGGCCTGGCAGCGGGTAAAGTTGAGGCTCATGCAGCAGCGGACACAAGAAGAACGGCTGAGCGAGAATCGGCCAGAAAGGCCGGAGTCAACCGCGAGGCCGAGGTAAATGCAACCCATGCAGTGGCGGGAACAGTGGTTGGTGCGGTCGCAACCAATCAAGCATTAGATGCCGTTAAGGAAGGGGTAAACAAAGCAAATGACCTTGGCAATCAGATTGGAGATAAAGCGAAGCAGGTAGTCAAGGATTAAAGTGTAGTAGTTCAGACTTGATCACGCAAAGTTTGACAGATTATTAACTTCTGCTGCCCAAAAATCCAAGCTTGCTTTGATTTGCGCTTCCCGATATCGGACATTGGCGAATTCACGCTCTAACTTCTGCATCCGACATATTGGAGACGGTCATTTCGTTTGCAACGAGGGGCTTCTTTTCGGCCATTGCTGCCGGTGGCGTCCAGATGAAACTACGACCGGTAAGCAGCCATCAGCGGTCATAGGCGCTGAAATCATTCAGAACGGCTGCTTTCTTGAAACGCGACTGCGTGCTTTCGACACTGTGTTGACCTTCGTGAACGGCAGCAATCGGGAAGCCCAATCCACTTAGCTCACAGATGGGAACGTGCCCAAACCTGCCAGTCGACTTTGTATTTTCGCTTTCCTAAAGTGGACACCCATAATCTGACAACCCTAAATCATAGCCTACGTTTCCGGATGTTAGTATTACTTCAGCTAATAGCCGTCCACAATTTGGCGTAGGAGTGTCGAGAGCCGTAGGAAGCCGACTACATGATTATTAAAGCAGCCCTTATAAACTCCAGAAAGTGGACGGTCATCAAATAGAAAGCTTAACCCGCATGCCGCTTGAAGCGTCCGGTGACTGAGGCATTCTCGATTTCGATTCTGTATGTTTCTATCAGCGCAAAGAACATCATCATGCAGAGCATAATATTCGTTAGAGAGTCATATCAATCACTTCACCGTGAGCGATGGTTACGCGGATTAACAAGATTGGTGTCAATAAATTTCAGGCGAGTAACAAACTGAGCTAGCATCAGGTCAAGCGCATCAAGTATATCTATGAGCACAGTTGAAGATAAATTAGATTTTGTCCACTGAATTTTTATATGGCGGGTTAGACTGTTGATCAATTGCGTGCAGAAAAATTCCGCTAGAGCATTGCCACTAGATATTTTCCCTTGCACCGGTTCGATGAACTTTGACTTGAGCTTTAGACCAACAAAGTTCATAGCGAAATTCTTATAAGGCAATCGATGCGATGCAGCGTATTCGGTAGTGATTTGACGATTTCTTTGCAAATCCCTCCCAATGAGCGTACAGGAGCGCCACTGCTGCGCGAATTAAGAGTCGTGTTACAAAGGTCACTTTTGTGCGTCGTCACTAACGCTTTCAATTCAGTCAGCTCTTTGCGTCGCCAAATAAGATCCTCAGCAATTTTCTCAATGAGGTCATCGGTTGAGCGAATCATTGTCGTGAAGACATATTATTTATGAAAGAGCCTACGTCCATAAGGAACAAGTTTCGGGAGACGCCTGCTAGCAGTCACGCCGGAAGCAGACCAATCCGTAAAATCACCATCGCTCCAGACTGAGCGTGCTTTTCTACTAATCTTGTTCTTCGCGCAAAGTGTGCCATTTTCAATATTGAAAGCCACCCCAAGGCGATTACTTCATATAGAGACAAAAGGAATCCCCCTTCATGCCTATCTTTTTAACCGCTGAATCTTTTAAAACTGTCGTCCCCAAAAACATCATTTAGAACAAGAAATGTTTTTTCAAACAAGTCCTTCATAGCAGTTGTATTGAATTTTTTATTTTGTGCAATCTCTGTCATTTTATCTGTCAAAAAAATACCAACGTCACCGACGGACTTGATTTCCCTTTCGGGAATCAAAGCCAAAATAAGGAAACGAAGAGCAAGTTCAACATCATAAGCTTCTTCAAGAGGTCGGTCGCTTAGCGCTGTTGTTAAAATGAAGTTTTCATTTAAGGGTAATGTTTTCAGCCAGTCGAAAAGGGGTTTATTTGTCATTAACAATAGACAATTCCTAACTTCTTGAGGGCTAAGTTCAGAGCCTCCAGTATTCAGCCTCTGGAAAAGATCATACTTGGCAGTCTCGTCGCTTTCCTTGAGTACGATACTTGCTGAAATCTTTGAACGCTTAATGACGAGCTGAAGGTCACTCGGTAAAGATTTTTTTGGTTCGGCTTCATTGCGCCACTGAACACCCTGAAGAGCAGGTAAGTATTTTGTTTTTTGGAGAATTAGAGGTTCAACACCTTTCCCTTCCTCGTCTCTAAGTTCCAATGAACTGAAATAGTGTAGAGAGACGCTGCAGGCCGTCAACCACATCCCAAACTCCATCATCTCTTTGACTAACAAATATTGGGGGAAGTGGGATGCCCAACAGAATGGATTCAATCAAACTTGTCTTTTGAGCAGGAGACCATCGGTAGAACCGTTGAAATTCTGGATGAATATCAAGCTCAGCCTTCTCGTACATGCTTATCCATTCGCCGATAGAAGCAGAACATCCATCTGTTTTTATCTCTTTTCGTTTCTTGTTTATTTGTTCTATCAAACTCATTGACTGCTCCTTATTATTCCTGCAAAACATCGCTTCAACACCTGCGTCAAAGTATAATTGAAGCTACGAATTCGTAGATCAGCAATCTATCAGCAATACCCGCATTCTACTAATGGAAATTCTACATGAATTAAGTAATGGGTTGGTTGACTGGCCGCTTTGGCACGAACCTGAAGCTCGTACCATGTTGCTATACTTCCCTAAAGCTGCCGTTCGTCAACTTCCGTTATTGGCCGTAAGGGGGCGGTGGCCACACCTTATTCGACCGGCAGCAATATGGCGAGCAGTAGTGATTCAGTGGTGTGATGGATGGGGATTTTATACAGCGTCAATGCCTAGGTTAACGGCGGCCTTGCGAAGCAAGGATGTCCGCGTTGAACCGCCAGTTAGGCTGGGGAGTGTAGGCACGACGTTGCTTATAAATATTGAGCCTGGGCTAGTGGCTGATACTGGTAATGCTACGTTGCTCATCGACTATTAAATCAATAACTTGCTGCACTTCTGTTGGCGCGAGATGGCGGGCTGTTTCATTCATGCAGGAAGAGAACTTGTCAATCAGATTGTTCGTCTTTCTATTTTCAGTGGGGATTTGACGGAAGTCGGGACATTGACCGTTCTGGCACTTGGTGTCTTTCATAAAGGCCGAAAATTTGTTTAGCCTATCTTCATTCGCTTTTTCTGTTCTTATTGCTTGATATAAATTATTAACGTAGAAAAAATATTTCAGTTCCGGTTGTTGGGTTTTTGATGTTGTCAGGGTTGTTTCCTGACAATGACGGGATTGCGTGGCCTATCCATAGCTATAGGCCTGCTCGTTACCTGAGTTCAGTTCTCCTCTGGTGTGTGCGTATGCATCTCCATATGCATGAATGAAGTAGCCCTGAGAGCCAATCAGGTGGATTTGCGTGGTTTTGGTTAGTGCGCTGATGATGTTGGATCTGCGTTTGTCAATTTCGGTCTTTCCCGCCATGGAGCGAGTGAATGACTCCGGTTATATTATTTCTCCACTCCCATCGCCAAGGGTGAATATGTATTTAACAGGAAACACTTACAGCTTTATAGTCAAAATCAATGTCGGGTATTGGAGATAGTAGGCTAACGTTAGTTGACGCAATTGATCATGCCCTGCTCCATTAAGTGACTGACAGGGTTGTATAAATGACCATCCGGTGAAGGTCACCTACCTCTCATTGCATTGTCTTGCTGCTTGTTTCGGATCAAGTGTCCCCGCAGGTGGAAGCATTGAACAGCCTGCAAGTGACGCGATGATCACTAAGACTGATGAAAAAAACAATTTCATCGGAGTGCTCCCATGGGTGACATTGAAAATTGGTATGCCCAACGTTTAAGATCACCGGCCTGCGCGGTTTTTGCGCAAGTCGGTGCATTCGTGGATGGTTATGCGTCTAATACTCACGTAGCCCCTTGGCGATCATCTTTGAGCACAGCCGTCTCGCTTTGCCCATCAACGAGTTCGTAGCCGCATTCAAAAACGGTGTACTCGTGATCAACGTCCATTTCTCGACCTTCGTACTCGACCACCTCTGAGTGATAGGCACGTTCAGTTAGCGGCGCACCACAATGCGGGCAAAGAAAGTCACTTAGAAGTTTGCGAGCATGAAGAATCTTCTTTGTAAGTTGTTCGGCCTCGTCGCGAGCCTGCTTTAGCTCCGCTTCCTTGGCTCGTATCTGTTCTTCGGTAGAAGACTTTTATCTTCGTCGAGCCTCTTGACTTCAGCTTCAAACAAACTCCTCGGTCTGCTAGCTTTTTGGCGAGGATATCAGGTGATTGTGATTGTGCTTCAGTCAATTGATCCTTTAGGTAGGCTTGTTCTCCTTCTGCAACTGAATCGTCGCGTCCTTCTGCTCGACCAGCAGTCGATAAAGAAAGAACAATGCGACTATGAAGGTCACGATAGATCCGACTTGCGTCCAGAAAACTGTTTCAATTGTCATAGCGGATCGCCCAGGTGAGACGCATAATTTAATAATATACGAACCCACCTGTCAGTACTATCGATAATAATGAAGCGTGTCATTTGATATTAATCATTTGATTCTTAAGTGTTGTGATTAGATGCAGTATCCGCATATGTCATATTACTGTAAATCAACAAAATCCATGTGATAGTGAGACATTTAACCACCAGTAGGTGAGTTATACACATGTTCTTGAGGTGACTAAGCGGGTAACGAGCCCATTCGATAATCTTCGAAAAATGGTGGCAGCTTTGGAAGCAAACAGTACTCACCATGCAGGCCGTCACCGGCAGGTTTTGGGTCGATAGCGGTCATTGAGATCTTGGGCTCGTTACTTCCGCTTTGGCGTATCATCAGGGGCGGTGGCCACACTTTATTCGACTGGCAGCAATATGGCGAACAGTAGTCATCCGTGGTGTGATGTATGGGAATTATCTATAGCGTCAACGTGCTAGCGAAGAGTGCAGCGCGGCTTTATCGCGCAACGACCCTTGGATCACAGTGTAGGGCACCAACTTAGTACTCCTCCAGGAGCTGCCATATCGCTCTGACAGGAAGTAGTGCTAGGCAATAATGGTCATCCAAGCACGAGTCGCACACCAAGGGCTATGGTAAGCCGCAGGGCGGACATTGCGGTGGTCAAGCGACTGCCCTGCATACCAGCCATCACTTCGCCCCTAGAATGTATGGCTGCAGCGCGCCCATCTTCTGTTAGCCAAAGCATACCGCTGTCGCCTCTGAAGGTGCCGGGAGGATCGACATTCAACACAACGTCACACCTCTCGCCCATGGCATCCGCTTCCACGCCAACAACTTGGGCCTTCCGCAGTTGCCCGCTCGAGCTTGGTGCATTTAGCACGCTAACACCTATTAGGCGGTGGCCGACCAAAGTATGGATGTCGTTAATCAATGCGAGCTCTAAACCGGCCATCGCTCTTGCGGCGAGTAGCCGGTCACGCAGTCGAATCAACCGCAGTCAGGGTAACCATGGTACTATGCCCGCAGTGCCTGGTGAAAATGCCAAATACACACTTTGGCCAACAGGAAGAAATTGGCCCGGTGGATTGACATAAGCCGCAACAGCGGTTGGAGTAGCAGGATTGCCATCTACTCCAGTCAGGCAATGGGCGCAGGTAACACCGAAAGCTCCCGCTTCGGACACTCCAAAGCACGAGAGAGTGCCCTGAAGCCGCCATCAGGACAAAATAAGTACCTTGCGGCAGAGCCTGTTCAGCCATGCGCGGCACCATGCCACCACGTCAGTTGCCACGACGCTATTGCCGACCCGCAGCCTTCTTGGCACACGCTGTCGCGGGCTCAATTCGGTTTTGGAAACTTTCGCGCACAAAATATGTGATCCCAAACAGCCCGGTCAGCTTCCCCGCCCGAAACTTGAGCCCGACCATTGACCCAATCACGTCCGCTTTGCTGCCGACGCGATCGTCAAGTTCACCTCGTAAAGCGAGCAGAGCCTTCACTCGCTCCGTCGCGGATGACTTAGAAAAGGTCACGAATTCACTCGGCGCAGGGCTGGGGTTCCGCTGCCCTGAATGATCTCATAGAGCTCGAAGGTCGGGGGGGCTTCCTTCTCCGGTTGAGCAGCATCGAAAATCTTGCTTAACTCGGCGACCCACGCTTGCACCATCTGTAATGAGGCGTCGCGAGGTGTGCTATTCGACGGAGCTGGCAATTTACTCAGTACATCGATCTGTGCTTTGACCTGATTGAAGAACTGAGACGCGGAGGGAGCATTTGCTGGGTCAGATAGCGCAATCGCAGCCAGCTTCAGAGCCTGCGCTGCGGATTTGGCTGTCTGCAGTTCCCCATCAGTCATGCCTATCAATGAGTCAGCTTTAATCTTCGCTAGCATGTCGTCGGCTACAACTTCGATCTTTTACCCCACATCAAATAGTAAAGCGGTAATCTGCTGGGTGCAATACCGGAAAGTATCTTGGACGCCTCGGCCTCAGTTTTGGACGCGGTTGCACGGGCAGTTATGAGCCACTCCAGCGCGGTGATCATCTGGGGATCTTTGTGTCTGTCTGCTGCCCGAATGGTCATCTGTCCATTTGTGAGCGCGAGTGTCAAATTGCTAGAGCCAAACCCGAATGAGGGTTTGGCGTAAATCCTCTATTAGGGTCGCTTAAGTAGATAATGGAAACTTCTACCGGTTTGTCCCAGCTCCCGTTCGGGCGACAAGAAGGTAAGGCTTTGGTACGTAGATCGGGATCCCCGTTTTATTCGTCAGCAATGAATCAGAATAAAACGTGGCTCCATGCACCCGCTGAGGTCACCCCAGGAGACTACTACCAGTGCCGTCATTGTTCTGTGCTGCAACATTTTCCAGAAGCTCATGGTACTCTCCTTTAAATTCAAGAAATTCAGTATGTTTGTTGCAATGGGAATTTGGGATCAGCGTTTGACGTAAGAAGCGAGCTTTAGCGCATCCCGCTTGATGGATGGGTTAGGCTGACTAATTATGGAAGCTTGCCCCCATCTATCCATTTGCAAACAACTGAACCTTGTTAATATCTGGAGTACCCCCATCAGCGCAGCTCCAGACGCAACCTCAGTAAAATTTTTTTCCACACGAAGAGCCACATCAGTGTGTTTGTGTAAATCAAAGAGCCCCCATTTTGCGGGGGTATGGGCGCACTAAGCATACACGCCCTATCACCAGCACTAAATAGTGGGACTATATCTGTTGCAAAACTCAATGGCATTACATTCTCCTTTAGTGATGGTTTTACTACAAGCCTAACGTTGCTGGTAACCGGCCTGCCGTAGGCAGGTCTAGTTACCAGCGGGTTAAGGCGCGCTTTTTGGAGCAAGCCAAACCTCATATTGCTTTTGATTTGTTTTGTTCTCGTAGCCATTGAGAAGTTTTGGGCTTACCGCGTCCCCAACTTCTTTACTGACAACGTCTGCGATCTTCTTTGCCGCAACCGACTGTTTGTCGGGAAGAAGTATCGTACCTCTGAACTATTTGGCTGTCATTAACACGCTCAATACGGCACAGCAAGCCGCTCTCTTGCAGGAGTTGTGAAACCCTCCTAGCGAGATCACGCTGTGATTCGTCTCTAATATGAATGTAGACATGATCTGGTAGATTGGCTAGAGTGGTCTGAATTTCTGTTTCCAGTGATTTATTGGCTTGGCCAACAGCCACAAGCGATTTGGCGGCATCACTTGAAATATTCTTGTCCGGATCATTGAGTGAGATCTCCAATAGTGCTGGAATGAGTTCAGGAGGAAGAAGGTTCTTCTTTCCGAAATATTCCGCGGTCTTGACAGCTATCTGGCGCTCACGAACATTTTCACTGGAAAGTGATTTTAAGAGTGTTGTCAGGCGATTTGCGCTGCTATCCGCTGCAATACGGCTTTCTTCAATCTGCTTCTGGCGGTCATTATATGAGACTCAGCCACCAAGAAATATTGGAAGTGCAATAGCACCGACAATCTTGGAAATTATCTCTACTCTATCCATGCATCTCGTTCCATCGTCGAATAACCCCCAAAATTTTAGCTCCGATCGCACGAGTGCCCTAAGTTAATGATATACGACACCACAGATCAGTACTATGGATAATAATGAAGCGTCATTTGATATTAATCATTTGATTTCAGTGTTGTGATTAGATGCAGTATCCGCATATGTCATATTACTGTAATCAACAAAATCGTGTGATAGTGATATTTAACCACCAGCAAAAGGAATAACAATTATATGAAATAATCAACCACCCCGAAACAGCAACTCCAATCACTAAGCCTAATTGATCAAATTCATGCAAGATGTTGACGCAGACACCTCAGTCCGCGCTCGGAAGAAGCCTATCTGTTCTGGATTTGGCAATATATTTTTCACAAGAGCTTTAATAGCAAAGGCGATGATTGGTTCCAATCTCAGGCTTTGAAAAATGCTAATATTGCGGGTCAAGGATATTTATTTTGGTTCATCTATTATTAATGTCCGAAATGGCAGGGCGCGAAGGACAGAGCAACTATCCTGCCCACAAGCTACAGTCTGATTTGCAGGCACCGATGTCCGAGAGGACGTGGAGCAGTATTGCTTCGACTGCCTGGTGCGCTTGAAAGTAAATACCGAAAGCAGCAGAATCGCTTGCTTGCACACTCGTGTTTCCTCATCCGTATGCAGACTGGGTAACAGTAGCCGTCTGCCTGGTGGCATGTTTAACCTGCGACAATTCAGCGCGCATTCCGTCTGGCGGTTGCTCGTTCATGAATATTAAACCAAGCCACCGTTTACACTCTTAGGCATTCATTCACTACGCAACTACTCGCATCTCGAACGGATATTCGCACAATTCAACTCTTGCTCGGACACAGCAGCCTTCAAGCAACGATGATGCACACATATTTTGATGTGACTAAACGAGTAACGAGCCCTTCTGATAATCTTTGAAGAAATGGTGGCTGCTTTGTGCCAAAAGCACCTCTTCGAAGTTTTCGGAAGCGGACGCTTGAAGCCGACGAAGGCTGATTGACTGCGACCGTCTGCTTAGGCCGAAGAGGGTGCATCCCCCGTTCGGGTATTGAGCGGAAGTCCATGGGCACATTCCAGAAGCTAATTTTCCCTGTTTCACCAACGTATACCAGTCGTTCGCAAATTGCCTCTTTTGTCCTGTGCCGAGCCATATGATTCGATCTGTTCGGACTGCAACTGTCTGTTTAAGTCTGAACTACTACAATTAAAGCAATTGGCCTTAGTGATGCAAACCGCCTACGCCGCTCCGCCTAATTGCGCTTGCCATTTCCTGCTGGCGCAATTCGGACTTTATTGCCCAGAGGTGGGTTTGTGCCAGTCTTCAGTGGTGCAGTCCTTAAAAGTCTTGGCACGCCATCTTGCTGCCCTCATTGCAGAGGGAGATGCCCAAAGCAAAAACCACAGAGTTATAACCGCAATGACCAACACCCACACAACAGACACCATCGCACCCAAGGCAGCAAAGAACATAAAACTCAATCCAAGTTTGATACCACCATCTTCGGTTACACGCTTAAACCCGGCTATCAAATCGTAAACGTACTGGGTAAACCAGGTTATCAAACTCAACCACGGTTTTGAAGTCATATTTGGACGGCACGATCACATCCTGGTATTTTGGTAGACCGAGCAGGCGGATCAGCAATCGGAACGCGCCGACAGTCAACCAGTAGCATGCAAATATCGCTACTATCGCAATGCTCAACAAAATCAAGATTCCCATTTTCGCCTCCATTAACTAAAGCATTTTTGCAATTTAGCCGATCAACCTCATCCCGCAATTCTTGGCTGCACCTCGGTCAAATGTTGCCGTATAGCCACACCCCGCCTCGCTGGCCGAACGCTCGATCAAGCAGTCTGCAAAATCAGCGTTACTTGCCTTGAAAAGTCGCAACGCTTTCCAGGCAACGTCGGCGTTCTCCACGATAATTTCTTTGGTGCGCAACAACGTCTCCAGCACTACGCATATCTCAGCTTTGGCTGATGAGTAGCAGCCCGTCAACACCCAGACCAATTCCACCAATGAAATAAGGCTAACGTAGCCCGGCTCATCCGAAGCTAACGACTCAATCAGTCGCGTTGCTTTGGGCGACTGCACTGGATCGTCCTGCGCGATATAGCGAACGAGAACGTTGGTATCCAGGCCAATCATCTGGCTTTTGCTCCGCGAACGGCGATGGCCTGATTCATTGCAGCTATCGATACCGGCGATGTCGGTTTGCGCACCAACCCCTTCAATGCACTCACAGACTGTGTAGATGCGACCAACTCGAACCGTCCCGGCTCCACTTGAACAAACTCTACTCGGTCACCGGCCTCTACACCAAGCGCGGCTCGCACGATGGCGGGAATAGTGATCTGCCCCTTGCTGGTTATGGTTGCGGTTGTCATGAATTTCCTTTTAAAAAATGGCCTTACATTAAAGTAAGGATTGTGAAATGTCAACAGGAGTAAACGACACAAGAGTAAGCGGCAAGAGCTGATAGCGGAATTCACAGATTTCCCCTACTACATGGATGACCTGTTTCTACATACTGCGGGGTGGGATAATGATCTCGTGGCAGCAGTCAAGGCCAAGGCCGCAGCAATCGCCGCTAGGCGCACCTATCTTTCCGACATGCTCGTCACGCTTGGTCGACTGGAGCGGTTTATGGCAGGTAGCATGCAGGAGCCTTGGTTGAGGAAGAGCAATGAACAAGCGCCTCGCACTTGCTGACCGATCAACTTGACCTTGGGATGCTTTCATTGCTGACAGCAGGCATAACGCTGAACGAAATCTCATTGAAAGATGTTTGCCAAATTATCGAAGTGGCCAAACGAGAGAGAAGTTCGGCTTTATGGCGGTTGGGTTGATGCCGTGAAAAACAAAGAGGCGGCGAGACTGATACCCAATGGTCCGGTTTTACTTGTGGCTCGACCATTTTAAATTGGCCAAGGGTTGCTCATGAAATGAAGGCAGGTTGAGGTCTGCATTCGATGTTGTCAGGCCCGTCTGGGGGCTACCAAGGCTTTTACCTTGACCTGGGGTTGTTGAGTGGCGGAGAATGGTCTTATTCAAAAAGTGAAAAAATCAATCCGATAACGAAGCAGAATTGTCTTGGAAAGCAGGGGGGCAACAAAACCTGACTGAACCGAGGGAGAGTGGTCACTAAATGATTCGAACAATACTTGCTTCGCTTACCTTTGTTGCATTCGCGTTGCATGATGTGAGTGGGGCTGAGTTAGAACTCGTCTCGCCCCAAGGTACAGTTAAGGAGATAAGGCAGTTAACGGCGCGCTTTTCCGATCAAATGGTTTCCTTCGGGGATCCGAGCGTCGTTGAACCCTTCACAATATCTTGCGATGAAAAAGGAGTGGGTCGCTGGGTAGATGGCCAGAATTGGGTCTATGACTTCGACCGCAATTTGCCCGCTGGAGTTGCTTGTTCATTTGAGTTAAATGCCGACCTGAAAACTATAGCTGGCCATCCAATAAGCGGTCAGTCAAAATTTCAATTTGATACGGGTACGGAAGTAAAAGTGATATTGCCTCAGGTGGGCGAATCGACGAAATCCAGGTTTTCTTAATCAAGCCTAGTGCTGCTGTAGATAAGCAAACTATTCTTGATAACGCCAGATGCGAGGTTGATGGAATCCCCGAGCGAATTCCGGTGAGGATACTGGAAGGAAAAGAGCGGCAAAAAATCCTTGGGCAACAGAAAAAATGGCTCGACAGATATGTGGAGTACATCGCCGAAGAAGGACTGACAGACTCGCAGCAACAGGAAAAACGGGCAGCAGCCAATTCTGATCAAGTTATCATATTGCAATGTCAGCGTAGCTTACCCAATGGTCGAAAGGTGGCGCTGATCTGGGGGAAAGGCATTAGCACGCCCAAAGGGATTGCCACTGCTCAGGATCAGGCCATCTCTTATGTTGTGCGCAATAGCTTTACCGCCAAGTTTAGTTGTGACCGGATTAATGCCCAGTCGTCTTGTATTCCAGTATTGCCGATGCGGCTAAATTTCACCGCACAAATCCCGCGCTCTCAAGCAACCAAGATTTTGTTGAAATCCGCTGATGGGAAATCAATCAGACCGAGTAGTCTCAGCAAGGATAAATCTGATTTTGTTAACTGGCCCGTTTCGACACCTTTTCCTGAAAAGTCAGTTTTTACTTTGGAGTTGCCAGAGAAATTGAGAGATGACGCGGGGCGTTTACTGGTCAACGCTTCGAATTACCCGCTCAAGGTAGCAACGGATGAGTTACCTCCTTTAGCAAAATTCCCGGCACGTTTTGGCATTCTTGAACTTAATGCAGAACCCGTATTGCCGGTAACGCTCCGTAATCTGGAGGCTATGGTCAGGGCGCGATCTGCTCAACCCGGCAAGCCTGTTGAAGAGCAGGATACCCGCAAAAGCTTGCCGGATCGAGCAGTAAAGAAACTCTTATCATTTTTCGGCACCGATAAAAGGGACAGTATTGAAGGTCGCATGCAAAGTGTCATTCAAGAGGACTCAGATGTAATTGATATGATGAAGCGGCTCAATCGGGCTGACAATTGGAAAATGGTGGAGGTAAGCAGATAAAGCCGGGAGAGGAATCATTTTTTGGCGATGCACCACAGATGCCTTCTTTTTTCATTCCCAAGCCACTTGGGCCTAAGGAATTTGAGGTGGTGGGAATTCCGCTAAAGAAGGCCGGGCTGTATGTTGTTGAACTGGAAAGTCCAAAGTTGAGTGGCGCTGCTGGGGCAGCCAAAGCCGATGTACATTCAGTCGGCTGCATTGGTGACAAACCTTTCCGTTCACTTCAAGTGGGGGCGTGATTCCTCTTTGGTATGGGTAACAACATTGGATCGAGCCACACCTGTTCAGTCGGTGGCAGTGGCTGTGCGTGATTGCTCTGGGAAATTGCTGTGGCAGGGCAAAACGGACAAGAGCGGGAGGCAAAATATCAAGGGCGAACTGGTAAAGGGAAAAAGGCACCTTACTGCGAAGACTGGGTTCAGATTTACTTGTCAGCGCAAGAACTGCCGATGACATGGCTTTCGTCAAATCGGATTGGCATGGTGGCATCGAGCCTTGGCAGTTCAATTTGCCTGACTCTTCATATCAGGAACCATATACAGTGCATACGGTATTTGATCGTACCCTGCTGAGAGCTGGCGAAATCGCATATGAAACACTTTTTTCGCAGGCACACCATTGATGGGTTTGAACTTGCTGCCGCTCAGGATTTTGCCTTCCAAGCTCGTGATTGAACATCAGGGGCAGCGAGCAGAAATTCGTGATGCCGTTGAGCTGGAACAAACAAGGCATTGCAGAAACTGAATGGGCGATTCCGCAGGACGCGAAACAAGGAACATATTCATTAAGGTTAAATAGCGCAAAATGCAGTAAGAGCCTATGGCCTGAATTCTGGCAGCTTCCGCGTCGAATCATTTCTGTGTGCCAACCATGAAAGGGCTGATTCAGTCACCGAAAGAGCCATTGGTGAACATCAGGGAAGCACAGGTAGATTTGCTCGTGAGTTATATGTCTGGAGGCGGAGCAGGGCATGCCGCTGTCAAGCTGCGCAGCCAAGTGCAGCCCAAGGCAATTAGTTTTACAAACTACAATGAATTCTCTTTCAATGGCGATGATGTCAAGCCAGGAATCGAGCGGAGTTCGACGGCTTATGATGAGAATTACGTCGAGGGCGAACCGGGAGAAGAGAGAGAAGCCAGGTCTCATGGTCAGAACAAGAATAAGTTTGCTCGAACCCAGTCTTTAACCCTGGATGGTGTTGGTGCGGCTCGTGCAATGCTCGGCGACTTGCCGCAGGTGACAACGCCGCACGAGATTTTAGCAGAGTTGGAATTTGTGGATGCAAACGGAGAGAGTGCGACGGTCTCCAATCGCATCCCGCTGTGGCCATCAAAACTTAATCTGGGCATCCGCACAGATGGTTGGGC
>JADKHS010000029.1 GCA_016721605.1 Nitrosomonadales bacterium
CCGCGCTTGCTACGTCCGGAACAAGGCTTGTTGCGTATTCGTAAAGGACTTAATTTGTTCGCTAACCTGCGTCCGGCGCAGTTATATCCAGAGTTGGCAAATGCGTCTCCACTACGTCCAGAAATAGTGTCTGGGCTAGACATCATGATTCTGCGGGAATTAACGGGTGATATTTATTTTGGCCAGCCACGCGGCATACGGACGCTTGATAATGGTGAGCGGCAAGGTTTCGATACCATGATATACAGTGAGTCTGAGATCTCCCGTGTGGCACATGTTGGATTCCAGATAGCCATGAAACGCGCCGGTGAAAAGGGTATGGGGAAAGTGTGTTCAGTGGATAAGGCTAATGTGCTGGATACCAGTATGTTGTGGCGTGAGATAGTGACGAAGGTGGCAAAGGAGTATCCGGCGGTCGAGCTGTCGCATATGTATGTGGATAATGCAGCAATGCAACTGGTTCGGGCGCCCAAGCAGTTTGATGTGATTCTTACCGGTAACATCTTCGGTGACATCCTGTCAGATGAAGCCTCTATGTTGACTGGCTCCATCGGCATGTTGCCTTCCGCTTCACTGGATGCGAACAATAAGGGTTTGTACGAACCTTGCCACGGCTCTGCACCCGATATCGCAGGCAAAAATATTGCCAATCCATTGGCGACAATTTTGTCATTGGCAATGATGATGCGCTATACATTTGCACGCGTAGATATCGCACAACGCATCGAGTCCTCTGTGCGCAAGACTTTGCAGCGGGGTTTGCGCACTTCGGACATTGCCGAGGCAGGTATGGAGAAAATTGGTACGACGCGATGGGCGATGCCGTGGTTGCGGCGATGTTGAATTAATTAAAGAGGGTGGAAGCATGAGCAAGAAATACGATGTCGCGATACTGGGTGCGACGGGTGCTGTTGGTGAGGCAATGCTGTTAATTCTGGAACAGCGCAACTTTCCTGTCGGTAAGTTGTTCCTCTTGGCTTCCAGCCGTTCTGCCGGTTCTGTAATGACATTTCGCAACCAGGGCATTACTGTCCAGGACGTGGAAGGTTTCGATTTTTCGCAGGTGCAGATCGGCTTGTTTTCCGCTGGTAGCAGTGTGTCGGAAAAATATGCGCCTATCGCTGCCGCAGCTGGTTGCATTGTGATCGATAATACTGCGCAATTCCGCTACGAGGACGATATTCCGCTTGTGGTGCCGGAAGTAAATCCGCATGCCATTGCGCAATACAAGAACCGGGGCATTATTGCCAATCCGAACTGTTCCACCATCCAAATGTTGGTGGCGTTGAAACCTATCCATGACGCAGTAGGCATAGAGCGCATTAATGTTGCCACGTATCAGGCAGTATCTGGCACCGGCAAGGAAGCCATTGAGGAATTAGCGGAGCAGACACGTGCTTTGTTTAACCATCAGGAAGTGAAGACCGAGGTTTATCCTAAACGCATCGCATTCAACGTGCTGCCGCACATTGATGTGTTCATGGATAACGGCTACACCAAGGAAGAGATGAAGATGGTGTGGGAAACTCGCAAGATCATGGAAGATGAGGACATCATGGTTAATGCTACTGCCGTGCGGGTGCCGGTGTTCTATGGCCATTCAGAGGCGGTGCATATTGAAACACACAAGAAAATCTCAGCAGACGAAGCGCGTGCTTTGTTGGAAAAGGCGCCAGGTGTGCAGGTGATGGACAGGCGCGAGCCTGGTGGCTATCCCACTGCAATCGAAGCGGCAGGGCAGGATGCAACTCTGGTAGGGCGAATCCGTGAGGATATATCACATCCGCGTGGACTTAATCTGTGGGTAGTGAGCGATAATGTACGCAGAGGTGCAGCGCTTAACAGCGTGCAGATTGCCGAGATTTTGATTGAAACGTACTTAGCCTGAGCTTTATAGCTTGCGCTGATAACTTCATGATGTTATGTTCTTCATGTTAAATAAAATCTTTATAAAGGTGGCAGTGTGCTGAAATCACTCGTCAAAGCATTGGGGTTAGTTGTCGGTTTAGTTGTGTCTGGTTTTTCTTATGCGATTAGCATGGGCGATATTAACGTGGCCAACACCTTGGGTGAGCCCATGAATGTGTTGATAGAGCTTGGAACGGCCAGCAAAGATGAAATAAGTAGTTTGACTGCGCGTTTGGCTCCGCCTGAAGTATTCAAGGATGCGGGTCTGGATTACCCATCTGGATTGCCCCCTTTGAACTTCAAAATTGAGACGAATGCTAATGGCGAACCTTATATTAAGGTAACTTCAGTGCAACCGATTAATGAGCCATTCGTTAATTTATTGGTGGAGTTGGCTTGGTCGTCTGGCAAGCTGCTACGGGAGTATACCTTTCTACTTGATCCGCCAGGTTATGTTCCAATTCAACCCCAGCCAGCGGAAGTGAGGCCAGTAGAGCCGAGCGTTGTTGATGTGTCCGAGCTTGAACCTAAAGCCATTGAGTCCAAAGCCAAAGAAGAGATAATCGAAACCCCGTTGCCAAGTACCGCTTTAGTGGCGGATGAAAAAAAAGCTGTTGATGAAATACCTGCCACCGTTAACGAACCCAGCGAGAGTAGTAGCGTTATTTCCGACTCTATTAAGGTGAGACGCGGTGATACCTTGGGTAAGCTTGCACGTCAAACAAAATCTTCCGATGTTAGTCTGGAACGCGCGTTAGTCGCTTTGTATCACGCCAATACCGACGCATTCGACGGCAAAAACATGAACCGCCTGAAAACAGGCAAAATCCTGCAAATACCAGCGCAATCGGAGCTGGATAATCTGTCGCAAATGCAAGCTGTTAAAGAAATTCGTGCACAAGCTGATGACTGGCACGCTTATCGCCAAAAGCTTGCGGCAGCCAGTGGACTTGGGGCAGGAGAAGAGCCTAAGCAGGGAGCCTCTGGTAAAATTAGCACTACTGTGGCTGATAATGCCCCTGCAGCCAAAGAATCCGCGAAGGAAGTAGTGAGATTGTCTAAGGGTGAAGCGCCCGGTGATAAAACCTCTGCAGGCGGCAATGCAAAATCATTGCAAAACAAGATTCATGCAATGGAGGAGGAGGCTATCTCCAAGGGCAAGGCGCTTCAGGAAAGTAATGAGCGCGTTGCAGCATTGGAAAAAAACGTCCAAGACTTGCAGCGTCTGATCGATTTGAAGAGTCAGCCACCCGCAGCGCAGGTGGCACCTGTCCAGAGTTCAGTTGAAGGCCAGGCTGTAACTAAATTGGACGAAATTCCGCCGGGGGCTATGTCGCAACCCATTGTTGTTGCTTCACAAGTTGCTGTTGTTGCTTCTGAGGTTGCAGCCGTAAGCGCAGTTGCAACCGTTAGCCCGGCGAAACCAGCCAAACCTATAACTAAACCTAAATCCGCCGCTGCACAACCTTCCTTTTTGGACGTTATACTTGGTCAGCCGATTTATATGGCGGGCGGGGCGGCTGCGCTGTTGGGGTTGATCGGACTTGGCTATTCGCTGAGCCGGCGTGGTAAGGATGCCAAGAAAAAAGTTAAAGTTGGTGATAAGTCGGCTGAGCATGTGATAGGTGTTCCCAATGAAATGGCTACGCCGGTATCTCCTCTTTCGAAAACTAACGATGTTGCTAATGTTGCTACTGCGGCTAGTGGTATTAGCCAAGCGCAGACCGATGATTTTGATCCGATCAGCGGGGCGGACTTATTCTTGAGTTTTGGTCGTGATGAGCAAGCGGAAAAGATTTTGAAAGAGGCGTTGATCAAAAATCCGGCTAACCATCAGATACACCTTAAGCTGTTGTCTATTTATGCGAACCGCAAGGACACGCGTTCATTCGCTACCATTGCGAGCCAGTTGCGGGATTCAGGCGATGTGGAAGCTTGGGAGCAAGCAGCCATAATGGGCATCAAGCTTGAACCGAACAACCCAATGTATGGCGGCAATGTAAATGCGTTAGCGGAGGAATCGCTTGTTGCTACTGGCTCTTCCGATGTCATGCTGAATGAGGGCAAATCGCCACCCTCATTGGACTTTGACCTTGATTTCGGTTTTGGTGCACCGAAAGCATCGGCAGATAGTGCTAAAACAAGTCAGTTGGGCGCTATCGCAAAGAATACAACGATGGATTTCGATGTAACTGCCGGCCATGCGAAATTGCCTACGTCGAGTTCTGGTAAAACTGAAATAACGCCAAAGAATTTGGATGATTTTATTTTTGATGTGACGGCCAGCCATGCCCCAAGCCCTGAAATAGCCCAAGAAAAAACGGCAGGATCTGCTCCAGTGAATGCCAATGAGCCTATGGATTTCGAGCTAGATTTCCCTCTTGCAGATAAGAGTGCGGATAAGTTTGAGGTTTCCTCCGTAAAAGCTGTGCCCAAGGAAATAATGGATATCGGTTTGGGTGATATCAGTTTGAATCTGGATAAACCTGTTGTGCCTGCCCCGGCGCTGTCAGTGGAGGAAAGGGATGCGCGTTGGCATGAGGCTGCCACCAAACTTGATCTAGCCAAGGCTTATCAGGAAATGGGAGATGCCGCAGGCGCGCGCGAAATTTTAGAAGAAGTTGTGCGCGATGGGGATGAGCAGCATCGAGCGGTTGCTGAAGAATTGTTACAGCAACTACCCGTTGTATAATAAACATACATATTGAGAATAGCCTGCAATTCGCGACTGCCGTTTTTTGGATGGTGCTTTTTAGTGTTATTACGGTCAGTAGTGTCGTGAATTGCTCGCTTATTTGCACTCGCAGCTTAGTCCAACCGAGATAAAACTGACTTCTGCAGATAGTCTGTGTAATCGATAGTTTTGTGTCTTGTTTTTAGAGGCGTCCGTTACTATTCTTAACGATCAATGGGTTTAGATGTTTCTGATGATGCACCCTGCCGTGCTTATCCTCTTTTGGGTCTGTCTCGTTATTTCAATTCAATCATTGCAAGCCACAGGGTTGCTGTTAGCAGGTTTTCCGTTGCTAGCAGTGGCCTATGCTTTGTCCGCTACCCGTTTGATTACACTATTGCGCCGTACGCGTTGGATTATGCTATCGCTGCTTTTCATTTATGCCTATGCGACACCGGGTGTAGCTGTGTGGGCATCACTTGCACAATTCAGTCCGACACATGAAGGTTTGACCGGCGGTCTGTTGCAGTTGTGCCGTTTGGCATTTACGCTAGCAAGCTTGGCTATCCTGTTAAGCCTGTTGCCCCGAAAGAAGCTTATCAGTGGTATATATGTTTTGACTTATCCACCAAGGGTGTCGGTCTGTCTCGTGAGCGCCTGGCAGTTCGTTTAGCGCTAACCTTGCAGTATGCCGAAACCGTTATATGGGATACCACTGGTAATTGGCGCACTAGTATCCAACAGATGCTGGCTCCAGCGGAGGTTAAACCGCACAGCATTGAACTGCAGACTACCCCATTTACAATACATGATGGCATGATACTCACTATAGGCTGCGCCCTGCTTGCGTTTGCGCTGCTGTGAGATTCGCACTTGGTGTGGAATACGACGGTAGCCAGTATTTCGGCTGGCAAAGTCAAGCCGGTGGTCATACTGTGCAAGATGCACTGCAAGCTGCTTTGAGCGGGATTGCCAATGAACTTATTACTATCGTCGCAGCTGGCCGTACCGATACCGGCGTACACGCGCAGGAACAAGTTGTGCACTTTAATACCAACGTAGCAAGGCCGCTGACTGCCTGGGTGCGCGGTGTCAATGCCTTGTTGCCGAACAGCATCGCTGTATTGTGGGCACATACGGTGTCGGAAGAATTTCATGCGCGGTTTTCTGCCCAGGCACGTAGTTACCGCTATCTACTTATCAACCGCTCAGTACGTAATGCCATGCAGCATGGCAAAGCAGGTTGGTTTCATACGCCACTGAATGTGGAAAAGATGTGTGAAGCCGCGCAGTATTTGTTGGGAGAGCATGATTTTAGCGCCTTGCGCGCCGCGGAATGTCAAGCCAAATCACCTATCAAAAACTTGGCGCAACTCGACATTCAAAAGCAAGGCGATACGATAATTTTCGATCTCAGCGCCAATGCCTTCCTGCACCATATGGTGCGCAATATCGTTGGTTGTCTGGTATATATAGGGAAGGGCAAGCACCCGCCGCAGTGGATGCGCGAAGTACTGGAAGGTCGGGAGCGTAGTCTTGCTGCGCCAACCTTTGCGCCAGATGGCTTGTATCTGCGCCGGATTACTTACGATGCAAAATGGGAATTGCCACAACTTAAGTAGGGTTCGCCGGCACGTTACATGCGAGTGATACCATGTTCATGAGGTCATGATTATCTTGGCTTCTTAGTGTAAAAATATTTAGGTTGAAACTTTGTCTATTGCTTGGATGCATTACAATGCCGCCTCGATTTTTTATCAGCGCGTTTCATAACTATGACCCGAATCAAGATTTGCGGCATCACGCGTGCGGAAGATGCGCTGGCCGCCGCGCATAGTGGTGCGGATGCGCTCGGACTGGTGTTCTATGATAAAAGCCCGCGCTATGTGACGTCGAAGCAGGCTGCACGACTTGCGGCTGCAATTCCGCCGTTCGTGACGCTGGTGGGGTTGTTTGTGAATCCCAGTGCAGAAGCGGTGCAAGAGATATTGCGGCAGGTACCGTTGGATGTGTTGCAGTTTCACGGGGAGGAAGAACCCAAATTCTGTGCGCAGTTCAATCGCCCTTATTTGAAGGCGGTGCGAGTCAAATATGGGGTGGATTTGGTACAATGCGCGGCGCGTTATAAAGATGCACAGGGTTTATTGCTTGATGCCTTTATCGAAGGTACGCATGGTGGCACGGGAGTATCGTTTGACTGGACACTGATTCCGCACAATTTGCCTCTGCCTGTAGTGTTGTCCGGGGGCTTGCACGTGGATAATGTGGCGGATGCAATCAAGCAGGTGCGGCCTTGGGCAGTAGATGTTTCCAGCGGTGTGGAAGCTGCGAAAGGAATTAAGGATGTAGCGAAGATCGCCGCATTCATCAATGAGGTTAAGAAAATTGGCTTATAACTATCCTGACAGCACGGGTCATTTCGGCCCTTATGGCGGCATTTACGTTGCTGAAACTTTAATGGGCGCGCTGGATGAATTGCGTGCCGCTTATGAGCATTATTCTGTTGATCCTGAGTTTAAGGCTGAATTTGCTTATGAGCTGAAGCATTATGTCGGGCGCCCTAGTCCGATTTATCACGCCCGGCACTGGTCGCAAAAGCTTGGAGGTGCGCAGATTTATCTGAAGCGTGAAGACCTTAATCATACCGGCGCGCATAAGGTGAATAACACCGTAGGGCAGGCGTTGCTGGCTAAGCGCATGGGCAAGCCGCGTGTGATCGCCGAGACCGGTGCGGGCCAGCATGGCGTGGCGACGGCTACCGTGGCGGCGCGTTATGGCATGGAGTGCGTGGTGTACATGGGCGCGGAGGACGTTAAACGTCAGGCCACTAATGTATATCGCATGAAGCTCCTGGGTGCTACTGTCGTGCCAGTTGAGAGTGGCTCCAAAACACTTAAGGATGCGCTCAACGAGGCGATGCGCGATTGGGTTACTAATATCGAAAATACTTTCTACATCATCGGTACTGTGGCTGGCCCCCATCCGTATCCGATGATGGTGCGGATTTTAATTCAGTATAAGCAGGAATGCGTGGTTCAGATGCCGGAATTGGCAGGGCGTCAGCCGGACGCGGTGATTGCTTGCGTGGGCGGTGGGTCGAATGCCATGGGCATTTTTCATTCTTACATCGAAGTGCCTGGTGTACAGCTTATCGGTGTGGAAGCGGCGGGCAGCGGCCTTGCCAGTGGCCAGCACGCAGCCGCACTGACTGCGGGCAAACCGGGCGTGCTGCACGGTAATCGTACTTATTTGTTGCAGGATGAAAACGGCCAAATCATTGAAACACATTCTATTTCCGCCGGGCTGGATTATCCCGGTGTCGGTCCAGAACACGCATGGCTTAAAGACAGTGGGCGCGCGCAATATGTAGCCATTGAGGATAGTGAGGCACTACAAGCTTTCCATGATTTATGTCATTACGAAGGTATTATCCCGGCGCTGGAATCCAGTCATGCTTTGGCATATGCGGCCAAGATCGCACCGACGATGGGGCAAGATAAAGTCTTGCTGGTCAACCTATCTGGGCGTGGCGATAAGGATATGGCGACCGTAGCGCGGGTTTCTGGTATTGAACTGTAACCTTTTCTGGAATTACTTTGCAGGACCTTATGTCACGTATTCAGCCCACTTTTGAAAAACTTAAGCAGCGTGGCAGTAAGGCGCTGATTCCCTTTATTACGGCGGGCGATCCCAATCCGCAACTTACTGTTTCGCTGATGCATGCGCTGGTAGAGGCGGGCGCAGACATCATTGAAATTGGCGTGCCATTTTCCGATCCAATGGCGGATGGCCCAACTATACAGCGCTCTTCGGAGCGGGCACTCAAGCATGGCGTAGCGCTGCATGACGTACTTGATATGGTGGCGAAATTTCGCACCACAGATGCGAGCACGCCCGTAGTGCTGATGGGTTATGGTAATCCGATCGAGGCAATGGGCTGGGAACGTTTCGCCGTGCGCTGCGCACAAGTAGGGGTGGATGGTGTGCTGACGGTGGATTTTCCGCCGGAAGAAAGCCACGAGGCGTTTGGTCACCTGCATCGCCACGGCGTAGACCCCATTTTTTTGCTTGCGCCCACTACATCCGATGAACGTATTACGCAGGTGGCCAAAGTGGCGCGGGGTTATGTTTATTACGTGTCGCTTAAAGGCGTGACTGGGGCGGGTCATCTGGACTTGTCAGCGATAGCGCAGAAAATTCCGCATATTCGACAGTATATCGGCCTGCCTATAGGCGTAGGTTTTGGTATCCGTGACGCAGAAACAGCACGAGCAGTCTCGAAGCTTTGCGATGGCGTGGTGGTTGGTAGCCGCATTGTGCAGGAAATTGAGGATTCGAACGAAGAAGTTGTCATAGCCAATGTCGCAAGGCTGGTTAAAGAATTGCGCTTGGCAATAAATCAGGTCTAGGATATTTCCTGCTCTCATAATTTTAAAAATCACTGCGTAAAGTGATTCAAACAAGCTTTAAGACACAAAGTTTTGTTCTGTCGAATGTGTGAGTAACTACACTGCCTCCCCGTATCGATACTTATCAAATAAGTGAGGTTCGCAAGGTTGGGCGCTTTATCCAACTCGCGAAAATTCTGCGCAATTATCATGCGACAAATGCAACGTTCGGGTTAAAGATTTTAGGAGGATTGCATGAGTTGGTTTCAGAAATTATTGCCCCCAAAAATTAAACGTAGGGAGTTGGGGGATGAGAGCAAGAAAAATGTGCCGGAAGGACTGTGGCATAAATGTCCGTCATGCCAAGGGGTACTGTATTACTCTGATTTGGAGAAAAACAAAAGTGTTTGCCCCAAGTGCAATCACCATCACCGTGTTACCGCGCGTACTCGGCTAAACTGGTTATTAGATGCGGAGGGACGTTTCGAGATTGGTGCTGAAGTGCAGCCATTGGATACGCTGAAATTTAAAGATAGCAGAAAATACAGTGAGCGTCTGACGGCGGCGCAGCGTGATACCGGTGAGAGTGACGCGCTGGTGGTAATGCAGGGAAGTGTGCATGCCATTCCCCTGGTGGCGGCGGTATTTGAATTCAGCTTCATGGGCGGCTCCATGGGTTCGGTAGTGGGAGAACGTTTCGTGCGCGGTGTGCAGCTTGCGACTGAACAAAAAGTCCCTTTTGTATGTTTTGCCGCCAGCGGGGGGGCGCGTATGCAAGAAGGCTTGTTGTCGTTAATGCAAATGGCAAAAACCTGTGCTGCGCTGACCCAATTGAGTGCAGAAAAACTGCCATTTATTTCTGTGCTGACTGATCCGACTATGGGTGGGGTATCCGCCAGTTTTGCTTTTATGGGTGATGTGGTCATTGCGGAGCCCGGTGCGCTAATCGGTTTTGCGGGGGCGCGGGTGATTCAGCAAACGGTGCGCGAGACGTTGCCAGAAGGGTTCCAGCGCGCGGAATTTTTGATGCAGCATGGCGCGATTGATATGATTGTAGACCGGCGCCAAATGCGCGACCAGCTTGCTACGCTTATTACGTTGCTTACCAAACAGCCGGCGGTGGTTACGGCAGCGGAGGATTCTGCGGTAAATACTGTTTAAATTGGTGTCTTGTTTTACTTCAGATAATCTTTGTGTAGCCTACGAAATCTCACCTGTATAAACTCTTTCGCTCACGTGAGTTCGTGTATTGGATTATTGCTTGCGCCAGAATTTTACACAAACAATTTGGCCACCATTCCAGCCGCTGCAACTGTGGACAGAGCGGCAAAACCTGTCAGTAATTGGACCCTGCTAAATAGCCGAGAACACATTAATTTTCCTATGGCCATCCCTGTCAAGGCGCCAGCGCAAAACGGTATTGCGACTGCCCAATCAATGTGGCTAGTCGCAGAGCTGAATAGTACACCTGTTAATGACACTAACGTGATGACTGCTAATGACGTGGCGATAACGGACTGGATGGCCAAATCCGTATAACGTTGTAAAGCCGGAACAACCACAAAGCCGCTTCCTACACCCAGTAAACCAGAGAGCAATCCCGCAATGCCGCCCGTTATCGCCAAGGTGCGTATGCAGCGGGTAGTCCAGACGAATTGACTGCTATTGGCGTATTGAACGCATGTGAGCTTCTCGATTTGACTGCCTTCATTATCGGTTGAATGATTCTTTGCTTGGTGGAAAGTCCGATACGCAACGAAGAACAAGATGATGGCAAACAGAACGCTTAGCCAACGGCTGTCGAGTCTGTGGGAAAACCATACACCAAAAGGCGATAGGAACATGCCGGTAATGGACATTACTAGCGCCGCTTTATAGCGAACAATACCCGCTTTCAAACCGGCTGCCGCTCCTAAAGCGGCTGCCAGTCCTACGGCTAATAAACCAATCGGCCCTGCTTGAGCCACACCAACGCAGGCCGAATACGAGCAGCGGAACTGCTAATATCCCACCCCGGCACCAGTTAGTGCCATTATTGCGCCAACCACCAAGCCTAATCCCAGTTCGATTACCATTGTCGCCTCTTATTGAATCGTACGTCGTGTATCACAGTAGTTATTGCTATTTGCATACGCTACTCAGGGAAATCGCCTGCTTTGCGTTTGTGTGCGCTTGAATGTCTGTCGTGGATTTCGAAAATCGCCATACCGACAAGCATGGCGACGACAAAGATTAGTGGCTTGCTCCCACCGATGGCAAGCGAAGCTAATGCCGGGCCAGGGCAATAACCGCTCAAGCCCCAGCCGACCCCAAATGTCAATCCGCCCAAAATTAGTCGTTTGTCAATCTGGTGTGCAGTTGGCAAGCGCATGACATCACCCAACAACGCTTTCGGGCGAGTTTTTGCAAAGCGAAACGCGATTGCCGCTATCAATATGGCGCCGCCCATTACGAACAGCAACGATGGATTCCATGCGCCAGTAATATCCAGAAAGCCAATCACTTTGGACGGATCTGTCATGCCCGACAAAATCAGGCCTAGGCCAAATATCAAGCCTGTGATGAATGCCATTAAAACTTGCATCGTAATCTCCTTAACCAATCAGGTGGCGAGTGATAAAGACCGTTACAAAACCGGCTAATATGAACAAGGCAGTAGCCACCATCGAGCGTGGTGAAAGCCGGGAAAGACCACAAACACCGTGTCCGCTCGTGCAACCCGAACCATAGCGGGTGCCGATTCCCACCAGCAGGCCAGCCATAATCAGAGACGCAGCGCCGGTATTAATTTGAACTTCAGGAAGAGGTGCGGCTGCGCTAAAGGCGATAGGCGAAAAAATGAGACCTGCCATAAAAGCGACTCGCCACCCAATATCACCTTTTGTCGGTTGTAGCAGCCCACCCAGAATGCCGCTGATGCCCGCAATCCGTCCGTTAAGCAAAAGGAACATTGCTGTAGCCAGACCAATTAGTACGCCACCAGCCAAAGATGACCAAGGGGTGAAATTTGTCCAGTCGATTGTCATTTTTTCCCTCTTTTACCCGGTTTACAGAATTGTTCATACAACACTGCCATGACGGCCATCGCTTCCTTGCTGGCAATGGAATAAAAGATCTGTTTGCCGTCTCGACGGGTAGTAACTAACGCTTCTTCACGCAGGACAGTCAATTGTTGCGAAAGCGTCGGTTGCTTAATGTCCAGCAAGCTTTCCAAGTCACTGACACATTGCTCAGCTTGGGTCAGCTGGCATAGCAATAGCAAACGGTCTGGGTTGGCTAAGGTTTTAGTAATGCACGCATCAGTCGCGGAAGCGTGTAATGCATTCAGGTCAAGTTTTTTAGTTGTGGTACCCATGAATTTATTTCTGCATAACAATAATGTTTGTATAATTATACATAAAAATATTATATTTAAATATATATTATTGGCGATCTATTTTACTGTCCATACCGTTATTGGAATCGCGTTGATTGCCTTTGCATCCCTATCAAACGTAGATACAATTCAAAGGGAAGCAGGGGATGTTGCAATGAGCTTGCCGAGCCGCTAGTCTTTTTCCAATAACAACCTGCGACAAATTTGGTCCGAATAGATTATTTGTAATTGTTTTAACGAAACGATCGATTAGATCGTTTGTGAAAAATTTGAGCTAAAGGCACCGCCATGATCTTTCGTCAATTGTTCGAGCCGTTATCAAGTACCTATACCTATTTACTCGGTTGTGAGGAAACGGGGCAGGCTGTGCTCATTGATCCGGTTATCAACTCGGTTGACCGTGATCTTGCTGAAATCAGCCGGCTTGGATTGACGCTGGCCTATAGTTTGGACACCCATATTCACGCAGATCACATCACCGCCGCTCTTCAATTAAAAACCAAAGTAGGAAGCAAGATAGCGATGCCAGCTATAGAGCGATTGCCTTGCGCAGATGTGGGAATTGAAGAAGGAACGCTCTTTTAACGTGGGTAGCATCCAACTGCTGCCGATACATACCCTGGACATACTGACGGACATTTTGCCTATCTGTCAGATGACCGGATATTTACCGGTGACTCGTTGCTAATCGAGGGATGTGGCCGCACCGATTTTCAGAACGGCGATGCGGATGCGCTATACAAGAGCGTCAGGGAAAAGCTGTTTTCTTTCCCGGACGAGTATCTTGTTTATCCCGGCCATGATTACAAAGACCGGTGTGTTTCTTCTATTGCCCAGGAAAAAGAAACGTAATCCTCGCCTAGGCGGAGAGCTCACGCTGGCGCAATTCAAAGATATTATGGCGAACCTCAATTTACCCTACCCTAAGTTCATTGATTTTGCAGTGCCGGGAAATAAGCTATGCGGCGTTTGCCCAGATCATCTGCCTGAAAATCTTGAGAAATATTGCGGTCAGATGACTGACAGTCCGCAGGGATAACGGGTACTGAATTGAAAAGATGGGAGTAGTGAGAGATTGGGCCTCATTTCATTTAGCCCAAGCTACCGGGTTGAGAAACAGCCTGAGCTTCCATCCGCAGAATTTTAGGCTGCCCTAAAATTAAAATCCAGCCA
>JADKHS010000030.1 GCA_016721605.1 Nitrosomonadales bacterium
GTATTCCAAGAGAGATAGTTTTTATTGCCGTCACTAACGAGAAATGGGTAATCTGAAGTACCCATAGTAGAGGCAATTTTTTTAGGGGCCGACCAGAGCTTACCTCCATCAACGGAATCGATCAGATAGATGCCCGTAGCTACACCATCAAATTCTTTCCAAACGATAAAGACGCGTTGACCCTGACTCAAAACATGAGGATGTGAGGCTTGCGCCTGAAAATTTCCAAAACTTAATGGGCGAGAGAAATGCTTGCCTTGATCGGAAGAATAAGAATAGAACAACCCGTGTCGTTCAGCCGATTTACTGAACCAAACGAAATGATAATTCCCGTCATTGGCGATAGATACTGCTGGTCCATGGTGAGGACAGGCATTAACTTCCCAGTTTTCATGGCTTAGGCGAATGGGTTGAGCTTTGCCATTAAGCCGCATCATGGCATGGTCGCGTATGTTTTTTTCGAAAATATGCCGCCACATGATAACCGGAGTGCCATCCTTATCCATTGCCATCCCCACGCGACAGCATTCACAGGAATGATCAGCGGCTTTGACGTTGGCATGGAAAGTTTTTCCGCCATCGTCAGAAATGGCATAGTAGACCGCTGCCCCATTGTATTTCCCCCCATTTTTTTTGGCGATTGAAATATCGCGTTTATCCAGCCAGGCAACGTAAATCTGGCCGCGCTCATTTACACCCATTACATCAAATCTATGGGTTATGGGATCCAAATTATCATTGACCGTAATGGGTGCGGAAAAGCTCTTTCCTCCATCAATCGAACGGCTGAAGCGGATGTTGCCGGCAAAAGGCGTCTCCAGATCCTGTGTATAAGAAATGTAGATATTGCCATTGCTAGCTACCAGAATTTTGGGACGACTTTCACCTACCGCGGCCACTAACTCAGACTCTGGATTAACCGGAACTGGCGTGCTGAAGGTTTTTCCCTGATTGTCAGATTGACTCACCATAACATGGCCGTTTTTCACGGATGCCTGCCACAGCTTGCCATTTGCGTCAAACGCCGCAGCGACCGCAAGCGGTTGGCGGGCAAGAGCGGCTTTCCATGTCTTTGTCATATCATGAGGCTGTGCGGAGCCATGACCTGAATGGTCTGCTGCCATACATATCCCACTAACCGTCAAACAGGAAATCAACCCGATCTTATGGCAATTGCTAAACAACACACATACTCAGGCATTGGCTCCTCCAAGGGCTTCCTTGTGATTGTATGATTTATCACAATCTAAGAATCTGGGCAACCGGTACAAGTATTGCTTTAGGGACATGTCCAAAATGAAAGTTTCATAAATGCTTTCCTAAAATTTTTTAACTATTGGCGGAATACTTACAGCACTACCTGGCTCAGCAATTTACAGTTACCTCGGGCAGCTGCCCACTAACTATATTTTCAAGTGTAGCTGGCATGACTTGCACGGGCAGACTGACTAATCGCGGTAGCTAATAAATTCAGGGTAATAAAACCAGCTTGATTATTATTTATCCCCATTCCGATTTCCTAAAACAATTTTTTCAAATTGAGTAATTATAGGGGTCAGGCAGAAGTATTAGAATGCGACAAAATGTCGCACCCATATTTCGTGGGGCATCATCAAACGTATGACATCAAATGAATTTTTTTATTAGAACCTCAAAAGTTGGCCCGTACACCCATAAGGAATCCGCGGCCTGGCAACGGGGCGAGTTCTTTCAAGAAGGAGGTATGCATTCTGGCTTCCTGGTTAAAAGCTTATTACCTTGATGTAGGCATCCCAATTGACTGAGGGTGTCTTAAAGCGGTAGTTCAACGTGGTGTTGGTCAGCGTGTAGCCACGGGTCGATAATTCGTTCGTTGCCACTTGGTCCTGCTTGAATGAATGGGAAACGTCGAGCCTTGCGCTAAACTTGCCCAGTTGATAATCAAGGCCTGCCCCAAGACGCATGGGCGAAATGCGCGGCAACGGCTCCCCCGTATCACTGTTTTTCGCCCGCACATAGTCGCCGCGCAGGTTGAGGTCCAGATTTCCTTTTTCTTCATATACCCGGAATTTTCCTTCTGCCTCAAAACCATGAAACTGGGCTTTCACCGCGCGAAATAAAGCTTCCCGTAGCTCTTCCTGTTCTTGGCCGCTGTTAATCAACGCAATGTAGTTTTGGAAGCGGGTGTAAAACCCGCTGATACTTTGCTGAATTCGGGCCCGAACGCCAGCGCAGCCGCACATCAGCGCCGTCCGACTTCTCCTTCGCAAGCGTCGTGTCACCCACCTCGAACTGCCCCGTTGCGACATGCCTGCCATTCGCGAATAGTTCGGCGTATGTCGGCACACGCTCAGTGTGCGAAAAAGTTTGCAGCCAGGCTAATGTTCTGATTGAACGTGTAGAGCGTGCCTAAAGCGCCACTATTGGCCGAAAACTTGCGTTCCTGGGGCGCGCCAAAGCGCGTTGTTGTGGGCTGTCTCCGGCTGATCCCACGGTGGTGTGTTCGTTACGTCCCCCTGCGGTAAGCTTGATGTCACCGAATACGGCTTCTTCATAAAGGAAAAGCGCTTTGGCGTTGGTTTTAACTTTCGGCAGAAAGGCTTCTTCGCCAAGCGCCGCAAAATCAGTATTTGAAAGCTGCACGCCAAAGGCACCGGAGAACGGACCAAATTTGGCGTGGGTGGCGTCTATCCGTGTTTCATATCCTTTGTTTTTGAATGTGGTTGCAACTTCGCCGTTCTCCAGCTCATTGTGCAGATAATCAGTATGGTTATACTTTGAATTTTACATCTTGTATGATTGTGCCCAGTTCGCGCATCTCTCCCGCCACACCCTAACCGTTTCTGTTCATGTCGCACGCACGTCCGGTTCCACCACGGTGCCGTAGTTTGATTGCATATCATTGTATGAAAGGCCGAGATATCCCTTGTCGAATGTGAGGGAGGCACCCAATGCGGCGCTGTCACTCTTCGATGAGCTGTTGATCAGGCGTCCCTGGATTTGTTCGACTGTGGATCATCCAGGGCGCGTTGCCGGTTGACCGCGCAAAACCGGGAATACGGAGATCGTCAGTTCGGCGTGAAGCGATATCAGCGTGGAGCGCGACCACGCCATTGCCGGCTTCCACAACGGCTGCACCGCTGCGCTCGTTGGCGGCACCGCCAATCCGGGGTTCAACGCGGCCTGTGATGCCTTGAATTGATGATTGGGAATACGGTTGTCGAGCGAGTTTACTACGCCTCCGACTGCGGCACCGCCATACATCAGGCTGCGGGACCACGCACCACTTCAATCCGATCTACTACCAATGGGTCTACGGTTGCTAGCATGGTCGGGACTCAAGGCCGAAACATCGAGCATGCCGACACCATTCTGCATAATTCGTACACGGTCACCGTCAAGACCCCGGATTACGGGACGGCTCGAATTCGGGCCAAAGTAGGTGGAGCTTACGCCGGGAAGCTTGGAAAGCGTTTCACCTAACGTGCTTTCTTGCCGAAACGATAATTCTTTTCCACTGAGTACCGAAACCGGCGATACAAGGTCAAACAGGGCGCTTCCCAGCGGGTTGGCGGTAACCACAATCTGCGGCAATAAAACTGCTTCGGTTGCTGATTGGTCAGTAACCACAACCTGCGGCGGCAGAATAACGGGAGGAGTGGCAGGGGCGGCTACAACGACCGGCGGAACGGCAGGATTGGTTGCGGCAAAGTTAGGGGTTGGTATTGCAATCGTTTCAGGGTGCCTTCTTTCCCTGGCTTGTTTAATTCTTCTTGCTCCAGGCTCAGCCGCCTAGCTTGGAGTTGCTTGCCTTTGGCGTTGAGTTGCGCGGCACCTAACTGCACTTTGACATGTTTGTCCACGCCTTTGCCCATTCGGATTTCCTGCTCGAATACACGGGCACTATAAACATCCACTTTCTTTTGAATTTTTAGCTTTAATTTACCAGCGGGAACGGTTAAATTTAATGGACATTTCCCTTAAGTTTGTCGTTGATAAATACTTGGCACCCATATCCCTATCTTCGCAAGTAATACTGAGCGTGGAACTGGCAGCGTGTGCCCTAGGGGCTATCGCGAAGGTCAGAAATAGCAGGGACATTAAATAAACTGCATGAGTGGATAGCTGCGCGCACTGCGCCGCGCCACGTGTGACGTGCTTAAACATAGCAATTCTCCAAAAATAAATGATATGACCTTGCGTTACACGGGGTGGTCTTATGTAATTTATTGGAAAATACTTGGCGGGCCGCGCGCAATGGCGATAAGGGGTTGTTGGAACGGAATGGAAATGGTGTCAAACCGTACCGTTTCGCTCGGGATGGCAATAACTGCGAAGGAATGGGAAGCGCTGCCAAGTACGCCACCCAGTTGTGCGTATGCCGCACAAGACCCACATGTCGCTGAATGTGGTGCATGCTTGTCGTGCTGCTGATCTTGTTTCGCAAGAGCGTGGTGCAGCGCGTGTGCCGCTCCGCTTTGCTGGGCAAAAAGCAGCAATAGGGTAAGCAGCAGCGGGAAAAGGCACGGAAAATTGCATGATGCGGCCAACCTTAACAAAGATTGCATGATGGTGCAAGGGGTGCGGGTGATCTTTGTAATTTTATTCAATGATGTAGCCTGTATCCCCTATGTCAGGCCAGGGCTTTCACACAGCGACAACTTTTGCTGGTAGCGCACAGACAATAAATCCTAAAGTAAGTATCTCCCGGTAAAGCCAGGGGCTTTAATGTGCGAGCCGCTTAAAGCGGCTTAACGGGTCGCTCCCTGCTATTGTGGCCACTTTTCGGTGGCCGGTCAGCGCCATAGATGCATCCTATTCGGCGCTTATCTTGTTCCTCTTGGTGGCCGAATGTACTCGCGGATCGATTCCTTATCTCAGCCTACCGTTAACACACAACATACTTATTTGAACTTGATCCATTAATTCCCCCTCATCTGGATAGTTCACCAAACAATTCTTTGATGTCCAGAATCAATATAATTTCACCCCGCTAGACATCGTCACACCTGCGACACCCTTAGGCCGGAAAGTATCCAATGACTTGATCACTACATCATCATGTCCGCAAAGCCATCTGCCGAGAGGATGAAACTATTTTTATCGATCTGCATCAGCACACCTACTTCAGGTTTTTCAGTCTGTCCCAACCAATCAAACCAGCCAATGAAAGTACCGGCAAAACCTCACTGCGCACCACCATGGTAGCTTTGCCAGCTATTTGTTGCAGATCATTTGGCGGCACTGACAAAATCTCCCGAACCAGTGACAACGGAACTGCAAATGACTGATTGCAAAGACGAAGTAACAAAACTGGCAGAATCGCTAATGTAAGCGGTAAGGAAATAGTGAACTCACTGCCTTTCCCCGGCACAGATGTAATACCGATGGTGCCACTCAATTTCTCAATATTGGTTTTCACCACATCCATGCCGACTCCACGGCCGGAGACACTGGAAATTTCTTCTTTAGTTGAAAATCCTGGGAGCAAAATCAAACTCAAGCTCTGTTCATCATCCAGACTACTCGCGGATTCCGCGCTGATTATTCCCTTCTCGATTGCCTTGTTGCGGATCACCTCGGGACGCATACCTTTGCCATCATCAGTTATTCTTATGATGATGTGATCCCCTTCCTGTTGAGCACTTAAATGCACTAAGCTTTTCGCTGCTTTACCCACCGCCGCGCGCTGTTCCGAACTTTCCACGCCGTGATCCACTGCATTACGAATCAAGTGCACCAATGGATCGTTAAGATCCTCAATCATGGTTTTATCAATCTCGGTCTCTTCACCGGACAACACCAACTCAACATCTTTACCAAGTTGACGCGCCAAATCGCGTGCCAACCTGGGATATTTATTGAAGAGACGACCAATAGGTTGCATACGCGTCTTCATCACTGCATTTTGCAAATTCACTACTAGCATATCAAGCTGACTGACTGACTCATCCAATGCAAGCAATATGGCCGCGTCAGATCGCCCCTGCAAAATGTCGGTACGTAGGTGAGTCAAACGATTTTTTGTCAATCCAATTTCGCCGGAAAGATTGAGCACTTGATCCAGCCGGTCAGTATCAACACGGATAGTATTGTCCTTGCCGACCTCATTTTCACGGCGCCCGGCAGCTGGAGCTTTATTGCCTGGTATATCGTTACCGCGTCGACCAAACGAACGAAGCTCTGGAGATGACGCTTCTGCGCCGCCTGTGGACGGTAATGGTGTTTGTATTGCGGCTGGCGAAGAAGTTAACTCAGGTACACCGGATTCCACCTGAACTTGAACAGGAGAAGTGGCCGTTAATGCCTGGTATAAAACAGGCCAGTCCGGACTAGACACTGATGACGATGGAGAACTATCAGCCGCAGGTTCAAGCATCACCGCCTGCGGCGCAACAGCCGAAACACCAACAGCTTCTCCATTCAAAGCAGCTTGTAGTGCTGCAATCAGATGGGGAGGCGCGGCTTCTGGCTGCTTATATTGTGCTAGTGAATCAAACATCAGCCTAACCTCTCCCGTGGCTGCAAAAATTGCGTCCATGAGATCCGCATTCAAAACCAATTCGCCGTTACGTAGATTGTCAAACAGGTTTTCCGTGAGATGGCATAACGTAACCAACTCCGTTGCATTGAGAAATCCAGCACCACCCTTAATGGTATGAAAGCCACGAAAGATAATATTAAGCAGATCGCGATCATGCGGCTGCTTTTCCAAATCTATCAATTTACTGTCGACGTCAGACAACAAATCTGAGCCTTCAGTCAGAAAATCTTGCATTAACTCTTCCATACCTGCAAAGTCGTTCATTTTAGAACCCCATGCTTTCTAGCAAGTCATCTACTTGATCCTGATTAGATACTATATCAGTACGCCCTAATGGGTTTATCACGGTCCATTCAGCAGCCCGGCATGGGCATCCTGGTTAGCTATAGGTGGAGAGCTCTCAACCAGCAACTCGCCATGTTGCTCTTCCATTTGTTGTGTCACATCCACAATTTTTTTAATGACATGTCCAGTCAAATCCTGAAAATCTTGTGCCATCATGATTTCCGTCAAACAGGCATTGGTAGCTTTTGCTTGCTTGGGCAGCTCAGTCAGAAAAAGTAGGTTTGCGCTACCAAGCCCTTGAACTGTTCAATATCAAGTTGCTTGTCAAAGACCCTCTGCCATTCTTGCGCCAGCAGCTGAGAATCAGCCTCAATTTTTGTCATAATAGGCTGCGCAGCCTCAGTGGCATTCAGCACCCGTTCAGCCGCTTTTTGAGTCATGGTAACGACATAACCTAGGCGGTCACGGGCGTCAGGAATAAAATTTGCAACCTTTTCAAGATCCTTGTCATAACCAAGTTCATGCAGGGTGTCATGGAACTTACGCGTCATTTGTCCTAGTTTGTTTACTACATTGTCCGATGGCGTACCCGCATCAGCACTTTGGTTCAACCCCTTAGTATCCGAAGGCGGTGCAATATTGGCAGCCACTCCTTCACGGCCATCACTTGCCGAAGCAATGCTATCAAACAACGCTCCCAAATCATCTGAATCTTGTCCTGCAACTGCTTTCTTAGTCATGGCATCACTCACTTTTGCATAGTCAGGAAAATTTTCTTCAGTTTTTCATCTAGTGTGGCAGCAGTAAACGGCTTAACGACATATCCGCTGGCACCAGCCTGTGCCGCCTCGATAATGTTTTCGCGCTTAGCCTCAGCAGTCACCATCAATACTGGCAAGTGCTTCAGTGTTGCGTCAGCACGAATTGCTCTAAGCAAATCAATGCCAGTCATATTGGGCATATTCCAATCAGAAACTACAAAATTAAAACTCTCACTACGTAATTTTTTTAACGCATCGACACCATCTTCTGCCTCTTGCACATTGACGAAACCAAGCTCCTTGAGTAAATTACGCACGATACGCCGCATTGTGGAAAAATCATCCACCACCAAAAATTTCATGTTTGCATCTACCACGATATACCTCCAGTTGCTTTTAGTTCTAAGGGAAACGGTGGACAGGTAGGAATGTAAAACCATTCGCTGTGTTACGTCTTTTTTTATCTTTTACTTTTATTCCTTAAATCCCGTTAACAATATTCATATATATCAGGTCAGCAAAGGCCGCAATGTATTGCTCAATATCGCCACATCAAATTTGGGTACGTAATAATCCACGCCAACCCGCTTTCCCATATCACGGTTGGCATCAGACGACAACGACGAATGCATCACCACCGGAATACCATCAAAACGCTTGTCCGCCTTGATATGCTGAGTCAGCACGTAGCCATCCATTACTGGCATTTCTGCATCTACGAGCACCACTTGAATCTGGTCATGCAAACTCATACCACTGCTCTGCGCTGCATCCGCCAGCCCCTTCAAGCGCTCCCATCCTTCCAATCCATTATTCGCCTGCAAATTTTTAACACCCATCTTATCCAGTACTTCGGTTATTTTCTTACGCGCTACCGCTGAATCATCTACGAAAAAGATACATAATTCATGGCCATTTTCAATCTTATCCACACTGCCCACCACATCCTCACCGAATGCGCAGGAAAGAATCTGTTCGACATCCAATATCGAAACAAGCTTGCCATCTGGCAACTCGGTAATCGCAGTAATCATGTCCTTATTGCCTGAAAACATATCCTCTGCAGGGCGAACCTTATCCCAGTCAACGCGGATAATTCGATCCACATCATGCACTAGAAAACCGAGGATATGACGGCTATATTCGGCCACCATCATAGTGCTTTGGTTACTCAACGTTGTCCCATCAAACCCCATAAATTTAGCCAAGGTCAATACGGGAAGAATGTGCCCACGTAGTGACACAATACCGTCTACACCGGTCGGCATATTCGGTGTCTTGGTAATCGCCATCGCACGGCACACCTCCTTGACCTTGAATACATTAATGCCAAAAGTTTCTGGAGTGCCCAACGAAAATAACAGGATCTCCATCTTATTAGAACCGGCCAGACTGGTTCTAGCATCCACGGTGTCAAACAAACCACCTGTGCTCTGCGACAGTAGCGTGTTGTCTACTAACTGAGATTGATATTCGGCAATCGACATGATCAGTCCTTTCCGTTTTTGGTCAACAGCCGAGCGAGCGTCTGCGAAAGCTTCTTCGGTTCAAATTTCGGTACATACTCATCCACCCCGACTGCCTTGCCGAGCTGTTGATTAGACTCACTGGAGAGTGATGAATGCATCAACACCGGGATATTGTCAAAGCGCCTGTCCTCCTTGATTTTACGCGTAAGCATGTAACCGTCCATTTCTGGCATTTCTACATCGGTAAGGATGACCTGTACCATATCACTCACGGGTATCCCCGCCGATTCAGCGTAACTTGCAATTTTTTGCAATTCATCCCATGCCTTACGGCCATTGATAGCCGAAATATGATTCACTTGCATTGCCTCTAGCGCGCCAACAATCTGCTTACGCGCCACTGCGGAATCATCGGCCAAAAATACCGTTCGATCAGCCACCCCCAAGGGCTGACAGCCTTCAATGCAAGGTCATCATTAAAATGTCCGGTTTCAGATAACACTTTTTCATCCATCATCATCACCAACCTCCCGTCTGCCAATTCAGTGACAGCAGTCACCAAACCACCCATTTGGGCGTTAAGCATTTCCGGCGGTACCTTCATGGAGGCCCAATCGAGACGCAGAATAGTGTCCACCGCTTCGACCAAAAGCCTGAGTATGGCCATTGTATTCAGTGACCACCATGATTCCTGGTTTAATCTCAGTCTGCACCCAGTGTATTTCGCCAAATCAATCACTGGCACCAGCACTCCGCGCAGACTTACCATACCTTCCACTGAGCCAGGCATTTCTGGGGCATGAGTAATGGCTGGCACACGCATCACCTCACGTACTTTGAATACATTGATACCAAAGGTTTCGCAGCGCCCCGTACGATTATCCAAACCAAGCGTGAACATCAGAATTTCTAACTTGTTGGTACCTGCAAGCTTGGTGCGCCCATCTATGTTTCTAAGCAATTCAGACATGACTAACCCCGTTACTGTAAGCCCCTCTCTCCTTAATACTTCGTTCCCCGTGTTCACCCACCACAAAAGGGTGGGGTTTACAAACTGGACGATGAAGCGCGGGAGCGCACGGCATTGTTTTAGTAATTACACCTTAAAGTGGGCCACAGCGGCCTCCATATCTTCAGCTAATTTTTCTAACCGTAATATGTCCTGCCCAACATGTTCGATCGCCGCATAATTTTCT
Source organism: Nitrosomonadales bacterium (assembly GCA_016721605.1). Taxonomy (GTDB): domain Bacteria; phylum Pseudomonadota; class Gammaproteobacteria; order Burkholderiales; family Gallionellaceae; genus Nitrotoga. Next base: position 10,235 of record JADKHS010000030.1, read on the forward strand.
TCCGCCATTTGCGCGATACTTTCAACGTGACGGGCAATTTCATGGCTGCCCTTACTTTGCTCATCCACCGATGCGGCAATATTACTCACCCCGCTACTGACATCCGTTACAGAAGCTCCCGCCTGGACTAGCATATTGGACACAGTGTTAATCTGCTGCTGGGTAGACTTCAATGACTGTAATCCATGCTCAATGGCTTTTTCCACATTGCTGGACTGGCTGTCCATCGTACTGGTTACCTTGTCTATTTCACGGGCCGATTGCGCAGATTTCTCAGCCAGCTTACGAACTTCGTCCGCCACCACCGCGAAACCCCGCCCTTGTTCACCTGCACGTGCCGCTTCAATCGCCGCATTCAACGCCAACAAATTAGTTTGGTCAGCAATATCTTTAACCTGCTGAGTCATACTGGCAATGGTGCGCGCACTTTGCACGAAATCACCGACCGAAGCCGCAATCTGGTTTACCGCTTTTTCAATACTAGCGATTTCAAGAATCATCACTTCTGCGCTTTGATTGCCTTGCTTGGTTTGTTGCAGACTTTGCTCGGAAAGCTTATGCACATCTGCCGCAGTCGCCGCCACTTCCGAAATACTTACCGTCATCTGTTCCACCGCAGCTGCTGTGGAAGCCGCTGCTTCATTCTGTGACTGCGAACTGTGAGTAATTTTCAAAGAGGCTGCTGAAAGCTGAGTCGTACTCTGACGGACCTGCTTGGAACTCTCGATCACATTATTAATAATGACCTGCATACTGCCAATCAGAAGATTGAAGGAATTACCAGTCTCGGCAATTTCATTCTCGCCTTCCACCACGATACGGTGCGTAAGGTTATTATCGCTCTGAATAAGGGCAATAGTTTCCTGCAAGGAATGCAATTCGTTAACAATACTTTTAACGATAAACATGCCCGCCATCACGGTCACCAGGATAGCCACCAAACCGAATATTGCACTAGCCATAAAAGCCGTGCGGGCACTGGCTGCAGTCGCAACAGAAGATGCCCGTATGCGCTCGGCGAGCAAATTCTCAACTTCTTTCATGCTATTTATCTTGGATGTAATGCTGCTAAACCACTTGGTTGGCTCGATACCAAAATCACCCACGGCTACTTTTTCGATTACTGCCTTACGCATGACCTCCACTTCATCCACAGACGAACCAGCCATTTTGCTTTGAAAAGCGCGCGAGCCTCGTCTGTCGCGTAATTAACAAACGTATCCAGATGCGTCTGCTGTGCGGAAATATGACCAATAAAAGTCCGATACTGCGCTGGTTCAATTTTATTGGCGGTAAATACCGGCACCATTAACGCGCGCTCCTGTCCGGAACGTTCCTTAGCGTAAAGGAAAGCGAGGTATGCCGTCATTTGTTTGGCTACTTGCAAATCACTGGCCTGCTCGGTAATCACCGGCATTATTTCAAGCAGGGTAGCGACAGACTTGGTGTAATAACCAGCAGCTTCTGGCGCGGTGATTCTGAACTGCGAAGCGGCATCGCGGTTATCTTTAAGACCATCCAGTTTGCTCACTGCGGCATCCATCGTAGTCCGCAAGGACACGGGCAAACCTGCCGTATTCAGGTGAGCATAATTATTCTTGAGCACCCCGATTTTTGATCTGTTTCGGCGCGGTATCCTGGCAAATCATTGGCAAATCGCTCCCCCTTAGACTGTACAAAACCAGCCGTGGCGCCGCGTTCAATTTGCAGGTTATGCGTAGCGTCACCTATTGCGACTGCAACGTTCATCAATGCTTCGGTTTGTGTCAGGCTTCTCCACTCCCTATAGCTTTGTTGAGCATTAATGGCCGAGAAAATAATCAACCCAATCAGCGGCAGAGCCAGTAACATTATCAATTTCTTTGATATAGAAATATTTTTCATGATTTGCCACATGCCTTATATAAAAAGAACTATTTAGTACCCAGCAACAATTAATTCGAATTATTTTTAACTACAACCTGAATCGCTTAATTGTCTATGCTGCGCAATGATTAAATTTTTAGTCCCTAGATTCAATTGGAATCTAAATTACTAGTTTTAAAAAATATTACCCTTCACTTTTTTATTACCATCACTTCACTTATTTCAGGTTGTTACGTTAAATTGCGTAAAAATTATTCTTTTTACAGTCACTTGTAACGGCGATACGACTAAAAACTTTAGGGCGCATTTACATAGTTCAGGGAAGGTTCAATCTACATTACCCGGAAACCCGCAACGACTATTTAGAGCAGTGGCTGTTAAATCTTCCAAAAAAACTATTGAACCCCTTGTAAACCAGCGAACCTTGATGCCCGAAATGCTCAATAAAATCGGAAGAGACTTAACCATGACCACGCCAATGAATACTGTGGAAGATTGATATACAGAATATGCCGACTAAAAGAATTTGATTCAAAGAATAGCGCCTGAAATCCACAACTTTTCAACTGTTACACCCGTAAATCGGGCAGCGTAACTAATGAGATGAGTCAACACAGAAAACCGGGGCGAGTCTAAAGATCAGAGCCAGATTCGGCCCAGCCTTTGTGGTAATCAAACGACTGAAAGATTCAATGAAAGGGCACTACCGTGGTTTGGTCAAGAATACCAACCAGACATTTTTAAGAGACGGATTCAACTCTGAAGTGCAACTTCAGCAAGAGGATTTAAGTGGCGGGCTGCGTTAATATCGGAGCCATGTATGTCCCCCGTAAAAAAGCACACATACGGCCACGGTAAGCACTTAAGTAAATTATATTTCGCGTTGCCTTCAACGAAATCTACACAAACGATAAGGCCAGCTTTAGCTGGCCTTATCGTTACTAACAATACAATTATTACTTATTAACCCACTGATTATGACCTGAGTTAGCAGTAAAATGGCTATTGCCTAATGTATCCCCAGATCCTTGGGCATTGCCTGTGGTTGCGGCATCTTTCCCAGCACCATATGCCTTACTGTCAGTAGGTTCGTTATTTTTAACCACCGCTGATGCTAGCCTGAAATCTGGCATACGGTTTCCATCATCATTTTTAAAGCCAGGATCGATTGTACCGTCTCTGTTTCTCGAATGATTATTTTTTGCTCCAGGTTTATTCATTTCCCCAGGCTGATCACGCTCACCTTCAAAACCAACATACTGTTTGCAGCAATTCCATGGGGTGTTCAGGCCTTTCCCTGTAAAGGGTGTGGCTTTATCTGCTGTAAATGCCGGCTTAGGAGCCGAAATTGCTTGCGCCTGCGCTAACGAAGCGCCAAATACAAAACAGGAAGCAATTGCAAGACTAATAACATTTTTTCATGAGCTCCTTATATATAAAACTTGCGAGATTAGTTGAATAGAGTCAAGGCACGCCAAGCTTCTACGCCACAGGCTTTTACGGAGCCTACCCATACTCCAAATTTGGCAGACTCAGGCTAGCATACTAAGGGGCAGCTTCGGAATATGTCAAGAACTTTGAGATCGCCAAGTCAAAAAAAATTCTCATACCTTAAGTAGCTGAGCATTATTTATGAATTTACACCTAGTTATGGACAATGACGGATTAAAGATTAGGATGAGGTTTCCTGAGCACGGCACTACAATCCACTTCATGTAAATTAGCGATAAGGCGAGTGTACACCGCCCTATCGCTAATTATTACTTAGGACAAACTAGCCAGACTTAATGCAACATCTTGCCTTCATGCGTTTTTCTCCAGTTCGCCATGAATTCTATTACTTCATCTCCTGTAATAGAGTCATTTCTGTTGGTATCGATCGCATCGAAATGCTCATATAACACCGGAACAGATTTCGTCTCATCCCGGTTTAATTCCCCATTACGATTGGAATCCGCTAAAGTGAAGTCGATAAATAACACTTGTTCATGTTGAGACTCTGCCATCGTTCCTCTTCCTAATTGCTCGAAACTGGCTTGTCAAAATAAGCCTTGTACTCTTCATTGGTAATCGAATTTGTCATGTCGTCGTAGCTTTTATCATGCTTCATTTCTACCATTTTTTGACCTTCCCTTTGCCACCCGGCTGGATCCTTTACTGCATACGCCGACGTAACACCCAATACAAGACTGGAAACAATTGCCAAACTGAGAGCGGTTTTTTTCATGATAATCTCCTTAATATTAAGTTATTACATGGATTAGGACAGTAGAGGTACAACATGCCGCCTTCTACCCGTCCAAACCGAGCCCGACTATTTTTAATGATTTATCTGACTCTGGGAGGAAGAATGACAGTAAGTCAGTGTAGCGTCTGTGCGCTATCGCACACATACAAAAAATAGTTGCGATCACCTTCACTACATAAAGCCAATTCAACGGGCTATTTTCAAATTAATGCAATTTTCAGTGAAATTCCAGGCCATGATCAGCGCTGGGGTATAATTGCGCCATTTTTTTCGCCACATTCCCTATGAACGTTTTTTACGAAGAAGACGGTGCTTTTAAAGTCGGCTCGATCCTCACTGACAACACAACTTCTCTGCAAGTGGAAAGCACACATGGCAAGCGCAGCAAGATCAAGGCAGCCAACGTGCTGTTACGCTTCCTCCAACCGGGACTGATTGAGTTTATGACGCAGGCGGATGGCATCGCAGCAGGCATAGATGTGGAATTTCTATGGGAGTGCAGCCCGCCAGATGATTTCGGCTTTAATGAGCTGGCCAGCGAATATTTTGGCCATGCGCCCAATCCAATCGAGGCAGCGGGGACCTTGATCTGCCTACATTCCGCGCCAATGTACTTTTACAAAAAAGGCAAGGGGCACTACAAGGCCGCTCCACCGGATGCCCTTAAGTCTGCGCTAGCCAGCGCCGAAAAAAAACGCCTGCAAGCCGCCTTGCAAGCACGTTATACCAACGAACTGGTCGCTTTCACCTTGCCGCTGGAATTCACCAGCAAGTTACCGCATCTGCTATACAAACCGGATCGCAACACCCTAGAGGTGAAAGCGCTGGAGGCCGCTTGCACCGCTACACACATGTCGGCCGCGCATTTGTTGCAACGCTGCGGAGCAGTACCTTCCACACAGGCTTACCATTTAGAGCGCTTCTTATTTGAAAATTTCCCACATGGAACCAGTTTCGCTGAGATCGATTTGGCTGTTTGGCCCGATTTGCCACTGGCAGTGGATACGGCATTTAGCATAGATGATGCAACCACCACAGAAATCGATGATGCCTTTTCGGTCAGAAAGCTTGCCAATGGCAACTGGCGCATCGGTATACACATTGCTGCCCCTTCGTTGGGCATAGCGCCCGGTTCGCCAGGTGATGGCATTGCGATGCAGCGCATGTCCACTGTGTACATGCCCGGGGACAAGATCACCATGTTGCCAGACAGCGTGGTCCAGGCATTTACCCTAAGTGCGGACAAGGTTTGCCCGTCGCTCTCCATGTATCTCGAAGTGGATGCCGACACCTTGGCCGTGCTCGGTACGGAAAGCCGCATTGAGCGCATCCATATCGCCGCCAACCTGCGCCATGACACACTGGAACCGCTATTCAACGAAGATACACTAGCCGCTGGCAAACAGGATTTTCTATTTGCGGCAGAGCTCACGCTATTATGGAATTTAGCGCAAAAGCTGGAAGCAACGCGTGGTAAATCTGCCGACAATAATATCCAACAGGTGGATTACAATTTTCACGTAGAAAACGACCGCGTCAGTATTAGCACTCGGCAGCGTGGTTCACCCATCGACAAGGTGGTGGCAGAACTGATGATTTTCGTTAACTCGGAATGGGGCAAGCTACTTGCGACACACGACGTAGTTGGCATCTACCGCACACAAAGTAACGGCAAAGTGAAGATGAGCACCGTGCCGGCACCACATCAAGGATTGGGCGTGGCACAGTATATGTGGTCAAGTTCGCCGCTGCGCCGCTACATAGACTTTGTCAACCAACGCCAAATAATTAGCCTGTTGCGCGAGGATCCACCCGTCTATGCCAAAAACGACACAGCATTGTTTGCCGTTATACGCGATTTCGACGCTGCCTATGTGGTGTACAACGAATTCCAGCGCAATATGGTACGTTACTGGTGTTTACGCTGGTTGCTACAAGAAAATATTCAGCAAGCAGAGGCGCGTGTGCTACGTGAAAACCTGGTAAAGCTCATACACATCCCGCTGATAAACCGCATCCCATCACTACCGGAATTGCCGCCTAACACGCGAGTTATCCTGGAAATAGGCGACATTGACTTGCTTGACCTGAATTTCAATGCCCGCTTCATTTCCACGGTAGAGGAGGAGGCTCCCGTTTGCTAACGATGTTCAAACAGCCAATCGCCATTGCCCTGGCATTTCGCTAGCGCTACATGCTTCTATGCTGTTTGGCGTCGGCTTCGCCTTGCCCGACCCACGTAAAATGACTGATTTCATGCAACCACTGCAAGTGGTACTGGTAAACAGCAAATCGAAATCGCGTCCTGTTAAAGCCGATGCCTTGGCGCAACACAACCTCGACGGCGGTGGTAATACACCGGAAGATCGTCGTGCAAAAAGCCCGCTGCCCACCTTGAGCGATGACAAACAGTTCACGCCTGAACAGTCCGCGCAGCGCGTGCAGCAGCTCGAGCAAGGAGTCAAACTTCTGCTGGCACAGGCGCCATCAGCACTCACAGCATACCGCAGCAAAAACACAGGGACAAGAACAACAAAAAGCCAGTGACAGTAAAAATAATATAGACATGATGCAACGCAGGCTGGAGATCGCACGCCTGGAAGCACAGATAAGCAATTTTGACGCTTATCAAAAATTGCCACGGCGGAAATTTATTGGCGCGCGCACTCAGGAATATCGCTTCGCACAATATATTGAAGACTGGCGTATCAAAGTAGAACGCATAGGCAACATGAACTATCCCCAAGCTGCACGCCAAAAAAATATTTATGGCAAGCTGCAACTCAGCGTCTCCATCCGTGCGGACGGCAGCGTAGAAAGAATAGAGGTGAGCCGCTCATCCCGGCAGCCCATTCTGGATGCTGCGGCGCGACGCATTGTAAAACTGGCGGCACCTTTCTCCCCGCTCCCACCAGACATCCGCAAAGACACGGATATTCTTACTATCACACGCACGTGGACATTTACACCAGCTGACACGCTGCAAAGTGAATGACCCATTTTCCTAAAAATCAAATTTGCAAACATTTGCTTCACGGTAGGCGCTTGCCTGCAAGCTGGCCTAATAGTGCATGGTTGAAAATAAATGACAAATTGTCATTTATTACGAATAAGCAAATTACCTATTTTATTTTTATGCTTCTCGCCCTATTATCGGGTACGCTGACCGGCTAAACTGCATCGGTCGGATAACTGTTTGACATATTTAGATTGATCATAATGATGAGAAGATGGAAAAACTTAAGCTGGATTGCGCTACTGTCGGTGCTGCAATGCATCGCGCCGTTAGTGCATGCCCATGTCGGCGGCGATTTCCATTCCGGCAGCGTACATTTCCATCTCAATGGCGACATACTTAACCATAATGACGCTGCAACTGCCAAACCAGAGTTGAGCGGTATCCAGTCGGAATTTCCGACCATTGTCATGGCGCAGGGATATAAAAATGATTACATCCTGTTTTTAACAGGGAGCCATGGACCGTCTCATACTGAATTATCGGCCTCTTTATTAAATGCAATATCTCTGGCCAATATTAGCCAGACAAAACAAACTTTCTTTCGCTTTTCGTATTACCACCCTCCAGCTCAGGCACCTCCGACCCTTTCCTCAGATAAATAACATACAAAACTTGGGCGTTTCATGTGGTTGCATGGTGGTGTGCGGAGTTTTTACGAATCAGACGAGGTTCTTCTCGCAGGATTTGCATGGCAACACCCGCACAACCGCTCATCCCTGCGAACCTTGCTTGTTTGATAAGCAACAATGTGAAGAAGTGATGTAGTTATCCATACATCCGACGGAGCAAAAATTACTTAACAAATATTTATGGGTCAGGAGTCCATGCACTTATAGGCACCTCTAAAAATTCAGATTTCGTCACAATACGTTGTTGCTCACAAAAAATGTTTCCTTACATATCAATTATATGCTGCGTCAACATTTTTTATTCGCGCCTAGTCTTGTTTAGAACTCTTAATTT
>JADKHS010000031.1 GCA_016721605.1 Nitrosomonadales bacterium
TCAATTGGTGATAGCTTATAACTTGGAGCGGGCAATATGTACCAGCAAGTCGCTTACGGATGCGTGCATTATTTCGGTGAAGGGTAGTGGATATAGACCCATGCCCAGCACAGTCAGTGCCAACATAATGAACATCAGTTTTTCGCGTAGAGTAATGTCAGTTAGTTGCGCTACGTGCTGGTTGGCCACGGCGCCGAAAATTACTCGCTTTACCATCCACAGCGTGTAGGCTGCGCCAAAAATCAGTGTCGTGGCAGCAGTGAAGGCGTACCAGAAATTAACTTTGACCGTACCCATTATCACCATGAATTCACCGACAAAACCACTGGTGCCGGGCAGCCCAACATTAGCCATGGCAAACAGTACAAAAAATGCGGCGAATATTGGCATTTTGTTGGCCACGCCGCCATAGTCGGCGATGTTGCGTGTATGCATGCGGTCATACAGCACACCTATACACAGAAATAGCGCACCCGATATAAAGCCATGCGAAATCATCTGTAACAGCGCACCCTCCATGCCGTAGGCATTAAAAATAAAAAAGCCCAACGTAACGAAACCCATATGTGAAATAGAGGAATATGCCACCAAGTTTTTTCATGTCAGTTTGGGCCAATGCAACCAGTCCAATGTATACCACTGCGATCAACGACAGCGCAATCATCGCACCAGCAAGGTAGTGGCTGGCATCTGGCACGATAGGCATAGAGAAGCGAATGAAGCCATACGCCCCGACTTTCAGCATGATTGCCGCTAGTATCACAGAACCGCCAGTAGGCGCTTCTACGTGCATCGGGCAACCAGGTGTGCACCGGAAACATTGGTACCTTTACCGCGAATGCCATAAAAAAGGCAATGAATACCAATATCTGTGCGGTCATCGGGATAGCCATCTGGTGGTAATCGAGAATCGCGAAGCTGCCACCGGACTGGATATACAAATACAGAAGTGCAATCAGCATCAGCACGGAACCGAAAAAAGTGTACAGAAAAAATTTGACCGCTGCATAAACACGATTAGGGCCACCCCATATGCCAATAATGATGAACATTGGGATCAGCATGGCTTCCCAGAACACATAGAATAGTACCGCATCGAGTGAGGCAAATACGCCATTGACCAAGCCGGACATGATGAGGAATGCGGCCAGATATTGTGCTACGCGCTTTTCAATTACTTTCCAGCCAGCGATCACAACCAGCGGAGTAAAAAAACTGTTAAGTAGGACAAATAGTACTGAAATACCGTCTACGCCGAGGTGATAATGGATGTTGAAATGTGTAATCCAGTCGTGCAACTCAACGAACTGCATAGTACTGGTCATCTTGTCAAAACCAACATACAGCGGAATAGTAACCAAAAAGCCAAGAATTGCACCAATAAGTGCGATGACACGCGCTAACGGTGCATTGCGATCACTGCCAGTGGCTAAAACCAGTACGCCAAAAATAATGGGCAGCCAAATAGCAACGCTTAATAGGGAAAATCCAAAAATCATGCTTATTCCTTCAGTTTCTCGCTGTGCGTATTATTCGAACCAAGTGCGTATCGTAAGCAGCAGAAACACGCCGATAATCATGGAAAACGCATAGTGGTAGATGTAACCGGTCTGAATGTGGCGCAACACGTTGGAGAACATGCCGACCAAACGCGCAGTGCCGTTTACCATTAGGCCATCAATCAGTTTTATATCGCCAAATTTCCATAAGCAGCGGCTCGCTTTACGGGCACCAGAAGCAAAGAACCAATCATTGAAACGGTCAAAGTAGTACTTGTTGTCCAGCACTGTATAGATGAAGCTAAATTTTTGTTTGATCACTGTAGGAATACCAGGAGCTTTCAGATAAAAAAACCACGCCATCACTACCCCAGCCATTGCCAGCCAAAATGGCAAAGAAGATAGTCCATGTATGGCCATAGCCCAAGCGCTGTGGAACTCGTGCTTCAGTTCTTCCATAGACGGATGCAACTCGTGGTTAATAAAAATCGCACCCTTGAAATAGTCGCCAAACAACATTGGCTCGACAGCAAGATAACCAATGACCACAGAAGGGATCGCGAGCAACACCAACGGCATCCAGACCACCCATGAGGTTTCGTGCGGCTTCTGGCCTGGAGCTAAACCATGATGGTCATCGTGCGCAACATGGATGTCAGCATGGTCGTCGTGATGTACATTTTGAGAGCCATGCGCAACAGAATGGGCTTTACCGAAATGCTCTTTGCCATGAAACACCAAAAAATATAAGCGGAACGAATAAAAGGCGGTAACAAAAACACCGGCCACCACTGCAAAATAGGCAAAGCCAGCCCCGGGAAGATGCGACAACGCCACCGCTTCGATGATACTGTCCTTGGAATAGAAACCGGATAGAAACGGCGTGCCAATTAACGCCAGCGAGCCGATCAGAAAGGTAAACCAAGTGATCGGCATGTACTTACGCAAACCTCCCATCTGGCGAATATCCTGAACATGATGCATAGCGATAATCACCGAACCAGCGGCGAGAAAAGGCTTGAAAAAGCGGGTCATTAGATGAAAAATCGCCACTGAATAAGCAGAAGCGCCCAGCGCTACCGTCATGTAGCCTAGTTGCGACAGCGTGGAATAGGCCACCACACGCTTAATATCATTTTGGATAATGCCGAGAAAGCCCATGAACAACGCGGTAATAGCGCCGATCACCATAACAAAGGATAACGCAGTATCGGACAGTTCAAACAACGGTGACATGCGCGCCACCATAAATATTCCGGCGGTCACCATAGTCGCAGCGTGGATCAATGCGGAAATCGGGGTCGGGCCTTCCATCGAGTCCGGCAGCCAGACGTGCAGCGGAAACTGCGCCGATTTACCCATCGCACCAATGAACAACAGGATGCAGATAGCGCTAATCACATTCCACGATACACCAGGAATCGGTGCTATATCGTTGGCGTAAAGGTGCGAGCTGGCAAACACTGCAGCATAATCCAGTGTGCCAAATACCATCAGTACCAAGCCAATGCCGAGCAAAAAACCGAAATCCCCCACGCGGTTGACTAAAAACGCTTTAAGGTTGGCGTAAGTCGCCGTAGGGCGTGTGTACCAAAAACCGATCAATAAATAGGATACTAAACCCACTGCCTCCCAGCCAAAAAACAGCTGGAGAAAGTTATTTGACATCACCAGCATTAGCATGGAGAAGGTAAACAACGAAATATAGCTAAAGAAACGTTGATAGCCAGCATCTTCTACCATGTAACCTATCGTATAAATATGCACCATCAAGGATACGAAAGTCACTACCAGCATCATCATTACGGTCAGGCGGTCAATCAGGAAACCGACCTCGAGCCGTGTATCACCCGGAGGTCATCCATTGATAAACCGTGCCGTTGAATGTATGCCCAGCCATGACATCTTGGAAAATCAGCAGTGAAGCCGCGAAAGACGCAGCCACCAGCAGGATGGTAATGCGGTGCGTCCATGTCCGTCCCAGTAGTGTGCCAAACAACCCGGCCAATATTGCGCCAACCAAGGGAGCCAAAGGAACCAGCAAATACAGATTTTCCATAGTACTCATTTGCGCTGTTAACCTTTCAAGCTGCCGAGATCGTCTACGTTGATGGTACGCAGGTTACGGAATAACACTATCAGAATCGCTAAACCGATAGCTGCTTCAGCGGCAGCCACCGTAAGGATAAAAAACACGAATATTTGCCCGGATATATCGTTTAAATAATGTGAGAACGCAACAAAATTTGTATTTACCGCGAGCAACATCAATTCAATGGACATCAACAGTACAATGAGATTTTTGCGGTTCAGAAAAATCCCCACCACGCCAATAGCAAACAATATTGCCCCAAACACTAAATAATGCGACAAACTCAAGCTCAACATATACTTTCCTCATTGAATCTTCATGTAATCATGGCAGATAACGCTACACTGTTATCAATCATCCAAGGCGGTTAATATTCAACAAACCCTTTTAAAAAACACTAGATCCATGTCTCTGTAGAGATGATGCAGTGCAGTGACATATTTCACCTACTACTGCCTTTCCTCGTTACCATCTGCCACCATCGATACAATACGAAGGCGGTCTGCTTTTTTCACCAGCACCTGTTTATTCGGTTCCTGCGATTTAACATCCTTACGACGGCGCAAGGTAAGCGCGATGGCAGCTACAATCGCTACTAATAAAAGCACCGCCGCCAGTTCAAATGGGTAAACATAATCGGTATAAATCAAACGGCCAAGTTCTTTGGTGTTGCTGTAATTGGCAGCGTGCTTGATTACCTGTGCACCAGTTTCAGCAGTTTGGCGGTTACCCAGTACCCATATCATCTGAAACACCATAATGACAGCCAGCAACGCGCCGAATGGAAACCAGCGCCAGAATCCTTCGCGCAATTGCTCCAGATTGATGTCCAGCATCATTACCACAAACAAAAAGAGCACCATCACTGCGCCGACATACACCAGAACAAGAGTAATCGCTAAAAACTCTGCTTCCAGTAATATCCAGACTCCAGCCGAACTACAAAAGCCAACACCAGAAACAGTGCAGCATATACCGGGTTGCGTGCAGTAATTACGCGCAATGCAGCAAGTACGGTAATTGCAGCGAACATATAAAAAACTAATGTATCAAAACTCATCAACATATTCTCAAACCTTTAACTGTGTTTGAACCCCATGAAGGTCACCAATATAAATCATTGCAGTGAACACTCCTGCCTAAGAAAAATCAATTCAACGTAGGCCTCAGTAGTATCCTTAAATTATTAAAATATCGGGCTGGATACATATCTTCACAGGAATGACAGTGATTTAAAGATGCTCTCAACGGTATTTTGCGTCCGATGCCCGATCCTTGGCAATTTGCTCTTCATATTTTTCGCCCACTGCCAGCAACATCGGCTTGGTGTAGTACAGGTCACCGCGCTTCTCACCGTGGTATTCCAGAATACGGGTTTCTACAATGGCATCCACCGGGCAAGCTTCTTCACATAGGCCACAAAAAATACACTTGACCAAATCGATGTCATAGCGTGTGGTCCGGCGTGTGCCATCAGCGCGCTCTTCGGTTTCAATATGGATAGCCATCGCCGGACATACCGCTTCGCATAATTTGCAGCCAATGCAGCGTTCTTCATCATTCGCATAACGACGTAACGCGTGCAGGCCGCGAAAACGAAAACCTTGCGGCGTTTTTTCTTCGGGGAATTGCACGGTAATTTTGCGTGCGAAAAAATGCCGCCCGGTCAGGGCCATGCCTTTCACTAGCTCTAACAGCAGGAAAGTTTTAAAAAAATTTGTGATCTTTTCCATTTTTTATATCCTTGACTGTTTTACCACAGCCAATAGGGAGTTTGCATCCAAGCACCAATTACCACTACCCAGACCAGCGTGAGAGGAATAAAGACCTTCCAACCCAAGCGCATCAACTGATCGTAGCGATAGCGTGGAAAGGTGGCACGGAACCATAAAAACAGAAACAGTACAAAAGATGTTTTGGCTAATAACCAAAAAATTCCCGGTAATAAATTAAATGGGGCTATATCAAATGGAGGTAGCCAACCGCCAAGAAACATAATAGCGGTGAGTATGGCGATCAAAATCATGTTGGCGTATTCCGCCAGGAAAAACAGCGCAAACGTCATACCAGAATATTCTACGTGAAAACCAGCCACAATTTCAGACTCGCCTTCGGCCATGTCAAAGGGTGCACGATTAGTTTCTGCTACACCTGAGATAAAGTACACCACGAACATCGGGAACAATGGGATGAAATACCAGCCAAACAGCCCTACGCTGCTTTTTTGACCAAGCACTATGTCACCTAAATTCATACTCTGTGAGACCATGAGTACACATACCAAGGCAAAGCCCATGGGGATCTCGTAGGACACAATCTGCGCGGCCGAGCGCAATGAACCTAAAAAGGCATACTTAGAATTGGACGCCCAGCCCGCGATGATTATGCCGTACACACCAAGTGATGTCATCGCCAAGATATAAAGCAAGCCAGCATTAATGTCGGTCAACGCCATGCCATCGGCAAACGGAACCACTGCCCAAGCTGCCAATGCAGGCATCAGGGCAAGGACGGGTGCAATTACGAACAGAAATTTATTCGAGCCAGACGGAATGATAATTTCTTTGAGCAGCAGTTTGAGACCGTCGGCGAGCGGTTGTAGTAGCCCAAAATAACCAACTCGATTAGGACCGATACGTACCTGCATATAGCCGATTACCTTGCGTTCTGCCAAGGTCAAATATGCCACAGTCAGCATGATGGGTATCACTATGATCAGGATTTTGACCAATGTCCAGATTGGAAGCCAAGCGACCCCAAGCAGGTTTTGCAAGTATTGCAGCAGTTCTGTCATGCGCGCTCCACTCTAATCGTTCCAAACATGGCGCCCAGTTCTGCTGTTATGGTATGGCCTGCGGCCACGCGTACAACACCACGCGGTAAACTATCATCTGCAATTATAGATAGCCTCACGCTGCCCTGCCCTTGCGTTAACTTGACCATTTCACCGGATTGCAGATTGAGCTTTTCTAGCTCTATGCTATGTATCAGCGCACACGGAGTGGTGGCATCACGAGTTTTTTGTAGCGAAGCGGCGCGGCGCACAATGGCGTCAGTGGCATAGATTGGTACATCGCTGACGCGCTGTAAGCCAGTGACATTCCAAGTCGCAGTTTGTGCCGACACACTATGTAAGACGTTGCCAAGTTTGGCAGATACGTCTGTGCCGCCACCCAGCACTTCATCGCGAACTGCTTCGCTGTTGTTGTAATCAAAACCAGGTATATTAAGCATGTTTCCCAAGACGCGGAGTACTTTCCACGCTGGACGTGCATCGCCTAATGGCTGGACTGTACCCTTGAAACTTTGCGCACGCCCTTCTGAACTGACAAAAGTCCCGGAGGTTTCAGTAAATGGAGCAATCGGTAATAACACATCGGCGTACTCCATAGCATGGTGTTTGTAAGCGCTCAACGCCACAACCATATCTGCGGCGCCCATCGCAGCTAATGCTTGCTGCGGGTTCTGCATATCCAGTTCCACTTCGGTATTAAGCAAGATATAAGCCTTGCGCTGTGCAGCTAGCATTGCGGAGGCGTTCATACCATGCTCAGCACCGGCGAATGGCACCGCTTGCGCCAAATATCCGCCCACACTATTGGCTGCTTCGCCAAAGAAGCCAAATTTTGCTCCGCAGAGCGTGGCAATGTGTTGTGCCAGCAATTGTAGTTGTGACGCTTGTGGATGCTGCTGTGCGAAGTTGCCAAGCAAAACGGCAACACGCTCACCGCTGGCAAGACTATCAGCCATTGCCTGCGCGCTGGCTGTCGGCGTTACAGGCTGTACGATTTGTTGCACGCTAGTATCCAGAGTGGCTTGCTTGATTGTGGACAGCGCTTTCAATACTTGCGCCAATACCGTAGCCATTTCGGTCGGTGGAACTATCTCCTTGTTGGCGATTGGCATCAACAAATCGTCATCGGTAGCATGTATCAGATTAACTTGCGCGCCCTTTTTCGTTGCCTGACGCACGCGTGACGCCAGCAACGGATGGTCTTTGCGCAAGAAACTGCCTACTAGCAAGAAGCGGTCAACAAGATTAACATCTGCCACTGCCATGCCTAGCCAAGGTGCTCCGGTTTGCTTACTGTCGGCGCTGAAATCAGATTGCCGCAGACGAAAATCTACGTTATGGCTACCCAAGCCACGCACCAGTTTCTGCAATAAATAAAGCTCTTCCAGTGTGGAATGTGGCGTGGCTAAAGCGCCTATATATTCTGCACCCGCCTCATGGGCAATTTGGCGCAGCCCGTTAGATACATACTCCAGCGCAACTTGCCACTCTACCTCCAGCCATTTTCCGCCCTGCTTGATCATCGGTTTAGTAAGACGTTCAGCTGAGTTTAACCCTTCGTAGCTAAAGCGGTCTTTATCGGACAACCAGCATTCATTGACATCTTCATTCTCAATTGGCAGCACACGCATCACGCGGTTATTTTTGACCTGTACCGCCAAGTTGGAACCCAAACTATCGTGCGGGCTAATAGACTTGCGACGCGATAGTTCCCAAGTACGGGCGCTATACCGGAATGGTTTGCTGGTGAGGGCACCGACCGGACAGAGGTCTATCATGTTACCGGACAATTCGGAATCTACCGTATCGGATACAAAAGCCATAATTTCAGCGTGTTCACCACGGAAAGCCTGTCCCAGTTCCATCGCGCCACCAATTTCGATGCCGAAACGCACACAACGGGTACAGTTGATACAGCGACTCATCTCTTCGGCAGCTACCAAGGGGCCGATATCCTTATGCAACACGACGCGTTTCTCTTCGTGGTAACGTGAAGCGCTGCCACCATAGCCGACTGCTAGATCCTGTAACTCGCATTCCCCGCCCTGATCACATATCGGGCAATCCAATGGGTGATTAATCAATAAGAATTCCATTACCCCTTTTTGCGCTTTTACAGCTTGTTCAGAGGCAGTAAAGATTTTCATGCCTTCGGCCACAGGCGTGGCACAAGCAGGCAAGGGCTTAGGCGCTTTTTTCAATTTGCACTAAACACATGCGGCAATTAGCTGCAATGGACAGTTTTTTGTGGTAACAAAAGTGTGGAATATAGATACCCAACTGATGTGCCGCATCTATCACAGAGCATCCGTTTTCCACATCAATGTGCTTGCCGTCAATTTCAATGTTGATCATTGCTCACCTAACCGTCAGTCTTGCACCAAACAACGCTTGTGTTCGATGATATTCAAACTCGCTACGGAAATGCTTAGGAAGCCTTGCACTGGCCACGCAGCGGCATCGCCAAGCGCGCAAATTGTGCGGCCTGCAATGTTCTCGCACAGGTCAAGCAAAAGATTCAAGTCCTCCGGACGTCCTTCCCCTTTTTCGATACGGTGTATGATCCGGTATAACCAGCCAGTACCTTCGCGGCATGGCGTACATTGGCCACACGATTCTTCAAAATAAAAATAGGACAGACGCTCTAGTGCACGCACCATACAAGTCGTGTCGTCCATAATAATAATCGCACCTGTGCCCAGCATAGAACCCGCTTTCGCAATGGAATCATAATCCATATCAAGATCCATCATAATCTCACCGGGTAAAACTGGCATGGAAGATCCACCGGGAATACATGCCTTCAATTTACGGTCACCGCGCATACCACCAGCCATTGCCAGCAATGTTTTAAACGGTGTTCCGAGTGGAACCTCAAAATTTCCTGGCCTGTTAACGTGGCCGGAAATAGAAAATAATTTGATTCCGCCATTGTTCGGTCTACCCAGCTCAAGGAAATTTTGCCCACCATTATTAATAATGTAAGGAATGCTGGCGAAGGTTTCGGTGTTATTGATGGTGGTCGGCTTACCATATAAGCCAAAACTTGCCGGAAATGGGGGTTTGAAGCGCGGTTGACCTTTTTTGCCCTCAAGCGATTCGAGCAATGCAGTTTCTTCGCCACAAATGTAGGCACCATAGCCCAGATGATTATGCAGATCGAAACTAAAGTCGCTGCCAAGTATGTTATTACCCAGGTAGCCCATCGCACGTGCTTCATCACATGCTGCCTCCATGCGTTCATAGGCCTCGAAAATCTCGCCGTGCACATAGTTGTAGCCGACTTTGACACCCATGGTATAGGCAGCGATAGCCATACCTTCTATGAGAATGTGCGGGTTGTAGCGCAGAATGTCCCTGTCCTTAAA
Organism: Nitrosomonadales bacterium; assembly: GCA_016721605.1. Classification (GTDB taxonomy): domain Bacteria; phylum Pseudomonadota; class Gammaproteobacteria; order Burkholderiales; family Gallionellaceae; genus Nitrotoga. Next base: position 9,754 of record JADKHS010000031.1, read on the forward strand.
GGTACCCGGCTCTCCCTCATCAGAATTGCATACCAGATATTTATCGCCCTGGTAGTTGCGCGGCATAAAGCTCCACTTTAAACCGGTAGGAAAACCAGCACCTCCGCGACCGCGCAGACCGGAACTCTTGACTTCGGCGATGATAGATTCAGGCGTCATCTTTTCCGCTAGGATTTTGCGTAGCGCTTGATAGCCACCTACTTTAAGGTAATTTTCCAGCGTCCATGGCTGGTCGAAATGCATAGTATTAAGAAGAATGGGAGTGCTCATTCCTTATCCAATTCCGCCAGAATTTGATCGATTTTTTCTTTGGTGAGATGACCACACGTTTTTTTGTTGTTGATCATGAGTAGTGGTGCCTCATCACAGACGTTCTGGCACTCGCCTTCGCGCAGACCAAATTTGCCATCCGCTGTCACTTCACCAACTCCGATACCGAGCTTGTTCTTAATATAATCCAATGTTTCCATGGCTCCCACCAATTGGCAGGACAGATTGGTACACACCGTAAGTGTGTGCCGACCCATGGGCTTGAGGTTATACATGTTATAGAAAGTCGCCACCTCATATACACCCATCTGTGACATGCCGAGATAGGCCGCAACATCGACCATGTCCCCGGTGTCTATCCAACCTTTTTCATCTTGCACGAAACGTAATGCAGCCATAACGGCAGACTGCTTCCGATCAGGCGGATATTTCTTCAGCTCGCGGTCTATTTTTGCTCGAACTTGCTCGGATAACATCAAAGAACCTCTAAAAATGCCGTTAACATAAAAGCGGGAATCCGGCTTTTTGATGGGGCGTTCACGGGAATGATGAATTCAGAATTATTAGAGGTATCCATCAGCGGTCAACTTCTCCAAAAACTATATCTTGCGTACCAATAATCGCCACTACATCCGCAATCATATGACCACGCGCCATTTCATCCAGCGCCGCGATATGGGCAAAACCAGGAGCACGAATTTTCAGGCGATAAGGCTTGTTCGCCCCATCAGAAATTATGTATATACCAAACTCACCTTTAGGATGTTCTACTGCCGCATAAGCCTCGCCGGACGGAACATGCATACCCTCAGTAAATAGCTTGAAATGGTGGATCAACTCTTCCATATTCTGCTTCATCGACTCGCGTTTGGGAGGCGCGACTTTGAAATTATTTACTATCACGGACCGGGGTTCTGACGCAACCAACTAATACATTGCTTGATAATACGGTTTGACTGGCGCATCTCTTCCACACGCACCAGATAACGGTCATAACAATCACCTTCGACTCCCACAGGAATATCAAAATCGATGCGGTTATATATTTCGTAAGGTTGTTTTTTGCGTAGGTCCCAAGCAATACCGGAGCCACGTAGCATGGGGCCGCTGAAGCCGAGCGCTAGCGCGCGTTCCGGAGTGACCACACCAATGCCGACGGTACGTTGTTTCCAGATTCGATTGTCGGTCAGCAAAGTCTCGTATTCATCAACGCAGGTAGGAAAACGATTGGTAAAGTCTTCCATAAAATCAAGCAAGGAACCTTCACGGTTCTCGTTCATCTTCTTTACAGCCTTGGCATTGTGAATCTTGGATGCCTGATATAAGGGCATTGAATCAGGCAAATCTCGATACACCCCGCCTGGACGGTAATATGCTGCATGCAGCCGTGCGCCGGATACCGCCTCATAGACATCCATCAGGTCTTCGCGCTCACGGAAAGCATATAAAAACACAGTCATTGCACCAATATCCAATGCATGTGCTCCAAGCCACAGCAGATGGTTCATTACTCGGGTAATTTCGTCGAACATTACCCGAATATACTGCGCCCTCACCGGCACTTCGAGAGCAAGCAGTTTTTCAATGGCCATGACGTAGGCATGTTCGTTACACATCATCGACACGTAGTCGAGGCGATCCATATAAGGCAGCGATTGCAGATACGTTTTATGCTCAGCCAGTTTCTCAGTACCGCGGTGAAGCAAGCCGATATGCGGATCAGCCCGTTCAATTACTTCACCGTCCAGTTCCAGAACCAGGCGCAACACGCCGTGTGCGGATGGGTGTTGCGGCCCAAAATTCATGGTGTAATTTTTTATTTCAGCCATGATAAAAGCCTTCGCCTCTGCTGCCAAAAAAAGAAGAGGAGTGCAAAACTTTAGGTGTAACCTTTATTTGCGCACCCGTACCCAAGTTTCTGCCTTTCATTTCAACCCCCCGTAATGTTCTTCACGAATGATGCGGGGAACGAGTTTTCAATCGACACCGGCTGATAAATTACGCGCTGCTGCTCAGGGTCGTAGCGCATCTCGACATGCCCTGACAATGGAAAATCTTTGCGGAAAGGATTACCAACAAAACCGTAATCTGAGAGCAAGCGACGTAAATCAGGATGATCAGTAAAAACAATGCCATACAAATCAAATGCCTCGCGCTCATACCAGTTGGCGCATGGCCAAATGTTCGCTACGGAACTCAGGACTGGCAAATCATCATCTTCCGCAAATACACGCACACGTAGGCGGATATTATGGGTTAACGACAACAAATGATAGACCACGGCAAATCGAGAAGGATACGCGTTAAGCGCAATATCAGATTTCAGATAAGCACCGCCTTCACAAATTTCACCCCCATAAGTACAGTAATCCACCCCACACAGATCTATCATCTGTTCAAAACGCAAATCGGGATCATCGCGCAAGCGTGTTAACACCTCCAGCATGTCAATATCCCTCACGACTAAGGTCAGTTCGCCCAACATATTTTCCAAGCTCACTATTTGATTAGTGAAAATCGTGGTCAAGTTAGTAGTCAAAGGGGTTAAATTAGCGGCCATGTTTTACACCGGTGTCGTGTGAATCAAGTTTATTATGGCATTTTGAGTTGATGAATAAGTCATGCAGGTCAAAACATAATCAGTCCGTACCTTCAGATGACAAATATCGCTCTCATTTGAACCGATACCAATAGCATAGAGTTTTTCATTATGAATATTGCACATAAATTTAGCGCGCAATTGTATTAGTTCGTTTAATTTTGTTTTGCAATTGAATAATGCCATACAACAGTGCCTCAGCAGTTGGTGGACAACCTGGCACATACACATCCACCGGCACGATACGGTCACAACCTCGGACGACCGAATAGGAATAATGGTAATAGCCGCCGCCATTAGCGCAGGACCCCATCGAGATTACCCAGCGCGGCTCAGCCATTTGATCATATACTTTGCGTAGCGCCGGTGCCATTTTGTTGCACAGCGTACCAGCCACTACCATCACATCTGACTGGCGCGGGCTGGGACGAAATGTTATGCCAAAGCGATCAAGATCATAGCGTGAAGCGCCCGCCTGCATCATTTCTACCGCACAACACGCCAAGCCAAAAGTCATTGGCCACAGTGAACCCGTACGAGCATAATTGATCAATACGTCCAATGATGTGGTAACGATGCCTTTTTCCAGAACGCCTTCTATTCCCATTCCAAAGCTCCTCTTTTCCACTCGTAAATAAATCCAACTACGAGGATAGCCAAGAAAATTAACATAGAGACGTATCCAAACAAACCGATTTCCTTCAGCACCACTGCCCAAGGAAACAGGAACGCGATTTCTAGATCGAATAGGATAAATAAGATAGCAACAAGATAATAACGCACGTCGAATTTCATCCGCGCGTCTTCAAAAGCCCCAAAGCCGCACTCATAAGGTGAGAGCTTTGCATTGCTTGGGCGATTTGGAGCGGCCAGCCAACCTAACAGTAATGGCGCCACACCCATCGCTAACCCAACGATTATAAACAACAAGACCGGAAAATAGTTTTCCAACATCTGAGCCTCCTCCCATTCATTTGGCGCCTTAATAAATATAACGCACGGAATGCATTTCTAGTTTAATTAACCAGAGCTCAGAAAACTTTGGCTTAAATATTTGGTGCCGATGAGCAGACTCGAACTGCTACAGCTTTCGCCACTAGCCCCTCAAGCTAGCGTGTCTACCAATTTCACCACATCGGCATAATTCTATTATTTTGGTATTTCTTGCGACTTTGAATTACTGGTGTTGCTAGGTGCTGAGGTGGGCGTCACTATCGACTGTGCCGGCTGTGCTGCCTCATGTTTATCCATTACGCCACGAGATTGTGATGGGTTAGCATAAATATAGGTTAGAGACAGGCTGGTAATAAAAATATCCCTGTAGCCACTGCCGTACTACGACTCAGAAAAATTGGCTGAACCGCTCGAGCCAAACACACTCCCAGCGGAACCTGTACCAAAGGCAGCTCCCATATCTGCCCCTTTACCATGCTGCATTAACACCAAACCAACCAGTACTATCGCCGTTAATACATGTATAACCCAAACGAAAATTTCCACGCACTACTCCAAAATATCGAATTTATTTTTGTCCAGCATTGCAAATACCTAAAAAATCTTCAGCAATCAACGATGCGCCACCGATCAGCCCACCGTCAATGTCCGGCATGGCGAACAATTCGGCTGCGTTGGAAGCATTAACGCTACCGCCATAAAGTATACGCAAGGCCTGGCCAAACTCCTCATCAAAACCGGCAATACGTTTGCGTATAAAAGCATGTACCTCTTGCGCCTGTTCTGGCGAAGCCGTCTTGCCAGTACCGATAGCCCAGACTGGCTCATAAGCAATTACCGCAGTACGGAATGACTGTACACCTCGCAGCTTGATAACTTCGGCCAGCTGCTCCGCTACCACCGCTTCTGTCGTACCCGCTTCACGCTGCTCCAAAGTTTCACCAACACAAATGATGGGTGATAACTCTGCCTTCTGAACCGCAGCGAATTTTTCTGCCACCAGCTGGCTACTTTCACCGTAGATGTTGCGTCGTTCAGAATGTCCAACAATCACATAGTCGCAGCCAAAATCACACAACATAGGAACCGACACCTCGCCAGTGTAAGCTCCCCTATTCACTTGATGTACATCCTGCGCACCCCATTTTATTGGGTCTCGCGTAGCAGTAATTGCGTTTGTGCAAGATAGGGGAAAGGCACACACACAGCGCAATCTACCCCCGACATTTGCGCTACGCCATTTGCCACTTCTTTCAACAAAGCCTCATTTGCGGTCAGCGCCCCATTCATCTTCCAATTTCCGACAATGAATTTGCGTTGCATTTTAACTGAGCCTTTCAAAACAACGAAGGCGGCTATGCTACCCGTGAAAATACAATCGGTCAATCTCACTTCTAGCCGTTTGCTAGCGCCAAATAGCAATACCCACTTTCTTGCCAAAGAAAAATGTTCGCCGAAGCTTAACTCCCTCTTTGTTATTGATCTGGTACAAATTGTTGAACTTATGATGCATCTTTCGTACAGTAGTTTGTATCAAAAATACACCTCTAAAATGCCGCAGTTTTTGAAGCTCCCCGACTGAACCTGAGCTTTTATGAATACGGGTAAACTTATGTCAGGCTCTGCAATAATTCAACCAAAAAACATGGCGAATCATGCTCAATAAGACGCATCATTCAATTGGTGATTCCATTGGGCATGGGTTATCATGCCCCCATTTTTGGCGGAAGGTTTAATTTGCTAATTAAAATCAAATTATTGAGACTTAAATTCCTGCGGGCTTATCTTTGAAAATGATCACGACTATAACTACTTCATGCTAAATGTTATCGAAAAATGGTTCGAAGCCACGCTCTGGAACGGTCGTTTCGTTGTAGTGGTAGCAGTAGTGGCGAGCATGGCTGCCGCCATTGCAATTTTCTATATGGCCACGGTGGACGTGGTGTACCTTGTCAGCCACATGCTGCATTACGCCGACTTTACACTGACTGACGAGGCACGCAAGCTTCTTCACGATCAAACCATCTCTCATGTGGTGGAAGTGGTGGACGGTTACCTACTCGCAACTTTCATGCTGATTTTTGCGCTTGGTATGTATGAATTATTTGTTAGTGACATTGATGAAGCACATGGCAGCAAAACCTCCAGCAAGATTTTGGTTATTGCAAGCCTGGATGACCTCAAAGCGCGATTGGCCAAGGTAATCTTAATGATTCTGATCGTCACCCTATTTGAGGAAGCGATGAATATGAAGATATCAACCTCGCTCGACCTGCTGTATTTCGGTGGTGCCATCGCCCTGATTGGTGCGTCGCTATTTTTGACCCACAAGGCGGAAGATCACGGAAAAGGCAGTAAACACCTAGAAGATTGAGTCGTGAATGCATCTCCAGTTTTCCATGATCCACTGTGGACGTGGCTGTTTTAACTACACTTTCCTAGCAAATTGACAATCATGGATACAGACTATTGGTGCGAGCGTTGGGTTAGAAATGAAACTGGTTTCCATCAAAATGAAATCAATCCGCACTTGCGGCGATTCTGGCCTGCGCTGAACCTTGCGCCAGGCAGCCGTGTATTCGTGCCACTTTGTGGCAAGAGCCAGGACATGCTTTGGTTACGGGCTCAAGGCCATGAAGTAGTTGGCGTGGAAATCAGTCCATTGGCGGTTGAGGCATTTTTTGCCGAAAATGGCCTGCAAGCATCAGCTACAAAGCACGGTACCGCCAGCATCTATCAGACAGAAGGACTCCGGCTTTACTGCGGCGATTTTTTCCAGATGACAGCGGAGGATATAGCCGGGGTGAGCGCAGTTTTCGACCGCGCTTCTCTTATCGCGCTACCCCCATCAATGCGCAGCGCCTACGCAGCCAATATGCAAAATATTTTGGCTTCTGGCGCAAAAACTCTGTTGGTTACCTTCGATTACCCCCAACATGAAATGCAAGGGCCACCTTTTAGCGTAAAGGAGCCGGAAGTAAGGGCGCTTTATGGAAAAACAAGTGAGGTAAGCCTGTTGCATAGCGCAGACATTCTCAACAAAGAAACACGCTTTCGCGACAAGGGAATAACCCAGTTGCAAGAAAATATTTTTCTTGTGACGCATAACCAATAGGGATATAGGACATAGCGATTGCCGTCCCCATCACCAATCCAATTTTCCGCATTTCTACGTCAAACGTGTAAAAGTAAATATTGGTAAGCAAGGGGCTGATCACGTCCCTTTACGGACTGCCAGACGTTATACGTAAAATCGTGCCAAAGTAGCTTTGCAGGTCTGCGTCAACCACCCATAAACATCCCACTTTTGAAGAGCCATCACCGCCAATAGCTTTTTCAGTTTGTCCTTCAGCCAGATCCAGCGTGCTGGGATCCTATGGTTCGCGTTAAGCATTTTTGTAATCCATTTCGGGTCGAAAGTTAAATGGTTAATGATGACTAACCAGGCCGCACGGGCGATTTTGCGTGCGATGGTTACCAGAACTGCGGCAGTGCTCCAGCCTTGGGCGCAGGCGACGCAACTCGGCGGGGCCTCGTTTAGATAGGCACCTGCGGCCTATCTTATTGCCGGAGTCGTTGGCTCTCGGATCGAAGCCAGTGAATACGACGAATGCATCCGCATTGTGGAAAAACACGCGCTCCAAATTATTGGCTAGTGCCATCCCTACCGCGGGACCAACACCAGCAATTGACTATCTTAAAATTTAGCCCTATAGTTAACCTATCAGTTAACTATAGGGCTGGGTAATACATATGTCCCACGAATATCACCGTAGACCACCTCAGCGCGACCTTCTCCGCTTTGGCCGACCCCACCCGGCGGGCGATGTTAGCGCGTCTGGCCAAGGGTGAAGCATCGGTTAACGAACTTGCTGCACCATTTGCGATGAGCTTGCCTGCCGTATCAAAGCACATCAAAGTGCTGGAAAAAGCTGGATTGGTCACTAAAGGACGCGACGCGCAATGGCGCCCCTGCCGTATTGACGCTGAACAGCTCAAAGTGGCGATGGACTGGATTGGTCAATACAAACAATTTTGGGAAGAGCGGCTGGACCGCTTGGATACTTATTTACTCACCTTGCAACAAAACCCAGACCACGATATCGACCCCACCAAAGGAGAGTTAAAGTGAAGACCAATTCCAATGAAACATATAGCCAATTTAATCCCAAACTTGACCTCACTTTTGAGCGCATCGTCGATGTGCCCAAAGAACTTGTTTGGCGTGCTTGGACGGAGCCAGCGCTGCTCAAACCGTGGTTTTGCCCGCTGCCGTGGAAAACAATCGACGCTGAGATTGACCTGCGACCCGGCGGCATGTTCCGCACTACCATGCAGTCGCCGGAAGGTGAGGAATTCCCCAATATCGGCTGCTACCTGAAAGTCATCCCCAACGAAAGACTGGTCTGGACGAATGCCTTGTTGCCGGGCTTTCGCCCCAGCACACCCAGCCCAACGTGCGGAGACGAACAGGCAGATTTCAAGTTCACCGCCATAATCAAACTGGCAGACCACCCCAACGGCACACGCTACACCGCCACGGTTATCCACGCGGATGAAACAGGGTGCAAGCAACACGCTGCGATGGGATTTGAAAGCGGCTGGGGTACAGCGCTCGACCAACTGGTCGCCATGGTCAAAAAGGCATCTGACCATGTCTACCCTGGCCCCAGAGAAATCCAACGAGATCATCATCACCCGCACCGTAAAAGCGCCCATCCAGCGCGTCTGGCAAATGTTCACTCAGCCCGAGCACATCCAACATTGGTGGGGGCCAAACGGTTTTACCAATACGATTTTTGAGATGGACGTGCGTGTGAGCGGACTATGGCGCTACATCATGCATGCACCCACCAACGCAGACGGTAGCCCGGGCACAAATTACAACAACTGGATTCGCTACTCCACCCTCACCGAGCCGACTTTCATGGCTTACGAGCACGGCGGCGATGACCCTGACCATGCCGAGTTCAACGCCACCATAACGCTGCAAGACTTGGGCGATCAGACGCAGGTCACACTGCGAATAATCCTGGAGTCAGCAGTGCAACGCAAAGCCATGGCTGAATTTGGCGCGATTGAGGGTGGCGAACAAACGCTGGCGCGGCTCGATGCCTATTTAACAACCACTGGAAATCCGACGGAAAGATTACTTCATTTCTAAGAAAAGGCTAATCCGAAAAAACCAACCGGCGCTATTGCAATACAATCAAACTCATTGTGCATCGATTGTGAAAATTCCGATCCGTCCCTAAATAACGTACACCACATGCCGCTATTAGCACTGTAAATGATAAGGAGAATTTTTATGGACGTGACAGGTATAGCAAATGTAGCAACAGCAATGTCGGAAACCAACACCAAGCAGGCAGTTAGCATCGCCGTACTTAAAAAAGCGATGGATCTGAGTGCGGCTGGCGCACTCGCTTTGATTGAAGCGATTCCAGATACTCAACCCATACAAAATTTGCCCCCGCATCTCGGGCAAAATATCAATACTACCGCTTAGTTTTTACATTTTCTCCGTTATGGCAGCGCTACTGGGTAGCGCTGTTTTTTATGGGCCCAAATTTCTTCACTATTGATCCGCAGGAGATGTTTGAACTTTCTCAGTAACCCCACAGTGACGGCACCTCCTACTTCAAATTTCACTTGGCCGGATCAATAATAGGGTGCCTCTAAAAATTCAAATTTCTAAATAAGATTTTAAATAAGACAAGGCACGAGTAAAAAATTTGAGCGCGGCACATAATTGATATGTGAGCGATAATTTTTTCGGGTAACACCGTATTATGACGAACATTGGATTTTTTAAAGGTGTCCAATAGTGAAAAAATAATGTTGCGCTTGGGCACGGAGAAACATAAAACTCATTCCCCACGGACCGGCAATGGAATCAGCCCCGGCAAACGGTTAAAACTGACCGTCCGCACGGTTTCCAGAAAATCCTGCATGTAGGCAGCCTGTGCAGCCTCCACATGTGTGACGGCATACAACTCGCCGAACAATCCCTCCTTGCCTAGACGCATGCCCTGCACATAGCCGGTTTTCAAATAGCTTTGCACCGCCCAGTTCGGCATGGCAGAGATACCCCGTCGGCTGGCAACCAATTGTAAAATTGCAACGGTCAGTTCGGCGGTGCGCCGTTTTGGGCTCAACGCCGTGGGGCTTCAGAAAATTACGGATAACGTCCAGCATCTCTTCAGGTACCGGGTAGGTCACCAACGTTTCGTCGGCAAAGTCGCGTGCCGTGAGGTATTCCTTTTGCACCAATTTGTGCAAACAAGAAACAATGCCGACGATCTCGAAACCGAACAAAGGGTGATAAGTCATTCCGTTCTTGCGGTACTCAGATACCACGGCAAGGTCGGCGCGATCTTCGCGCAGCAGTGCCAATGGATCAACATGAAAACCGGATACCAAATCCAACTCGATCTCGGGCCAATGTTCACGAAAAACATCCATCGCGGGCATTAGCCACTCGAAGCAAGTATGGCACTCTACCGCTATGCGCAAGCGTCCGGCCTGTCCTTCTACAATGCGCGCGATATCGCGCTCGGCTTCTGCCACTTGCGCAAGCACCGCTCCGCCAGGCATGCAGTCGCTGTCCGGCAGCCGTCAGTCGCAATGGCTGGGTCTTGCGCTCGAACAACGGAACGCCGTAATGATCTTCCATCTGTTTGACCTGATGCGAAATTGCCGACTGTGTCAGGTGTAAGCGTTGCGCGGCACGCGACAGATTGCCGCTCCCGACCAAGGCTTCCAGCATCCGTAAATGACGTAATTCCAGAATGGATAGCATTATTAAATTATTTAATGATGAATACGAAAATAATGATTTTGCATAATAATAGGAATTTGCCGAAGATACCATCCTTTCCAACGAAGGATCATCATGACAATCACGCACAATCTTGGCTTTCCGCGCATCGGCGCGCAACGCGAACTCAAAAAGGCTTTGGAATCGTATTGGAATGGCCAATTGGACGAAGCATCCCTGCTCGCCATCGGCAAAGAATTGCGAGCACGGCACTGGGCGGTGCAGAGGGATGCGGGGATTGCTCTGATCCCGGCAGGGGATTTCGCATGGTACGACCAAATGTTGAATATGACCGTCCTCTTGGGTGCCGCGCCCGAACGATTCGGTTTTACAGGTCCATCAACACTGGAACAGTATTTCCAGCTTGCGCGCGGCAATGCACAACAGCCCGCCATGGAAATGACCAAGTGGTTCGACACCAACTATCACTATCTTGTCCCGGAATTTCTGAATTCCACCGAGTTCAACCTGAATAGCTCATGGCTATTCGATGAAGTAGGTGAAGCGCAGGCACTGGGGATCAACGCCAAGCCGGTATTAATTGGTCCGCTCACCTACCTGTATCTCGGTAAGGAAAAACATGCCGGTCTGAACCGCCTGAATTTATTGCCCAAGCTGATTCCGGTTTACAAGCAAATTCTGGAGCGACTGAAAGCCCAAGGCGTGGAGTGGGTGCAGATGGACGAACCTGCGCTGGCACTTGATTTGCCGCAGGAATGGGTGGCCGCACTCGCTCACACCTACGCCAGCCTGTCGCAGGACGCCCCCAAAATTCTGCTCGCCACCTATTTCGACAGCGTGGAAGACCATGCCGAAGTGCTAAAAGCCTTGCCGGTTGCCGGCCTGCATATCGACTTGGTGCGCGCTCCGCAACAGGCTGAACCCTTTATCCGGAATTTCCCGGCAGATAAAATCCTTTCTGCAGGTATTGTAGATGGCCGTAATATCTGGCTCAACAACCTGCCTGCTTCATTAGCTATCCTCGAAGCATTGCGCGCAACACTGGGGGATCGACTATGGGTTGCACCCAGTTGTTCCCTGTTGCATGTGCCGGTGGATTTAGCCCAAGAAACCGGACTGGATAAAACCATCAAAAGTTGGATGGCATTCGCCACGCAAAAGCTCGGAAGAGGTTGTCACCTTGGCGCACGGTATATCACACGGCAAGGAAGCCATCGCTCCTCAATTGGCAAAAACCAATGCAGCATTGGAAAGCCGGGTGTACTCGCCGCTACGACATGATCGTGAAGTGCATCAGCGTATTGCAGCCTTGAAACCTGCCGATGAAAAACGCTCTATACCGTTTGCCCAGCGCATCGCTGCACAGCAAGTGCAACTCAAGCTGCCTGCTTTTCCGACCACTACCATCGGCTCTTTTCCGCAAACTGCAGCCATCCGCAGTGCCCGCGCTGACTACAAGCAAGGCAAACTAAGCGAAGAGCAATATCGCAAAGCAATGCAGGCAGAAATCCACCATGTCGTGGCCAAGCAGGAAGAACTGGGGATCGACGTGCTGGTGCATGGTGAAGCTGAACGCAACGACATGGTGGAATACTTCGGCGAACAACTGAAAGGCTTCGCTTTTACGCAATATGGCTGGGTTCAAAGCTACGGCTCGCGCTGCGTAAAACCCCCCATAATCTACGGCGACATTTCACGCCCGCACCCAATGACCGTCGAATGGAGTTGCTACGCGCAAAGCCTGACCGACAAACCGATGAAAGGAATGCTCACCGGACCAATCACCATTCTGCAATGGTCATTCGTGCGCAACGATATTCCTCGCGCTGCCACCGCCTTGCAAATCGCACTGGCGATTCGCGCCGAAGTACAGGATTTGGAGCGGGCCGGCATTAGCATCATTCAGATTGACGAAGCCGCCTTACGCGAAGGCTTGCCGATCAAACGGCAGGACTGGGCGCATTACCTCGACTGGGCGGTGCACGCTTTCCGCATCAGTACCAGCGGCGTACGGGACACCACGCAAATTCACACGCACATGTGCTATTCGGAATTCAACGACATTTTGCCCGCCATCGCCGCGATGGATGCTGATGTGATAACGATAGAAACGTCGCGCTCGGATATGGAACTGCTGGAAGCCTTCCGTGCCTTCCATTATCCAAATGATATCGGCCCGGGCGTGTACGACATCCATTCACCGCGTGTGCCGAGTCAGAAAGAAATGCAGCGTCTCATGAATAAGGCATGTGCTGTTATTCCGCGCGAGCGCTTGTGGGTAAACCCGGACTGCGGATTAAAAACGCGCGGATGGCCGGAAGTGGAAGCGGCCCTACGCAACATGGTTGCCGTAGCGCATGCACTGCGCAACATCGCAACCTGATGGCGCACACGCTCGCACATGATGGGATTACGTTGTATACCGTCATCGGCGTGTACGAATGGGAACGGGCAGCCTCACGTCCGCTCGTTTTCGATTTACGACTAGAAAGCGTACACCCGCTTGGCCTGACACGTACTCTCCGTCTACTGCTTATGAAAATGTAACCGCTGACT
>JADKHS010000032.1 GCA_016721605.1 Nitrosomonadales bacterium
GCAGCGTCGTACCTCTGCCTGAAGATGGTTACCCTCTTAAACTCGATGCATTATTGTCTTGACGGAGGGGCCACTGTAATTAGTTACCTGATTAGTTACGTGCCTCAGTTGGGTGTAATTTTTTACGTACAGGCTCATGTGGTGAGCCACTGAGGGGCGAATAATAGGCGCATTTACCCAAGGAGATGCGTCATGGCAATGAACCGAGTTCAGTTTCAAAAGGGTCTGTCGATGTCTGAGTTTCTGAAGCAGTACGGGAGGGTGGAGCAATGTCACGCGGCGCTGTTGGCGTCGCGCTGGCCAGAGGGCTTTGTCTGTCCGCATTGCGGAGAAACCCATCACAGCACCTTCATCCACGACGGCAGGCAGCACTGGCAGTGCCAAGCGTGCCGCTACCAGACGACGGTCACTGCCGGTACGATCTTCCAAGCGACGAAGCTGCCGCTGACGCTCTGGTTTCTGGCGATGCACTTGCTGACCCAAGCGAAAAACAATGTTGCCGCGCTGGAACTCATGCGCCATCTGGGCGTGAGCTGGCGAAGACCGCTCTGGTTGACGAAACCGTTGCTGTAAGTCATGACTGAGCGCGAATCCTCCCGTTCTCGAAGGGCGAGACGAAATTGACGATGCCTACCTGGGCGGCGAGCGCCCGAGTAAGCGCGGTCGAGGTTCCGAAAACAAAGCCTCCTTCGTTGCTGCTGTGCAGACCACAGAGGACGGCAAGCCGGTCGTAGCCTGCTTCGTCCACATCCCGTTCACCAAGAAAGCCATCGAGGCTTGGGCCAAGAAAGCACTGGCGCCTTCCGCTCAAGTGCTGTCCGACGGATTGGGATGTTTTCGGGGCGTCGCTGCCAGCGGCGCTACGCACTCCGCCGTTATTATGAACGGTGGCACGGGTCGGGAAGCGGCGCAACACCCGGCATTTCGCGCCGTGAATACCGTGCTGGGCAACCTGAAAAACAGCTATCAGTGGAACCTACCATGCTTTCGACTTCCGTAAATACGCAGACCGTTACCTGGCCGAGGTTCAGTACCTTTTTAACCGTCGCTTCGATCTTGATACCATCCTCAAGCGCCTCGTTCGCGCTGCGGCGATTACAACCCCATGCCCTGAAGCCGCTTAAACTCGATGCATTATTGTCTTGACGGAGGGGCCACTGTAATTAGTTATTTCTGAAACCCATCAAAAATATTTTTCCTTAAGCAACCCTTAAGCTTGGCCTTTTATTCTGCACACCTCTTAATGCAATAAAGGAGGTGAAAAATGTTCCGCGAATTTAATGTCACGTTGGTTTGTGCACTGGTGGTTGTCGCCGGATTAATTTCAGGCCCGGCTTTCGCGCAAACGCCGGATGAGGCGCTGGCTGCCATGCAAAGCGATGCGGCAAAGGCTACTTCGGATTTCAAGGGATTTTCAGCTGCGCGCGGGGAGAATTTTTTCAAGGTAAAACACGGTAATGAATGGAGCTGCGCCTCTTGCCATACCGAAAATCCGGCTGCGCCAGGCAAGCATGCAAAGACTGGCAAAGTCATACAGCCCTTTGCGCCGTCTGCTAATGCAGAGCGATTCACTGACCCGGCCAAAGTAGCAAAATGGTTCAAGCGCAACTGTAATGACGTGCTTGATCGCGTTTGCTCACCGCAGGAAAAAGGCGATGTGCTTACTTATCTGCTCACTGTTAAAAAATAACCAAGGAGATTGATATGTCAAAATATTATAAAAATTTTCCACGTAGACTTGTTTCGGCCTTGCTGGTTATGGGTGTGGCAATGTCCAGCGCACAGGCAGGTGATCGCGCTGAAAAATACAGCGGCGAAAATCGCGGCAAACCAGTTCAACCTTCACAAGTTAACGCAAAATTTCAGCAGGAATGTTCTACCTGCCACATCGCATATGCGCCGGGATTGCTGCCTGCTGCATCCTGGCGCAAGGTCATGGGCGGTCTAAATAAGCATTTCGGTTCGGATGCTTCGTTGACGGACCAGGAAAACAAGGAGATCACCGCTTTTCTGGTAAACAATGCTTCCAACCGCTGGAGTGCGTCGACAGCGCCATTGCGGATCACTGAGGCTGCCTGGTTTAAGCGCAAACACGATAGCCACGAAATTCCCCCGACTGTTTGGAAGAATCCGAAGGTGAAGAGCCCGGCTAATTGTGCGGCCTGCCATCAACAGGCGGATCGGGGTGATTTCAGTGAACGTAATATAAAAATACCCAAGTAAAAGGAGATCATCATGAGTCAACGTATATTGGTTTGGGATGTGCCGACGCGGGTTTTCCATTGGCTGCTGGTATTGTCATTCAGCGGCGCGTTTCTAACTGCTGAAACGGAGCGTTACCGCGATATCCATGTGGTGCTCGGCTACACCTTGCTCGGCTTAATCGCGTTTAGGTTACTGTGGGGATTTTTCGGCACGCGCTATGCAAAGTTCCGATCTTTTTTGTTCAAACCCCGCGAAATTATTGCTTATTCGATATCGCTGCTCAAGGGCAAGCCCCCGCATTATGTGGGACACAATCCGGCGGGCAGTGTGGCGATCTGGTTGCTGTTAATACTAGGTATCTTGTCTGGAGTAACCGGAGTGATATTGTTTCAAGACATCGGTGGCGATGTGATGGAAGAGTTACATGAGGCCACATCCAATGCCATGCTGGCCATAGTATTTGTCCACATAGCCGGGGTGGTGGTGAGCAGCTTAATGCACCGCGAGAATCTGGTGCGCTCCATGGTAAACGGTTTTAAATCCGCAGAGCCGAATGAAGGCATCCGTCGCTCATATCTCTGGCTGGGTGTCATAATGTTGGCCGGTGTTGTGGCATTCTGGGCTGGTTACCCAGCAACCGGACTGGTGACAACAAGTGAGAAAGTGGCACAAGTCGGGCAACACAGACAATGATTGAAAATTGTTATTTTTTGCAAGCAACAATTTAAAATAAAATTGCAACGGTTCTGCGCCATTGCTTAGGTGAAAAAATGCGCATATTGGTAATCCAAGACGATGCCCTGCTGGGCGATGCGATCCAGGCTGGCTTGAAACAATCCGGCTACGCCGTGGATTGGATGAAAGACGGGGTCTCGGCAGAGCAGGCACTCACTACCGAGCCCTACGCGGCAGTGGTTCTGGATTTGGGGCTGCCGCGCCTTTCCGGATTGGCAGTGCTGCACCGTCTGCGCAGCCGAAATATCCAAACAAATGCCCAAACGCCCGTGTTAATCCTGACCGCGATGGATACGGTGGATGACCGCATCAAAGGGCTGGACACCGGTGCGGATGACTACATGGTCAAGCCATTTGACATGGGGGAATTGGCGGCCCGCTTGCGCGCACTGGTGCGCCGCGCCAGCGGGAAGACTGCCCCGTTACTACAGGTTTCCGGGGTCAAGCTTGATCCCGCTGCCCATTGTGTGCTGTACCAAGACAAACCGGTTGAGCTTTCGGCCAAGGAGTTCGCGTTGTTGCATGCCCTGATGCTCAACTCGGGAAAAGTACTTTCGCGCGCCCGGCTTGAAGAACAGCTTTATGCGTGGGGCGATGAGGTCGAAAGCAATGCAGTGGAAGTGCATATCCATCATCTGCGCCGCAAGCTTTTCCCCGAACTGATCGAAACTATACGCGGCGTGGGCTACCTGATACCGCGCGATAAGGCAGTCTGAAATGTGGCGACGCGCATCACTCAAACAACGGCTGCTTGTTTTGGCGCTGACGGCGATCACACTGGTCTGGCTCGGCGCGGCTGCATTTACCTACCATAATGCGCGCGAGGAGTTCGACGAGGTACTGGATGCACACCTGGCGCAGGCGGCTGCACTATTGGTTGTCCAATCATCGCATGATCTTGACGAACTCGAAACAGAGCATGCGCCACTGCTGCACAAGTATGCCCGCCGGGTCGCGTTTCAAGTATGGGATAAAGGACACCAGCTCCGCCTGCATTCCGCCAACGCTCCGCAACAACCTTTGGCCAACGAAGAGCGCGGCTTCAGCGACCACACCATCGACGGGCACCACTGGCGCGTATTTAGCACCTGGAATGAATCCGCCGAATATTTGATCCAGGTAGCGGAACGCGCCGATGTGCGCGACGAGCTGGCGCGCGGTATTGCTGGCAATATGCTCAAGCCACTGTTTATTTCTTTGCCTTTACTGGCACTGCTGCTATGGATCGCAGTTGCGCGCGGCTTTGCGCCCGCTGGACAAACTGACCCGCGAAGTGGAACAGCGCGCGCCGGATAATCTTGCCGCGCTGGATGCGTCATCCGCCCGCGCGAAGTGGTGCCGCTGATCGAACGGCTTAACCGGCTATTCACCCGCCTCGAAGCTTCCATGCAAAAAGAGCGGCGTTTTACCGCAGACGCTGCGCATGAGTTGCGCACCCCGGTGGCCGCGATCAAGGCGCAAGCGCAAGTGGCTAGAGCGGCTTGCGGCGAAGCGGAGCGCAACCATGCGCTCGACAACGCGATTCTCGGTTGTGACCGGGCCGCCCATCTGATCGAACAATTACTGACCCTTGCCCGCATCGACACCTTGGGAAATGACGTGACTGAAGCCTGCCAGCTGAGAGTTATCGCCGCTGAGGTAATCGCCGCAATCGCCCCGGCTGCACTGAGCCAACACGTACGACTCGAATTGACGGAAGGCGCCGAAGTAGAGGTCCGCTGCAATCCGGTATTACTGCGCATCCTATTGCGCAATCTGATCGACAATGCCGTGCGCCACACACAGCCGGAAACATCAGTTTGGGTCAGTATCACCCATCAGCAAGGGCTTGCTTGTCTGTCGGTGAATGATAATGGACCCGGCATTCCGGAAGCGGAACTGGCAAGGGTCTCGGAAAGGTTCTATCGCCCCATAGGTACTAGCGCCAGCGGTAGTGGTTTGGGGCTATCTATCGTCAATCGTATCGCCGAGATTCATGGTGCTTCCCTGCGAATCGCGCCACAGATTTCAGGAGCTGGATTGAGTGTAACGGTGGTTTTCAAGCTATAGCGTTGGGCTGAAACGACCGAGTACAGGGGTATGTCAAAATTACACTTATTCTTGGGTTAACCCGGTGAAAATTGCAGATGAAAATTGCAGATGAATTTGATAAAAGACTTATATGTGGCAGGCGATATGGTTTTGGGCGTAAAAAAACCGGGCAATTTTTTAATTGCCCGGTTGCGCATCGGTAAAACAAAACATTAGAATTTAAACGTGATACCGGTCGACACGAAATCGATATCAGTTTCACCAGTGGTGGCATCATCCCCCATCTTTTTTAAACGCTCCCACTCTGCACGAATGGCGAGATTCGAGGTGAAATCGTACTTTGCGCCGAAACCAAAGTTTGCACCAGTGCTGGATTCTTTTTGGTTATTTCCAACAACACCAATGGCGGAAACACTAGTTTTTAGCTCGCTTCTAACCAAACCAAGTTTGCCAAACACAGAAAACCCATAAGTGATAGGTGCCGTAAAAACACCTGCCAATCCCCAGGCACTAGCTTTAGCGGATAAATTAGCGGGAACAACGGTGCTGCCATTCAATATGGTGCCATTAGCGGTAGCTTTACCCAAGTCAAAATAGGTGGCTTCGATTCCCCATACTGGGTCAATCTGGTAACCGCCATATATCTTGTATCCCGTATCTTTGTCATCAATATTGGTGGCCACACCAGGCTCGATGTCTTTGAATTTGGATTGGCCAACACTGCCGCCGACGTAATATGCGGATTGGCCTGTTGCGGGTGCCGCTATTGTTGCGGGAACGATGAAAGCGCTTCCTACTCCCAGTAGTGCAACTGTACAAGCTATTTTTTTCAGTTCCATGATTTACCCTTTCGCGTAGTTGAAAATTTTGCTTCGATAAAAACCTTACTTCCTAAACAGGTGGTTACCATGCAACCCTCTTTGTAAAAAAGGTCAGTCTTAAGGGCACCTCTAAAAATCCAATTTTCGTCATAATACGGCGTTACTCGAAAAAAATTATCGCTTACATATAAACTATATGCCGCGCTCAAATTTTTTACTCGCGCCTTGTCTTACTTAGAAACTTGAATTTTTAGAGGTGCCCTTAATAATATTTCCCTTGCTACTAAGGACTCTAGCGCAAATTTTGTCATGCCTACGCGGGTAATCCATCTTTTGATGGCGAACAAAGTTGTTTCGCTACATTTTTATTTTATCTTCTGGCAGTTCAGTCAGTACCGGTACACTCAAGCTTAATGGATTTATCCACGCGCATATAACGCTTCCAGTAACTCCACTTCAAACACCAGTGTTGCATTTGGTGGGATAGCGCGCCCTGCGCCACGCGCACCATAGCCTAGTGACGCTGGAATAGTCAGTTTACGCACGCCACCGACTTGCATGCCTTGCACACCTTCATCCCAACCAGCGATAACTTCCCTTGCGCCAAGAGTGAATTGGAAAGGATCATTTCTATCTTTGCTGGAGTCGAATTTAGTGCCATCTGTAAGCCATCCGGTGTAATGCACAGTAACGGTGTGTCCGCCTTGGGCGGCGGCTCCCCCATTACCAATGGTGATGTCTTCATATTGCAATCCGGATGGGGTGGTGATTGTAGTCATGTTTTTCCTTGTAAGTTGGTTTAGGGTTCGTTATTCCCGCTTTTGTTGGAATGGCGGTTATTCTTACTTTTTGAAACGTTCTGCCGCTTGTATGGTATTCGCTATCAGCATGGTAATAGTCATTGGGCCAACGCCGCCGGGCACAGGGGTGATATAGCCCGCTACTTCTTTTGCACTTTCAAAATCAATGTCGCCCACTAGTTTGCCGTTTGGCAGACGGTTAATGCCGACATCAATTACGACTGCGCCGGGTTTAATCATATCGCCAGTAATCATCTGAGGTTTGCCAGTAGCGACCACTAAAATATCGGCATCCCGTGTGTGTTTGCCCAAGTTCACCGTCTTAGAGGTGCAAATGGTGACGGTGGCGTTTTTATGCAACAGCAGAAGCGCCATTGGTTTGCCGACGATATTGCTACGGCCAACTATCACGGCGTGTTTGCCTTCGATTTCTATACCCATTTTCTCCAGCAATTTCATTGTACCAGAAGGTGTGCAGGGCGGAAATAAGGTGGTACCGGTGACTAATGCGCCAACATTCATCGGATGAAATCCATCTACGTCCTTGTTCGGGCTGATGGCTTCCAGCACCTTCTGACTATCGATGTGATTGGGCAAGGGGAGTTGTATCAGCAAACCGTGAATCGCCGGATTAACATTCAATTCCGCAATCTTTGCCAGCAGTGTTGATTCTTGTGTGTCTGCGGGCAGGGCAATATGTTCGGAATAAAGCCCGACTTCGGCGCAGGCCTTTACCTTGTTGCCAACATACACCTTTGATGCAGGATCTTCACCCACGATGATGACTGCCAAGCCTGGCGTCATGCCGCGCGACTTTAGCTCATCCACACGTGCCTTCCACTCGGTGCGTAATTCTTGAGCGATGGCCTTGCCGTCAATGATGCGAGCTGTCATTTTTTTATTCCTTGAGATTAAAACGGAGGTCTTTTTGATACGTTTGATAGTTGGCAACCTCGGTCATGATTTGTAATAGATTTAGTCAACAAAAAAAGCATCCTGAATCTTGCCCAGCTTGAACTCATGATGTGAGTTTTTTGTGCACTTTTAAAGATGCGAATTGTAACATTCAGTGAATAGAAAATAAGGGCGAGAAAATGGAGGCTTAACGGTAGCCCCCTAAATGATCTACTGAATAAAGTTCATAACTGGGGTTCATAACTGGGGTTCATAATTGGGGTTCATAATAAAGGCACGATCATTAGCGCCACAATGTTCATAATTTTGATTAGCGGATTGATGGCAGGGCCAGCGGTATCTTTATAAGGATCGCCGACGGTATCGCCCGTTACCGCTGCCTTGTGGGCTTCGGAGCCTTTGCCGCCGAAGTTGCCCTCTTCAATATATTTTTTGGCGTTATCCCATGCGCCACCCCCGTTGGTCATGGAAATTGCCACGAAAATGCCAGTCACGATGGCGCCAACGAGCACCCCGCCCAATGCTTGTGCGCCAAGGGCTAAGCCAACAATTACCGGGACCGCAACCGGCAGCAATGAGGGCACGACCATTTCCCTGATAGCGGCTTTGGTCAACATATCAACGCAGGTTCCATATTCAGGCTTGCCGGTACCTTCCAAGATGCCGGGAATTTCCTTGAATTGGCGGCGCACTTCCACCACCACAGAACTGGCGGCGCGACCGACCGCTGCCATGGCTATGGCCGCGAACAAGTAGGGCACCATGCCGCCGATAAAAAGGCCGATGATTACCTTGTGATTAGATAAATCGAAAGTTAATCCCGGGTGATTGAAAGAAAGCGCATGGGTGTAATCGGCAAACAGCACCAGTGCCGCGAGGCCAGCAGAGCCGATGGCGTAGCCCTTGGTCACGGCCTTGGTGGTATTGCCTACCGCGTCGAGGGGGTCTGTGATGTTGCGGATGTTGTTCGGCAGCTTGGCCATTTCGGCAATACCACCGGCGTTGTCGGTGATCGGGCCAAAGGCATCAAGCGCCACGATGATCCCAGCCATAGAGAGCATCGAGGTCGCGGCGATAGCGATCCCATACAATCCGGCCCGTTCATAGGCACTCCAGATGGCCATGCACACCCCCAATACTGGCGCAGCGGTAGACTTCATTGATACTCCCAAGCCAGCGATCACATTGGTGCCGTGACCAGTGGTGGAGGCTTCAGCAATATGTCTTACCGGGCTGTATTCAGTCGCTGTGTAGTATTCGGTGATCCACACCAGCGCGGCCGTCAGCGCCAGTCCAACGAGAGCCGAACCATATAACGCGTTAACGGAATAAACGCCGTTGTCGCCCATTAGCCACTGGGTGATGGGATAGAAAGCGATCAGCACCAACACGGCAGATGCTATCAAGCCGCGATAGAGCGCATTCATAATCTTGCCACCTTCCCGTGCCGTTACGAAATAGGTGCCGACGATGGAAGCGATGATCGAGAACCCGCCCAGCGCCAGTGGGTAAATCACCGCGTTGGAGCCGGAATTGGCCATCAACAAACCACCCAAGAGCATGGTAGCGATAATGGTTACGACATAGGTCTCAAACAGGTCGGCAGCCATGCCAGCGCAATCGCCGACATTGTCGCCAACGTTATCGGCAATCACCGCCGGGTTACGCGGGTCGTCCTCGGGAATCCCCACTTCAACCTTGCCCACCAAGTCTGCGCCTACGTCAGCCCCTTTGGTGAAGATGCCGCCGCCCAGACGGGCAAAGATAGAAATCAGCGAGCCGCCGAAAGCCAGACCGACCAAGGCATGGGTTGCTTCCATCGGGGTGCTGTCCATTGAAATAGTAAGAAAGGCATAGTAACCCGCTACACCCAGCAAACCCAAGCCGACTACCAACATGCCGGTGATGGCCCCCCCTTTGAAAGCTACATTCAATGCTGCGTTGAGGCCGGCGTGTGCAGCTTGCGCGGTACGCACGTTGGCGCGCACCGACACGTGCATACCGATATAGCCGGTTAGACCCGACAAAATCGCGCCGAGGGCGAAGCCTATAGCGGTTTTCCAACCCAGCTCCGGTATAAATAAAATTACCAGAAACAGCGTTACGCCGACGATGCCTATCGTGCTGTATTGCCGGTTCAGGTAGGCAGAAGCGCCTTCCTGTATGGCAGCGGCGATTTCGCGCATGCGATCATTGCCGGTGGGCTGGGCCAAAATCCATTTAACGGAAACAGCTCCATATACGAGCGCCCCTATTGCGCATAACAGGGCAAATATCAGGCCACCAGACATTAGTTTCTCCCTAAAGGCACCTCTAAAAATTCAGAGTTCTAAACAAGACTAGGCGCGAATAATTGATATGTCAGGAAACATTTTTGTAAGTAACAAAGTATTGTGACAAGACGGTTAAGCAGGCAATCCCCGAAGAGGATGCCCGCAAATCTCAATTTTTAGAGATGCCTTATACCTTAAACCCGTCCAGCTTCTTGGGTACCGCCACATTCTTGAGCCGAACATACTGTGGCAAGCCGTCTTTATAAGGTGGGTAATCTTCGCCCTTGATCAGCGGAGCGAGGTATGCACGGCACTTGTCGGTAATGCCGAAACCATCCTTGGTAATAAAGTTGCGCGGCATCATTTTTTCTACATTAGCCACCTTCTTGAGCGGGGCAACGCCAATTTTCCATTTGTAAGGCTTGTCGGCGAGCCGGACAATGGTAGGCATGACAGCGTTTTCGCCCTTCAACGCCAGCTGCACCGCGGCCTTGCCGAGCGCATAGGCCTGTTCGACGTCGGTCTTGGAAGCGATATGGCGCGCGGCACGTTGCAGGTAATCAGCTACCGCCCAATGGAATTTATAACCCAACGCATCCTTCACCATGTTGGCTACCACCGGCGCTACGCCACCCAGCTGGGCGTGACCGAAAGCGTCCCGCAACCCCTGGTCGGAGAGAAATTTGCCGTCAGCACCTTGCACACCTTCTGATACCACAACTGAGCAATAGCCATGCTGCTTTACCATGGCATCGACTTTGGCCAGAAATTTTTCTTTATTGAATGGGATTTCGGGAAACAGGATGACGATGGGCAACTCGCAATTCGGATCCGAGGCCAAACCACCGGCAGCGGCTATCCAGCCAGCATGCCTGCCCATCACTTCCACCACGAATACCTTGGTTGAGGTCTTGGCCATGGAAGCAACGTCAAAACTGGCCTCGCGTACTGATACGGCGACGTATTTGGCGACCGAGCCGAAACCAGGGCAACAGTCGGTGATGGGCAAATCATTGTCTACCGTTTTGGGTACGTGGATTGCCTGGATGGGGTAACCCATTTTATCCGACAACTGCGAAACTTTCAGGCAAGTATCAGCAGAATCACCGCCGCCGTTATAAAAGAAATAACCGATGTTGTGCGCCTTGAAGACTTCGATCAGCCGCTCGTACTGCAATCTATTTTCTTCAATACCTTTTAGCTTAAAGCGGCAGGAACCGAATGCACCGGACGGCGTGTAGCGCAGTGCCGCAATGGACTTGGCGGAATCCTTGGTCGTATCGATCAGGTCTTCAGTCAGCGCGCCGATGATGCCGTTACGGCCTGCGTAGACTTTGCCGATTTTGTCCTTATGTGCACGCGCCGTTTCGATCCACCGCAAGCCGATGCGTTGATTACTGCGGTTACGCCGCCGGATTGGGCATAAAATGCATTTTTCTTTGTCATGTGGTTGATAACTCCATATGAATTTATTGAATTTTTTAACTATTGATTGGTAATGCAGAAATTTATCTTACTCCTTTTTTAAGGGCTCAGATAATCAAATAATGGGCCTGCATTTGGCGCAATGCCTGTTATTTACTGGCAGGTGACTAGCCTGCCAACTCATTGGCCAATATCTCAGCCTGCTTTAACACCGTTTCAGTGGCAAGCAACTGCATGTCTGGCGGGTAGCCAAATTGACGCAAGGTTCGACGCATAAATGTAGTCATAGCCCAAACGCTCGAACAGCTTGATGGCGAAATCTTCGATGGCGGATTCAGTGAGCTTGGTCATTCCCGTTTCTGTGGTTTTGCGCCAGCGTGGCACGAATACTCTCTTCGGGTGCGGGCAGATTCTTGTCGATCATGGCTGCGATCGTCAACGAGGGAAATGCCGCTTTCCTGTCGTCCGGCAACAACTGCGTGACTTCGGAAAGCGTCTGCAAGTCGCGCAACGCGACATCGTAGAGCACCTCGTCGACGGCGATGTCGCCGCGCATCCGAATACGTTGGATTTTTGCGATAGCGTCCAGGATATGCAGCGCGTAGGGCTGTCACGGCCTGCTCATAACTCCACCGCCTCGCCCGTCACCCGCTCGCGGATATGCCGGTTAAGTTCATGCCCCGGCACCAGCTCCACCTTCCGGTGCAGCAGCTTCTCCAGCCCGAGGGCAAGCGGCATACGCTGGGTGAACAGATCATAACCGCGCGGGAAATCCACCAGAAAATCCACGTCACTATCGGGCCGTTCCTCGCGCCGGGCAACCGAACCAAACACCCGGATATGCCGTGCGCCATATTGCCGCGCCAGAGCCTCGATCCGGTTTTTATTTAGCCGCAATTCATCCAATAACATTTTGCCTCTCTAATACTCACATTGCTCAAACCAGAAGCGCCCATCAATTCTCATGTGCCAGCACAGATAATGCCGCCCTCGCCAAAAAACCGCTCCGGGTTTCATGATGGCTGGTCACATATTGGTCAATCCGGTGCAACACAAACTTCGGCAAGCTGATATTCACCCGTTCCGGCTTGCTATCCAGCTCGCTCAAATCCACCTCAACAAAGCCCCAGACCGCACCCTTAAAATCTTTTTGAGATCTTAATTCATCAATCTTTGTGACTTTAAAATCGATCGCCTCACCCAATTCCAGCAAGGTTTCAATGTGGCCGATCACCGCCTCTTTGGTATTGGAAATAGCCTCTTCGATGGTGTCGCCGTAAGAAAAGCACCCGGGAACATCTGGTACGGTCACCCCATAGGATGTCCCCGTGTCTTTATGAATTGCAATTGGAAATAACATAATTTGTCTTCTCGTGTCTTCGTGTCTTCGTGTCTTCGTGTCTTCGTGTCTTCGTGTCTTCGTGTCTTCGTGTCTTCGTGTCCTCGTGTCTTCAAATATCGTCGCTTATCGCATATCCGTTTGCCACACTTTGATTACTTTTTAAGCCCTGCCTGTTTCAAGATGCTGCGAACCGTTCCGAGCGGCAAATCCTTTTTCGGGTGTGGCACCGTAACCAGACCTGCTTTTGCCGGATGTTTCAGATGGTGATGACTACCTTTGGTTCTGACAATCTGCCAGCCATCGTCTTGCAGCATTTGAAGGATTGTTCTTGAATCCATATGAGTCCTATATCAAATGCCAACGGGCGTGTGTATTAATACACAAAAATTGGAGTGCGTCAAATTTGTGTATTTATGTGTATATCAGAGCACACTCTAAACTGCCACCCGCACTTCGCCACTCATCAGCTTGGGCAGCAAGTTACGCTATCCGGCGTGTAGATATAATCATAGCCCCAAACGCTCGAACAGCTTGATGGCGAAGTCTTCGATGGCGCTTTCGGTCAGCTTGCTAGGCATAGCCTATAAAATTTCATCGCCTGCTTGCGGCGGCACGCCGCCCGTGCGGTTCAACAAGGCCAGCGCCGCTTCCAGATTGCCGCGCTTTGCACGTTCCTGAAAATAATCAGCCGTCTTGATCGCTGCCAGTTTCTCGGCAATCGCAGTCACAATAAACTGGTTGAGCGAAGTGCCATCATCCCGCGCGACCTGCTCAACGGACTGCTTGAGTGAAGCGGGCAATCGCAAAGCGTAATTGCTAGTCGTTCCCATCGCGTAGCTCCTTTAAAAAATCACTCTGCTTCATCACCCTGATATGGAACTTTTCCGCCGAGGGCAAAAAATCCCTGGTATTAAACGTCACAATGGCATCAGCCTGTCCACTCACCGCCGCCTCCAGCACCATGTCATCGTTAGCATCCTTGAGCTGCGGACGCCACAGATAAAACACCTCAACCGGCACAACCATGCCAGCCAATACATCCAGCAAATTATTCACATCTGCCGCCGACACCCGCGCCGCCTTTAAATGAACTGGGCGAAGCAACACTGCCTCATACTCCATAAACAACGGCACGCTTGCGACCGTTTTAATATCGCCCTGCAAGATGCGGCGCATGATTTCCGCCGCAGCCCCGGCGGCTGCGCACAGCCGCCACTAAAACATTGGTGTCCAGAATTATCGTCAT
Source organism: Nitrosomonadales bacterium (assembly GCA_016721605.1). Classification (GTDB taxonomy): domain Bacteria; phylum Pseudomonadota; class Gammaproteobacteria; order Burkholderiales; family Gallionellaceae; genus Nitrotoga. The sequence continues at coordinate 13,794 of JADKHS010000032.1, forward strand.
ATTGCCAGCAATATTATTCTTAAACGGTAAGCATGGCAACCATCCTGTTGTTGATCGCCCTTGAACTGTCCGGAATTACCGGACAGTCGCTGCTATTGCTGGCCATCGGAGACAGCTATTCAAATCCGCAATGTGCATTTTTTGCATATTGCTTTTTTCGGCGGCCTTCAGTTTGAACTGCTAAGAAATCCTTAGCAGTTGCGCTTTCAGCAAACTCTACGCCTTGAAAGATATTTTTCAAGTGCATCAGAATATTCTCAGGCGTGGTATCAAACACCTCACTCATTTGTCGCTGCGTGGGCCAGACATTATCCTGCTCAATACGCACATCAATCTGCGTTTTGTCGTCTGCAGTCTGATAAATGGCGACTTGGTCTGTTGTGTTAATCACAACATTCTCCCCATCGGTTTAACAAGCTCACCACCAACCGAGCATTTCTTGGTTGGTGGTGGATAAATTGCACCGACTAGGTTTTCAAGATGCCACCCTTATTAAGCCGATCAAACAGCTTGATGGCCAAATTTTTATTGGCAGAGATGGTGAGTTTTTTTCGATTAGGTACCGAACCCCGACTCAATGAAACTCACTTTGCTTTCTTTCATTTTTTTCCAATACTTAGTTAACTTATTTATTGTTTGAACTTCATAAATAAACAACCAATATTCAATTCAAATTCAATGAATTACCCGCGGCAAGCCGCGGGGTATCAGAACAACGCCAGCTGACGATCCTCGTGTATCTTCAGTATACCTTACCTTTGACCTCTCGTCCCGTTATGCTCTTAATTACTCTGACCACCTCTAACACCGACTTGGTGGGTACACTTTGCACCAAAAAATGGACATGGTCTTCATCCGCACCTATCTCTAAAAACTTGATCTCATACCTCTTCTCTATCTCAATACATACGTCTCTTAACGCATCCTCACCTTTTTACTGAATACCGTCCGACGATACTTCGCTGGACACACTATGTGGTACTGCAATACCGTTACATTATGCTTCTTATGAATGTATTCACTCATCCATCCAGTTTAAGTCAAAGTCAAAGGCAAAGTCGCGGCAAGCCGCGAGGAATCATACCCCAGAGATTAATGTTGCGTATATTTTCGTACTGTATGTACCCCTTATCGTTTTTTTCAAAAATCAAAAAATGGTGGTATTTTTTCAGAAAACAAACCATATCCCAAGAAACCGTCAAATAGGTTTTCTGCGGTAATTTCCTGCATCTGCTCCAAGTAAGATTTTTTAGTCACAGATTACCTTTACTTCGCCGCTCATCAGCTTGGGCAAAAGGGCCATCGGGGTCGGCTCCTGCATACTCGCCTTCGCCTACATGCAGTCTGGCAAACATTTCCTCGAAAGCATCGGAAATGTATTTCAGAAATATCAGGCCAAGCACTACATGCTTGTATTCGGCGGCGTCGATGTTCTTGCGCAGCTTGTCGGCAGCTTTCCAGAGCTGCTTTTCCAGTGGCTCTGTTTTCTTTTGCTGGTTTAGCCATGATTGTTTTGTTCCCTTTAATCTGGCAACGGGATAAGGCCGCTTACAATTTATAGTTTTTTTAGATATATCCGATGCACTATGCAAAATCCCCCTTTTTTCAACACAAAGGGGGATTCCGGGGAAAAAATACTACTGCAAACACTGATTAGAAATATCAGAAATACCTAATGATTGCCCACTCGCATCATGATTATCAGCTAGCCAGTACTTTTTGCGCTGCAGCTACTGCCACGCCATGCTGAACCGGTGCCTTCATTCTGCCTAATACGTCATCCAGCGCACCGAGGCACACCAAAATATTGCTTTGATTGCTGGCATGGCCCATCAAGCCTATGCGCCACACCTTGCCTGCCATTACGCCCAGGCCCGCACCAATTTCCAGTTGGTAATCGTTTAGCAGGGTGGAACGTACAGCGCCATCATCCACACCCTCTGGGATGGTAAGGGCATTCAATTGCGGCAGACGTTCAGATTCTGGCACCACAAACTTCAATCCCATTGCTTCAAGGCCAGCGCGCAAGGCAAGGTGATTTTTCGTGTGGCGGGTCCATGAATTTTCCAAGCCCTCTTCCTGCAATATCACCAATGCTTCGTGCAGGCCATATAGCGCGTTGATCGGCGCGGTGTGGTGGTAGGCACGTTTGGTTGAACCACCCCAATAGCTCATGACCAAATTCAAATCCAGGAACCAGCTTTGCACTTTGCTCTTGCGGTTCTTGATTTTATCCAGCGCGCGCGTACTAAAACTGACCGGGGAAAGTCCAGGGGTGCAGGAGAGGCATTTTTGCGTGCCGGAATAAATAGCGTCTATTTCCCATTCATCGACTTTAAGTGGCGAACCGGCAAGTGAAGTGACTGCATCCACAATGGTCAAGCAACCATGTTTATGGGCAAGCGCCACCAAGGTTTTGGCGTCAGACAAAGCGCCAGTGGAAGTTTCCGCATGCACAAACGCGACGATCTTGGTATCAGGATTAGCCTTGAGTGCATCTTCCACTTTTTGTGGGTCAACTGCGCGTCCCCAATCGTCCTGTACCATTACTGCAATGCCGCCGCAGCGCTCAACGTTTTCTTTCATGCGCCCGCCGAACACACCGTTCTGGCATACGATAACTTTGTCACCGGGTTCAACCAGGTTGACGAAGCAGGTTTCCATTCCGGCTGAACCTGGGGCGGAAACGGGCATCGTCAATTCATTTTTAGTCTGGAAAACGTATTTCAACAGCTCTTTCATTTCGTCCATCATGGTTACGAACACTGGATCGAGATGGCCAATGGTGGGGCGCGACAAAGCCTCCAGTACACGTGGACTAACATCCGAAGGACCGGGACCCATCAGAATGCGTTGCGGGGGATGGAACGATTTTATTGCCATGCTTTTTCTCCTTTCAGGTTTCAATTCATTAATTGTGGCATTTTAACTTTTTTCACTGCTCCCAGTCTTCCCTTGTTGGGAAAATGGTAGCAATAGCTCAATCCAGTGTTTTACCGGCAAGCGTGCCGCACTTTCCAAATGTAGCTGGCAACCGATGTTAGCGGTGGCAATAACCTCAGCGTCACCCTGTTGCAGCGCACCCAATTTATTTTCCAGTAATTGTTGCGATAGCACGGGTTGCATCAAGGTATAAGTACCTGCGGCGCCACAGCACAGGTGGCTGTCAGCAACCGGCGTCAGTATATAGCCGCAATTTTTCAGGATAGTTTCAACAACACCAGACAGCTTTTGTCCATGCTGCAAGGTGCAAGACGATTGATAAGCGACGCGCACCCCTTTGCCGACATCGGCCAAGGCACTCAAATCTTCGCGGACCAGAATTTCGCTCAAGTCGCATGTAAATTCGCTGATACGTGCCGCTTTCGCGGCATAATCCGGATCATGTTTCAGCGTTTTGCCATATTCTTTCACCATCAGGCCGCAGCCACTGGAGCTCATCACAATAGCCTCTGCGCCTTGTTCAATATATGGCCACCAGGCATCAATATTGCGGCGCATCATGTCATGCGCCCCATTAATATCAGCCAAATGCTGGTTCAGGGCACCACAGCAACCGGCCTCGGAGGCGCTGATCAAAGAAATGCCCAGTTTATCCAGCACGCGTGCAGCAGCAGTGTTGATTAAGGCGCACCTCAACGATTGCACACAACCTTCCAGTACCAGCATACTGCGCATATGAATCGCTTGCGGACGGGCTGACTGTGCCCGTCGTTGGGCCGGAATTTTACGTTGTAAAGAAAGTGGTAATAATGGATACACCACGCGGCTAATACCAAGCACGAACGCAAAACGCTTGGGATAGGGCAGCACTGCCAGCAGACTGCGCCGCACAATTTTTTGCCACAATGGACGCGGCGCACGTTCCTCGATGACCTGCCGCCCGATGTCAATCAAACGGCCATACTGCACCCCGGACGGACAAGTGGTTTCGCAGGCGCGGCAAGTCAGGCAACGATCCAGATGCAATTGCGTCTTCTCGCTGGATTGATTGCCTTCCAGCATTTCCTTGATCAGATAAATACGCCCGCGCGGGCCATCCAGTTCGTTGCCGAGCAATTGATAGGTGGGGCAAGTGGCGTTGCAAAATCCGCAGTGCACGCAGGATCGCAGGATCGCATTGGCTTCGGCGATATCGGGATTAACAAGAAGTTCAGGAGAAATGGCAGTTTGCATAATGCTTACAAGTTGGCGTAAATGCGCCCCCGGTTAAAGATTCCATGTGGATCAAAGCTGGCTTTCAGACGTTGATGAATGACGAGCAAGGGTGCGGCGAGCGGCTGAAATATTTCGCCATTGTGTTCGCCACCACGGAACTGGGTGACATGCCCGCCTACTGTAGCAACGCGTTCGCGTATTAACGCAATGGGTTCGTCACTCACTAGCCAACGCTGCGCACCACCCCAATCGAGCAACCATTCGCCAGCAATTTCTAAAGGAGGCACGGCGGGCTTCACCATTACGCGATACAACGGATTTGCAGAACCAAGAAATGGCAAATGATGTTCGCGTAAGGCGTGCCAAAAGGGTTCTGACTTTTCTATCACTTCGCCGCCCAGATGCTCATGGGCATGCTTGACGGCTTGCTCGCTGCCGGACAAGCGCACATAACAATGTCCCGCATGATAACAGGCCGCATCAACCGGCACGGGTTGGGACAGCAAGCGGCTCATTTTGTTGATGGCTTCAGCTTGGGTGCATTCCTGTATCAGCGTATGGCTTGCTGCCGGGCGCGGCAACACTTTCAAGCTAATTTCCAATAACACGCCCAGCGTACCGTATGCACCGACCATCAGACGCGAGACATCGTAACCCGCCACGTTTTTAATAACCTGCCCACCGAAGCGCAATATCTCGCCCTTGCCATTGAGCAGCTTGCAGCCCAATACAAAATCGCGGGCGGAGCCGCAAAAAGGACGGCGCGGGCCGGACAGACCGCAGGCAATGGTGCCGCCCAGGGTGGCGTTATCACCAAAATGTGGCGGCTCGAATGCCAGCATTTGCCCGGTTTCTGCCAACGCAGCTTCAATTTCCTTGAGTGGCGTGCCGCTGCGCGCAGTCAAAACCAACTCGCGCGGATCATGTTCGACGATGCCGCGATGGCCGCTGACATGCAAAATTTCGCCGTGCGTCTCTCGTCCTAAAAATGTTTTGCTATTGCCGCCTTCGATTTTGAGCGGTGTCCCATTAACGACAGCGTTGTGCACCTGCTGTTGCAGTGTCCCACTGATATCGCGCCCCAACATCAGAAGCGTTCCAGTTCAGCATGGGGCAGTTGTCCGTGATGGACGTGCATGGCACCAAATTCTGCGCAACGCTGCAAGGTAGGCACGGCTTTCCCGGGATTAAGTAAGCCAGCAGGATCGAAAGCGGCTTTTAACCGCATGGAATTGGCTGAGTTCAGCCGATTTAAACTGGATACACATCTGATTAATTTTTTCCATGCCGACGCCATGCTCACCGGTGATAGATCCGCCCATTTCAACGCACAGTTGCAAGATCCGCTGACCGAATTCCTCAGTGCGTGCCAATTCGCCATCTTTATTGGCATCAAACAAAATTAGTGGATGTAGATTGCCATCTCCGGCATGAAACACGTTCGCCACCGGCAAGCCGTACTCTTCCGACCATAGGCTGATCTGGCGCAATACATGCGGCAATTGGCGGCGCGGAATCGTACCGTCCATGCAGTAATAATCCGGCGAAATACGCCCCACTGCGGGGAAGGCTGATTTACGCCCCTTCCAGAACAGCTGCCGCTCCGCTTCGTTAACGGCAGTGCGCACCTCGGTCGCGCCGCCCTGGTGCAATATTTCGCGCACTTTCATGATGTGCTCTGATACTTCCGCATTGGTGCCATCCAGCTCGCACAACAAAATCGCCTCTGCATCACGGGGATAACCGGCATGCGCATAATCTTCTGACGCATGAATGGCCACCTTGTCCATCATTTCCAGACCGGCCGGAATAATACCGGCAGCGATGATCGCGCCGACCGCTTCCCCCGCTTTGTAAACATCGTCAAAGGCCGCCAGCAAAACTTGAGCGCGCTCCGGCTTGGCCAGTAGCTTTACGGTAACCTCGACGATTACCGCCAGCATGCCTTCCGAGCCAGCCATCAATGCCAGCAGGTCATAGCCCGGAGAATCCAGTGTTTCAGCGCCGATGGTCAGCAACTCTCCCTCCATCGTCACCACTTTCAGCAGCAGGATATTGTGTACCGTCAGGCCATATTTCAGGCAATGTACGCCGCCGGAATTTTCCGCGACATTGCCGCCTATGGTGCAGGCAATCTGCGAGGATGGATCCGGCGCGTAATACAATCCATATGCGGCGGCGGCATCGGAAATTGCCAGGTTGCGCACACCCGGTTGCAAAGTGGCCATCGCATTTTCCGGATCGATATGGAGTATGCGTTTAAATTTTGCCAGGCTCAGCAGCACACCATCCGACAAAGGCAGCGCCCCACCAGATAAGCCCGTGCCTGCACCGCGCGCCACAACGGGTACTTGCAAAGCATGGCACAGGCGCATGATGGCCTGCACTTGCACGATCGTTTCGGGCAAAACCACTACCAAGGGCAGACGGCGATAAACCGATAGCCCGTCGCACTCGAACGGGCGTAAATCTTCTTTGTCGGTGAGTACGGCTTCTGGTGGCAACAGCTCCCGTAGTTTACGGATCAGATCTTCATGCGCGTCGCGATTGCACGGCAACCCATCTTTGGATACTGGCATGAAAAATAATATAGGAAATTAACAGGACTCGAGATTTCAGCAGAGTTTGACATGAAACGCAACTGGCAAAAATTACTTGTAGCCAGCAAAAATGTCTAGGCTTGTGACACATGACCGCCCGGTTTAACCCAGCCACTAAATAGTGTAAGCACTCCGTTTCAACCGACACTGCTAGTGTCAATCTTGATATGCAGCTACGTCGTTACCAACAATTATCAAACTACATCTACCTCAATGAAAAAACCCGAACCTCAGAGATTTATTAAACCTCCCAAATCCGGGTTGTTTCAGCAAAAAATTACATCAACAAGAACTAATTACTCGCATTTCCCAGCTGTACATTTTGATGATGCGCATACGGCAGGTTTCACGCATGCATCACCTTTTGGAAGTGAATGAAGCGCGATACATTTAGATGGTGTCACTGCCAAAAGGCAGGCTTCATTATGCTTAGCGTCACATACTGTCGTAGCGTTATCTTTATTGCAAGCATCACCAATTTTAGCAAGGGCTGCTTGTGAGAATAAAGACATTGAACCGATCATTGCCATTGTTACCAAAATTTTGCTGAACATATTTTTTCCTTTATGTTGGGTTGTTTGGATTATAAATTCCAAATTTAAGTACCATTGTCGTTCAGTGTATAGGAAAAAAATAAACGCCCTCGTTCACCGAGACTCAATGTACCGGTAAAGGGTTTGATCGTCAACCATGCCAGTAAGCAATCAGAAAATCACAAATTTTTTGCATGGCTAGCTGAAAAAATGTTGGTTTATAGAGACGTAATTCTTGGGGCACCGCACCGATGGAAAGCTTGGGGTACGCTCAAAAACAAGCTGATCCACTATCGGCGCTACCCCAGCACAAGCAATACAGGAGATTACTGAGTACATTGGGGTGTTTACAACCAGAAAGAAAGCAGACTTGCCTGGTTACCTGTCATCTGCCGCATTCACGCAACAAGCTATGATAAAAAACAACTTGTTGCTTAACCCACTGGATTCCACGGTTGCCAACCGACCTTATATACAGTGAAATAAATGCACAAACAATCGGTAAAATATTCTGCTCTAACCTGCTCCATCCAGTTTGTTGCTACTTTATCCCATCACGCTGCCTTCTCGACTCAAACAAGCACACGCCGGCGCTCACAGATACATTCAAGCTTTCCACGCTGCCCAGCATTGGAATACGCACCAGCTGGTCGCAGGTTTCTTTGGTAAGCCGACGCAGACCTTCGCCTTCCGCTCCCAGCACCCAGGCCAATGCGCCGGAATGCCGGAATCCATACAGATCAGTATTGGCCTCACTATCCGCACCCACTACCCAAATATCACGTTCCTGTAGCTCGCGCAGGGTACGCGCAAGGTTAGTGACAGTAATATAGGGAACCGTTTCTGCCGCGCCACAGGCAACCTTTTCCACGGTCGCATTCAAGCCGACGGCACGATCTTTGGGAGCGATGACGGCATGTATGCCGAAAGCATCGGCACTGCGCAAGCAAGCACCCAGGTTATGCGGATCTTGCACACCATCCAGCACTAGTAGTAACGCGGGTTCGGTGAGTGTGTCCAGCACATCGTCCAGATGCCGCACCTTTTGCGCGGCGTCTACGCGAGCGGCGACCCCTTGATGGCGAGCATTGCCAGCCATGCCATCAAGACGCTTGGTATCCACCGGAACCACACGCACACTATTACTTTCCGCCAACTTCAACAAATCACGAACACGTGGGTCACGGCGCTGGGTATCAACATAAAGTTCCAGCACGCTGTCCGCTTGCTGACGAATACGCGCAGTGACGGCATGAAAACCATGAATTACACGAGTTTCAGCCATGGCGTTCTTTGGTTTTTTTGGGTTTCTTAATTTTCGCGTCCTTAGCTGGCACTTCCCCAACTGGCAAATCCAGCACGAAGTCGAGCTTGGTACTCTCCATATCTACCCTTACGACTGTGACGCGCACACGATCCCCTAAGCGATAACGCTTGCCAGAACGCTCGCCCAACATTTGGTGCTTGGTCGCATCATAGTGGAAATAATCCGCACCAAGTTCTGACACATGAACCAGCCCTTCGATATAAAGATCGTCCAGCGCGACGAACAGGCCGAAGCCAGTCACTGAAGATATAGTGCCTTCGAAGCTACTGCCAAGATGGTCCCGCATGTAGAAACATTTCAGCCATGCTTCAACATCACGCGTAGCATCGTCAGCCCGACGCTCTGTCATGGAACAATGTATGCCCAGCTCTTCCCACTTCTCTTTTGGTTTGTATTGTTTGTCATTTAGCACAGCCTTAATGGCGCGGTGTACCAGAAGATCGGGATAACGTCGAATGGGCGAGGTAAAGTGTGTATAAGCATCATAGCCGAGGCCAAAATGCCCAGCATTTTCCGGGCAATAACGCGCTTGGCGCAATGAACGCAACATCACTGTTTGCAATAAGGCTGCATCGGGCCGCCCCTTGACCTGCTTAAGCAGCTTGGCATAATCACCGGCTTCAGGTTTTTCGCCACCTCCAAGTTCCAGGCCAAACTCCTTAAAGAACTCACGTACTGCTTCCAATTTTTCAGGGGTGGGACCTTCATGCACACGGTATAACACCGGGTGCTTATGTTCATTAAGAAAATTAGCGGTACACACGTTGGCCGCCAGCATGCATTCCTCGATCAAGCGATGCGCATCGTTACGTACCAAGGGTACGATGCGCTCAATCTTGCCCTGATCGGTAAACATCATCTGGGTTTCTATGGTCTCAAAATCAATCGCACCACGCTTCTCGCGGGCTTGCAGCAAGGTCTTAAATAAGGTATGCAAATGATTGATATGCGGCAGCACGGCAGCAAATTTTTTCGCCATTTCGCCTTCTGGGTGAACCAACATATCCGCTACCTGGTTGTAAGTCAGGCGAGCCTGCGAGAACATAACCGATGGATAGAAACGGTAAGCTTCAATATCGCCGTGAGCGCTGATCTGCATGTCACATACCATGCACAGGCGTTCAACATGTGGATTAAGCGAACAAAGGCCGTTGGAAAGCTCTTCCGGCAACATTGGAATAACGCGACGGGGGAAATATACCGAGTTACCGCGATTCAAAGCTTCCTTATCCAGCGCATCCCCGGGCTTTACATAATGACTTACATCAGCAATTGCCACTACCAGGCGGAAGCCATTGGCGTGCGGCTCGCAATACACCGCGTCATCAAAATCCCGCGCCGTCTCACCATCTATGGTGACAAGCGGCAACTGTCGTAAATCTTCGCGTCCCGCATAATCTTCGGGTAACACCTGGGGCGCAATTTTTTCAGCTTGGCGTTTCGTGTCAGCTGGAAACTCATACGGCAGATCATGCTTACGTAACGCAATTTCAATTTCCATGCCAGGGTCGGCATAATTACCCAAAACCTGCACAATGCGGCCTATGGGTTGTGCATTTTTGCTGGGTTGCTGCAAAATTTCCAGCATCACCACCTGCCCGGCCTTTGCCCCGATGTGCTCACCTGGAGCAACCAGGATATCCTGACTAATACGACGATTTTCCGCTACCACAAACTGAATGCCATGCTCTTCATACAACCGTCCGACCAGACGCTGGGTGGCGCGCTCCAACACCTCCACTATACCGGCCTCGCGGCGCCCGCGCCGATCGGTGCCTGTTTCGCGTACCACGACAATATCGCCATGCAACACTTTATGCATTTCCTTGGCACTCAATACCAAATCGGTGCTGCCATCATCAGGAATCAAAAAACCAAAACCATCGGGATGGCCTTGTACCTTGCCCTTAATCAGATCCAGTTTGTCCATTACGCAAATTGCCCGTTTACGATTACGCATAATCTGACCATCACGCTCCATCGCGCGCAGACGGCGCGTGAACAATTCTGCCTCATGTTCATCAATATGTAACATGTGGCACAACTCTTCCTCAGCAACCGGCACGCCTTGCTTTTCCAGTAATTGCAGAATGTACTCGCGGCTGGGTAGTGGGTGATCATATTGCGCGCGCTCTCGATCCAAAAATGGGTCGAGAGCGCGGATGTTGTTTTTCTTATTTGTCATTGACAGAAAATCCTATAACGATTAACTTGTGCGCCCTCAAGAAGCAAAGTTTTATTTTATTGCCCAGATGGCGGAATTGGTAGACGCGCACGGTTCAGGTCCGTGTGCCGCAAGGTGTGGAGGTTCGAGTCCTCTTCTGGGCACCATCAAAATACAGGAAAAGTCCCGTGCCAATAGGTTCAGGGGCTTTTTTATTGCCTTCTTGTCGCAATATTGACACACGGTTTGTCGCGGTTTGTATCGGTTTGGCGTTATTATGTGCGACAAATTTCCGACAAGAGTGCGACAACATGGCTAGCTTCCGTAAACGTGGTTTGACTTGGACAGCCGAGATACGACGCAAAGGTGTATCGACTTCGGCAACATTCTCTACTAAGGCTGAGGCC
>JADKHS010000033.1 GCA_016721605.1 Nitrosomonadales bacterium
GTTTACATCAAAAAACAAACGCTCGTTTACCTTATTTTACCGCTATCGTGGCTTCCCAAGCCTGCACTGCCCGATACCATCAGCCTTAGAAACGGCGTTGATGGTATCGGACGGAATGGAAAATGAAAACCATTTTGAGACCATCAAAAATACCATCACCAAGGGTAGGCTAGACCACGAACAACGCATTTACTGGAGCCACAGCGTGTTTTTAGCTCATTGATAATTCAGAACAAATATAAACAAGATGGATATTTATCGTTTAATAACAAACAATTACAGCACCCCTACTCCCACTCAATCGTAGCAGGTGGCTTTCCGGAAATATCATAAACCACTCGGTTAATGCCTCGCACTTCATTAATGATGCGATTAGATATTTTTGCCAGCAAAGCATGCGGCAATTCTGCCCAATGCGCGGTCATGAAGTCTTGTGTTTGTACCGCACGTAGCGCCACTACCCATTCATAAGTGCGGCCATCGCCCATTACGCCCACCGATTTTACCGGCAGAAATACAACAAATGCCTGCGCAGTTTTTTCATACCAGCCGGACGTATGTAGCTCTTCGATGAAGATTGCATCAGCACGGCGCAACAAGTCGGCGTACTCTCGCTTGACTTCGCCGAGGATGCGCACACCCAGCCCCGGCCCCGGGAATGGATGTCGGTACACCATGTCGCGTGGCAAGCCGAGCGCCACGCCGAGTTCGCGCACTTCGTCCTTAAACAGTTCGCGCAACGGTTCCAGCAGCTTAAGATGCAAGGTATCGGGCAAGCCGCCGACGTTGTGGTGTGACTTGATGGCGTGCGCCTTTTTGGTTTTAGCACCAGCAGATTCGATCACGTCAGGATAAATGGTACCTTGCGCTAGCCATTTAGCCTGTGGCAATTTGGCAGCTTCGCGCTGGAATACTTCGACAAATTCGCGCCCGATAATTTTGCGTTTTTGCTCTGGATCAGACACGCCTGCCAAATGTTTCATGAATTCCGCGCCAGCATCAACATGGATAACTTTCACGCCCAGATTTTTAGCAAAAGTTTCCATAACCTGCTTGGCTTCATTCAAGCGCAACAGGCCGTTGTCCACAAATACGCAGGTGAGTTGCGTGCCAATGGCACGATGCAATAATGCGGCTGCCACGGAAGAATCCACTCCGCCGGACAGGCCAAGGATGACTTCTTCCTGACCGACTTGGGCGCGAATTTTTTCTACCGCCTCACCGATGTAATCGGGCATGTTCCAGTCCTGCCTGCAACCGCAAATGTCATGCACAAAGCGGTTGATTATCGCCTTGCCTTGCGGAGTGTGGGTTACTTCCGGATGAAATTGTACCGAGTAAAAACGGCGGGCTTCGTCGGCCATACCGGCAATCTGCGTGATTGCATTGGAAGCGATCACCATGAAGCCCGGTGGCAACAGGGTGACTTTGTCGCCATGGCTCATCCACACATCCAGCAAGCCGTGGCCTGCCTCGTTGTTACGATCCTGAATGTCGCGAAATAATTTTGAATGGCCGCGTGCACGAATTTCCGCATAGCCGAATTCGCGCACCAAGCCGACTTCTACTTCCCCACCCAATTGCGCGGCCATGGTTTGCATACCATAGCAAATACCCAGCACCGGCACGCCCAGCTCAAATACCACTTGCGGCGCACGCGGGGCATCACCTTCCGTCACTGAATTAGGGCCGCCTGAAAGAATGATGCCAGCCGGCTTGAAATCGCGAATAAACTCATCACCTACATCGAAGGGGTGCAGCTCGCAGTAAACATGAGATTCACGCACGCAACGCGCTATGAGCTGAGTGTATTGCGAACCAAAATCAAGAATCAGGATTTTTTGGTGGGACATAAAATTATCAAATGTAAATTATTAAGGGGAAATTATTGATTATTGTTGTAGGCAGCCACTGTTGCCAGCCCACAAGCAGTCCGATTGGCCTCTACCCTATTTTCAGCTCACGATATTCAGCTGTCTTCACCCCAGCTAATCGCTAACAACGGCTAATCAATATGGTAATTTGGTGCTTCCTTGGTGATCTGCACGTCGTGGACGTGCGATTCACGAATACCGGCAAATGTTATTTGCACAAACTCAGCTTTGGTATGCATGGTGGCGACATCCGGACAACCCAGATAGCCCATACTGGCACGCAAGCCACCCATTAGTTGATGGATAACCGCCAAAACACTACCCTTGTAAGGTACGCGCCCTTCCACCCCCTCAGGAACCAATTTTTCTTTATTGGCTTCGTTGTCCTGAAAATAACGATCACTGGAACCCTGCTGCATCGCGCCTAAACTACCCATGCCGCGATAGGATTTGTAAGAACGGCCCTGGAACAGCTCCACCTCACCAGGCGCTTCTTCCGTACCTGCAAACAGGCCACCCAACATCACAACGTGCGCGCCTGCCGCAATCGCTTTTGCGATGTCACCGGAATAACGCACTCCACCGTCTGCAATGAGTGGCATACCGGAGCCTTGCAATGCTTCCGCCACATTCTGGATGGCCGTTATTTGCGGCACGCCTATACCTGCGACCATGCGCGTAGTACAAATTGAACCGGGGCCAATACCTACTTTAACGCCGTCTGCGCCATGATCCATAAGGGCCTTGGCAGCGGCGGCAGTAGCAATATTCCCGCCAATCACATCCACGTTCGGAAAATGCTTCTTCACCCACTGAACACGATCCAGCACGCCCTGCGCATGGCCATGGGCGGTATCAACCATGAGCACATCCACTCCGGCTTCTGCCAATAGGGTGGCGCGTTCGTCCGTGCCCTCACCCACGCCAATCGCGGCACCAACGCGCAAACGCCCGAGTTCATCTTTACACGCCAGCGGATGTTCGCTGGACTTGAGAATATCCTTTACGGTAAACAGGCCACACAGCTCAAACGCATCATTCACTACTAGTACGCGCTCAATACGATGTTGATGCATCAACCCGCGCGCCTCTTCGCGGCTGGCGTTTTCCTTGACCGTAATCAGCCGTTCCCGGGGCGTCATGATATTTTGGATGGGTTGATCGAGATTGCTCTCAAAACGCAAATCGCGGTTAGTCACAATACCGACCACCTGCTTACCCTGCACCACCGGCAATCCTGAAATATTGTGCTGGCGAATAAGGTTTAGTACATCGCGCACTGTCATGCCAGATGTAACGGCGATAGGATCCTTCACCATGCCACTTTCAAAACGCTTAACCTTGGATACCTCAGCAGCCTGCATCTTAGCGGTCATATTTTTGTGAACGATGCCGATGCCCCCTTCCTGCGCCAAGGCTATTGCCAGACGCGCCTCGGTGACGGTATCCATGGCAGCGGATAACAAAGGAATATTCAAGGTGATGTTGCGGGTAAGCTGGGTACGCAAACTGACATCACGCGGCAAAACATTGGAATGTGCCGGAATCAGCAAGACATCGTCAAAAGTTAGCCCCTTTTGGGTGATACGCATAATAGATCAACCTCAACAAAAATTTACCGATGGATTCGCATTTTATAGGTTTTTACCCGTACCAACCTTAATTTGTGCGAATGAATCATTACCATTATGTTAAACAATTTTGTACACAGCTATGTGGTCAGCCAACGAACCATTCAGTTCCACACGACTAATGTGTTTCTACAGCGCTATTGGTACGCTGCAAAAATCATGTTGTAGCTTGCCATGTTTGAAATGATCATCGCTGGAATATAAGCGGGCACAAGAATTTGCTTGATACTGTCGGCAAATTTTTAGCCGGTCATTTTCAATTAATGTGCAGCGTAAATTAACACCACAAACCGTTAATTTAACGTCCCAGGGTTGTGCAAAAATGACTCCAGTACAGGCAAGAGTAGCTGCGGCTGCTCTTCCGCTGGAGAATGACCGCTATCATCGATCACAAACAGCTGTGAATCGGGAATCGCCTGGTGGAGTCGTTCGCCGACGCTGACCGGGACAATCTTGTCCTGCTTACCCCAAACGATGAGAGTCGGCACCCGGAGACTCGGATATTGTAAAGACAGCTCTTCCAGATCAGGCGGTTGAAGCTGCCGCGCGCTGGTTACTGCGGCATAGCGTCCCTCGGGTGTCTTCAATGCCTTCGCGTAAACCTTAACTGCATCGGCAGGTACTGTCGAATTTTCTGCATACACTAGCTTCATTACCTGTTGGATTTGAATTTCAGGCGGCACCACTCCTGTAATCAATGGCCCAAGTACCGGAGTTGCAAGCAAACGAATAAACATAGGCAACTGCTGCGGATAGGCGATACTGTCGATCAGCACCAGACCTCTCTGTCGGCCAGGGTTCGACTGTTGCAAGTAAAGCGAGGCCACCAGCGCAATACCGCCGCCGAGGGAGTGCCCCACAATAGTGACATCTTTCAGATCATTTTCCACTACGTAATCGTGGATCAACCGTGCTTGCTCGTAGACCGAATAACGATCGTCGGCTGGTTTGGGGGAGTCACCAAAACCCTTCAAATCAATTGCAATTACTTGATTTTGTTTTTCTAATTCAGGGATCAGATGGCGCCATACATAAATGCTGTTGCCGAAACCGTGAATTAACAATACGGGCTTACCCGAACCGGACGCTTCCTTGTGTAAATTAATGTGCGGCTCACCTTTCAAGGTTACCGGGTAATCTCGCCAAGCAGGCGTGCTTTTGTCAAGGACAGCACAACCGGCGTTAATTGCTAACACAATGCCGCCAAACATTGTCATAAACCACCGTTTGGCCGCTAAAATAAAGCTTGGTCTCATTTCAACAAAACCCAGTCGCCTAGCTTAAACAGAAAGGTATAGCCGTCGAAAAGTGTACCTACGGCGAACGCGAACAGCGAGAACAGCGGCAACGATGCGGTGATCCAGCTAATCCGACGCACTCTGCGCATAAAATCGGCATCGCCTGAATTCAGGTAGCCCGGGATACACACGACAGCGAAAGAAACTATGGCGAGGAACAGGCAGAGTCCGAGAGAGAGGGAGCAGGTTGGATAAATACAGATCCATCGGCTGGAGTTCTTTACCGTAACAGCATGCATGGCACTGATCAAGTACTTTGGCCGGTATCGCCACAAAATCTCCCCCTGCATTTGTCAGCTTCCCCGCAAAGGCCTTTTTACATTCGATAAGCACCATGATCTGATCCCGCTTGGCATTGATCATCTGATAGGACTGCAGAACAATACTGACAGCTCCCCACAGGGCACCCAGCAGGATCAGCGGCAGCCCCAAAATGGGCATATCTTTCATGTTATGTTTACTGGGTAAGTGACATTAGCCCATCGATGCAACTGCCAAACTGGAGGATAAAACGACCGGGGGATTAAGGCGCATCGCAAGGACTCCACAAAGATTGAAGGGAGATTTAAGGACGGTATGTTTTAAGGGACATTCATTACCTGATGTTTTTTCCTGCTTGTCATCAAGCGCATCTTCCACTTTCATGAATAACGAATCGTATGGTTTATTACAACCACGGCTCATACTTGCTACATATAAGCCGTGTTATTGACAATTTTTATACACAATTGATTACAGTTAGTTCAATTCGGGAGGCATTAGTTAGTTTGCATAAACCGAGATGACTTGGCATCTTCTTGATCCCGACACTAAATGCTCACCACTCATTTAACTAGAACGCACCAACCTGACGTGATTAGGGATGGCGTTGTATTCACTAAACACCTTACCAACGTAGAAGCTAACAAACCAGGATAGGGCGCCATCTGGCGAAGATGTAAAAAAAGCGGATCCTGGTGTTCCTGGAAAGACATCTGTATCAATCGACGGATCTCTGCGGCTCATATCCACAATGCTCGACAGCTCTTCTACTTTAGGCAAGCGCCAAGCTTGGCGTGTGGCCTTTGCTTCGCTTTTAGCCAACGCCAATGCCTCTTCCAAATTATAAACGCCGGGAATACCCGTGCAGCCATCAACACTTGCTGTCATACCTTCAGGACAACGTCGCCAGATCAGGCCAGTGTTATTGTCCGTTACTTCAGTCCCGTCCTCAGAAATGACAAATCGTGCCAGTGGTTGCTCATTTTGGTTGTCTGCCTGCGGCTGGGAGTTATCGGTTTCATTCTGCATATTTAATCTTCTTTCTATCAATTAATTATCAGTTAACAGGAGTTAACTGCATTTTCTAAAAATATCAATATTACTGCAACGATTTAGAGAACACGTATTTGTAAAATAATCACAATATCTTGTCAATGTTGGATTCTACTCCAGAGTCACTTCGTTCCGCACCGTCCACCCGCACTGCGCATTACTGACCGGAACGTACTAAACGCACTTGAAGCTTACCGCCACAGACATAAGTGTTCATGAAGCCACCATAGAACATGACGTACCAAGCCTTTAACGGATTATTCTCCACCGGCGAAGCCGACCAGAAAGGCGTTGCAGGTGTCCCCGGAAAAGCGTGGGTGTCAATTGCCGGATTTCCGAAGCTGGCATCGACAATGCTTGAAAGCTCCTTTACATCAGGCAGACGCCATGGCTTGCCATCAGTCGATGCTACGTCGTTAGCTAAAGCCAGTGCCTGCTCCCAGGTATACGCGGCGGCAACCCCACTGCAGCCCGTGCAGCTGGCCGTCATACCTTCTGGACAGCGTCGCCAGATCAGCCCGGTTTTACTGTCAGCGACTTCGCTTCCATCCGCCGAAATGGTATATCTGGCTTGAGTTTGTGCATCTGAGCTGCCTGGTTCGACTGCTATATCTGCCAACGACTGGGGAGTGCCGGTTTTCATGATAATGCTCTCCTTAGAATTATAAATTAAGCTCGTTGTACTTAACTCAGCCCGGAAAATCCTTTTGGGGAAAACCGAAGACCAAGATTTTATTCCATAAATTTGCCCCGCGCATAAAACAAACAATGTAACTGCATTATTTTATATAATGCTTCTTCTGCAACAATACAATTGTCAAAGTTACAACACCGTGCCATATCAAATTTTGTACCGATACCGTTCATTTCCATCCTCTGGCCGGCATTTTACGGTGTCTGATCGCCTTCTGATTTTAATCAATTACTAATACGCATAATATACTGGTCGAAAACGACAGTATTCATCTTTGACATTATGCATAATGCGGGACGCCACTAGATTTATGCACATCACTCGCCTGTTACATGCCACCTTTCTGGTTGAAGACCTGGATAGGGCACGTATTTTTTACGAAAATGTTCTGGGATTAGTACCTGACGGTATGCGCCCAGAGATGAGTTTTCCCGGCGTGTGGTATAACGTTGGCATACATCAACAAATCCACCTTATGCAACTTCCTAATCCAGAGGCAAACTTGCAACGCCCAGCCCACGGAGGACGCGACCGCCATATAGCCTTGGCGGTAAACGATCTGAGTACGCTAATACAAAAATTGGATTCAGCCACGGTAAGCTACACGGTAAGCATGTCCGGCCGCCCTGCCTTATTCTGCCGCGACCCTGATGATAATGCGCTGGAATTTATTGAAGACCCAACATCTCTTTAAAATATCAAGCTAATAAATCTGTTCCGTGTAAAAAGCTACTTAGTTTATTTAAAAAACGCTCTTGATAACGCCTTGACCACATGAAAACGCCAAAAAGAATTGAGCCGCTCGTCCAGGATGGCATAGTGACAAGGTTGACCGTCAGCTCATGAGCGGTAAAGAAGCTAATGTCTATATTGTTATCTGCGGGGAAAACATCCGCTGCGCGAAAGTTTATAAAGAAGCTAATAAGCGCAGCTTCCGTCAAGCCGTTCATTACACGGAAGGCCGCAAGGTAAAAAACAGCCGTATGGCCCGTGCCATGGAAAAAGGCACCCGCTATGGGCGTAAAGAGCAGGAAGCCGCTTGGCAAAATGCCGAGGTGGATGCTTTGTACAAACTCGCCGCAGCAGGGGTGCGGGTTCCGCATCCGTACGGATTTTACGAGGGCGTGTTGCTGATGGAACTGGTGTCCGACGAGAATGGCGAGCCCGCCCCGCGGCTCAATGATCTAGTTCTCACTGATGAACTCGCGCGACAATATCACCATATATTGATCAGACAAGTTGTACGTATGCTGTGTGCCGGCATCGTTCACGGCGACCTGTCCGAATACAACGTCCTTGTCGACAATAACGGACCGGTCATCATTGACTTACCGCAAGCGGTCGATGCAGCCGCAAACAACAATGCTTGCAAAATGCTGGAACGAGACGTCAATAATCTAGCAACTTACTTCGGCCAATTCGCCCCGAACTACGTTCTACCCATTATGGTAAAGAAATATGGTCCTCTATGAGAGCGGTGAATTGCACCCTGAAATCGAACTGACGGGCAAATTCAAACACAGCGAAAAGCAAGCTGACGTCGGCGCTGTAATGCGGGAAATCGATGCCGCTCGCGATGCGGACAACGTGCGTCGGCTCTTACGACAAGCAGCTAAAGCGGACGGCAGATGAAAGAATCCCCTCTTGAAAATTGTAAGGCTACCCCAATCTATGCGGGCGTCCTGTCTAAAAAATAACGGAGAGAGTAATGACCGATAATGTAACCAGCAATCGTGAAACCATGGGCTTCCAGGCCGAGGTAAAGCAACTATTGCAATTAATGATCCATTCGCTATATTCGAATCGAGAAATTTTCCTGCGTGAGCTGATATCCAATGCGTCTGATGCCTGCGACAAGCTGCGCTTCGAAGGCCTACACAACTCAGCCTTGTTTGAGAATGACTCCGAACTGACTATCCATGTCAGCTACGATAAAGAAGCAAAAACACTGACCATTAGCGATAATGGCATTGGTATGAGCCGCGACGAGGTCATCAACAATCTCGGCACGATTGCCAAATCCGGCACGCGCGAATTCTTTACCCAGCTTTCTGGAGACCAGCAGAAGGATGCAAATCTTATCGGTCAGTTTGGTGTAGGTTTTTATTCGGCTTTTATCGTCGCCGACAAGGTAAGCGTGCTAACGCGCCGTGCCGGAGAGAACATCGATCAGGGGGTCAGTTGGGAATCTGACGGTGGCGGAGAATTTGCCATTGAGATGGTCGAGCGGGCCACACGGGGGACGGCAATTACCCTGCATCTGCGCGAAGGGCAAGAAGACCTGCTCAACGGCTCAAAATTGCGCACCATTATCCACAAGTATTCAGACACGTATCGTTCAGCCTATCTTGATGAAAAAGGAGGAATGGAAAGACAACACACAGCAAGTGCTGGATGAAGAAGAAACAATCAATCAAGCTTTTGCGCTGGGCACGTCCAAAAAATGAGATTAGCGATGATGAGTACAAGGGTTTTTACAAGCATGTGGGCCATGACTATGAGGACCCGCTGGCATGGACCCATGCGCGTGTAGAGGGGCGCCAGGAATACACGCAGTTGCTGTATATACCGGCCAGGGCACCCTTTGATCTGTGGGAACGCACTGCGAGCCACGGCATTAAACTGTATGTGCGCCGCGTCTTCATCATGGACGATGCGACCCAACTCATGCCGAATTACCTGCGCTTTGTGCGCGGTGTGGTTGATACCAATGATCTCCCGCTTAATGTATCGCGCGAAATTTTGCAAGAATCGAAAGACATCGAAGCAATCCGTTCTGGTTGCACAAAGAAAGTGCTTGGTCTGCTGGAAGATATGGCCGAAAAAGACCAGGAGAAATATGCCAAATTCTGGGATGTATTTGGTCGCGTGCTGAAGGAAGGCGTGGGCGAGGACTTTGTTAATAAAGACAAAATCGCTGGCTTGATGCGCCTGGCTTCTACTTATACCAATTCGCCGGGAGAAATTGTTTCTCTGGCCGATT
This sequence comes from Nitrosomonadales bacterium, assembly GCA_016721605.1. Lineage (GTDB taxonomy): Bacteria > Pseudomonadota > Gammaproteobacteria > Burkholderiales > Gallionellaceae > Nitrotoga. Next base: position 9,795 of record JADKHS010000033.1, read on the forward strand.
ACATCAGTCGCATGAAGGAGGGCCAGGACAAAATTTATTACATCACCGCCGACACTTTCAATGCCGCGAAAAATAGTCCGCATTTAGAAGTATTTCGCAAGAAAGACATTGAAGTGCTTTTACTGACCGATCACGTAGATGAATGGGTGGTAAGTAATCTACCCACATTCGAGGGCAAATCATTGGTATCTGTCGCAAAAGGGGGACTTGATCTCGGTAAACTTGAAGATGAGGCAGAGAAACAGGAACAGGAAAAAGATGCTGGTGTATTTAAGGAGTTGACCGACAAGATTAAAGCCAGCCTTAGCGACCGCGTTAAAGAGGTACGCGTGACGCATCGCCTGACCGACTCGCCGGCCTGCCTAGTGGCGGATGTTCATGACATCAACGCTAATCTGGCTCGTCTACTAAAGGCGTCAGGGCAGAAGGCACCCGTGTCGCAGCCTATCCTCGAAATTAACCCCAAGCATCCAGTTGTATTACGCCTGAAAGCCGAAGAGAAAAAATTTGATGACTGGGCCTCAGTGTTATTTGACCAAGCTTTGTTGGCCGAGGGCGGCCAGCTCGACGATCCGGCCAGCTTCGTGAAACGTATTAATCAGCTGATGTTGGAAATGAGCAGTAGCTAACGCTGACTTGCTGTTTGGCAGGGATGCATACGCGCCATACCCTGCCAGCCAAACGGCCAAGCACTCAGCATTAAAAAACTGGACAACATTTACTAATGACAAAAAACCATTCGTCCTGATCTTGTCGAAGGCCAGTGCTGGCGCGGAACCAGCGGTTCGACAAGCCCACCACAAACGGTAACTGGTTTACTGAAACGTAATACTACGTGCGTCTAAGGAGATACCCATTCAAAGTAAAAATAAACAAATGTAGATAAAAATATGCGAACTATATTTGTACTAATTATCGTTGTCTGGTTTGTACTACTATCTGCAATTTATTTAAGCGTCGAGAATCAGCCACTCATTACGGGAATAGCCGAATTTACCCCAGCTCATATCGAACGCGCCAAACACATACTATCGCATAACGATCCGCGTAAAATGAAAGCGGGCGTACTGCGCACTATCACCATTAGTCAAGAAGATCTCGACCTTGTAATCAACTATCTTGCCAACAACTACGGCAAGGCCAGTTCCAATATAGATTTACAGCAAGGTATGGCTAGCGTGCGCGCGACTGTCGAATTGCCGTCCAATCCATTCGGGCGCTACCTTAATGTCGATGCCAAATTTCGCGAAACAAAAACATTACCGCGATTTGAATATCTGCGCATTGGTAAATTACCGGTGCCCGCGTTTATTGCAGACGGGCTTCTACAGTTCGGCATTAAACAGTTGCAAGCCAGCGAGGACTATGGTGCAGCTGCCGATATCATCAAGAGTGTAAGCACAAGCAATGAGATGCTACGTATCGTTTTCGAATGGAACGCAGCGGTACCGAATCAGCTCAAGGCTTTGCTGGTGCCACCCAAGGAGCAGGAGCGACTGAAGGCATATCATGAGCGATTGGTCGAGCTGACCGGTAAACCTGGCTTAAAACACAAGCTACGGTTCAATGAGCTGATGCGGGCGCTGTTTGAGCTCGCCACACAGCGCACAAACAACGGTGGCGACCCAGTAGCAGAAAATCGTGCTGCAATTATCGTAATGGCGTTTTACATTAATGGAAAAGGACTCGGCGCCATTATTCCGGCTGCCATGCAATGGCCAAAGCCGACTTCGCGCAGTGTGACCCTAGGCGGACGCAGTGACTTTTCTCAGCACTTCACGATTTCAGCGGCACTCGCCTCTACTGCCGGCAGCCCGCTATCGGATGTTATCGGTTTGTACAAGGAAATCAAGGATTCTCACGGTGGCAGCGGCTTCAGTTTCAATGACATCGCCGCTGATCGTGCCGGTACGCGTTTCGGCGAGCTTGCCACGACAAGTGCAGGTGGCGCGCAGAAAGTGCAGCGGCAACTTACTGCGGCCTGCGCGAATCCGACATCATGCCGGAAGTGAAGGATTTACCGGGTATATGCAGGAAAGCGAGTTCAAACGCCGCTATGGCAGCATCGGCAGCCCGGCTTATATAAAAATGACCAACGAAATCGAGCGCCGCATCGCCGCACTGCCCCTATATCACTGACAACATATCCACTAAAAATATTCACTAAAAAATGATGAGTTGCGAACTCTGTAAAACAAGAAGCGAAACACTGTTATGGCGCAGCGAACTTTGTCGCGTGGTGCTGATTGAGGATGCCGATTATCCCGGATTCTGTCGCGTAATATGGAACCGCCACGTCAAGGAAATGACAGACTTGAATGATGAAGAACAACATGCTCTCATGAATGTTGTATTTGCCGTGGAAAGCGCGATACGTGAAGTCATACAGCCCGACAAAATTAACCTTGCCAGCCTCGGCAACATGACACCGCACTTGCACTGGCACATTATTCCACGCTACGCCCTCGACAAACACTTTCCCAACCCGATCTGGGGCGCACCTCAACGTGCCGGCATTCCAAAACCACCGTTAGATTGGCAGGTACGACTCGCCAAGAGCATATGTCAACGACTTCAATAAAATGAATTTTTAAAGATTGCCCATTCATAAACCACGCTTGGCCAACAGGGCCGCGCCGTAGGCAGCTTCAATGTGTTCCGCTACCGACAGTGGCACACCTAACAAACATTCACGTATTTTTCCCCACACTTGATTTTTCGCTCCGCCGCCGGTGGTGGTAACAGATTTGAGCGGGCTTGCGCCAAGTTCAGCCAGCTTGGCGTAACCCGCCGCTTCGATGCGACTCAAACCTTGCAACAAGCCATGCAAAAAAAGTATGTCGTCTTCAGGACGTGGGGTAAGACGTGGCATCAAGGAAGGATCATTAATTGGAAAACGTTCGCCAGCTCGCGGCAACGGGTAATAGTCAAGAAGGCTATCAGTAACCGGATCAATATGCCGGCTAAGTTCATCGATCTGCGAGTCACTAAAATATTGCCGCAATACGCCACCACCTGCGTTGGATGCACCTCCCGCCAACCATAAATTACCAAAACGATGACTGTATACGCCATATTGTGCCGCTTCTACACGTTGCTTCGAGAGCAGTTTGAGCACTACGGTAGTGCCTAGCGAAGTGACCGCTGAGCCGGGTTCATGCACACCTGTGGCAATAAAAGCGGCGATACTGTCAGTCGTGCCCGCATGCACCCTGCACGCCGGGTTAATCTTGAAATGCTGTGCCACCAATGAGCTGATGTTGGTAATGTTTGATCCAGGGGCGACAACTTGCGGCAGCAAATGGGCATGCGGCAAACTCTTGATCCAATCCGGCCAGCATAGGCGCTCTACATCATAGCCACTCTTAAGGGCATTATGATAATCGCTGACGCCACCTAGCCCGGTAAGTAGCGCAGCGAGCCAATCCGCCTGATGCAGGAAGTACGCTACGTTTGAAAGCTCTGTGTGCTTTGTCAACCACAGAAATTTAGCTAATCCTGAGCTTGCGCTGCAAGCAATATGGCCCGGCGGGGCAAGCTGCTCTAGTTGTTCCGATTCTTCTTGTGCGCGGTTATCGAAGTAGAGCAAAGCGGGCGTAGTCGGCTCCAACTCTTTATCACACAATAATACTGTGGCAGAAGTAGCAGCGATAGCAATGCTTTGTAATTCAGCCGCAATAGTAGCGGGTAGGCGTTTGAGCAGTGTATGCAGTACTTCTCGCCAATTCAAATGAGTTTGTACAACCCCATCAGGATAAAAGATATGATCTTCATGGCTAATAGCCCCAACTTTGTCCACAACACAAGCGCGTGCGCCGGATGTGCCAAAGTCGAGACCGAGGTAGAATTTCATGTGTGAAGTTGAAGAAAGAAAGCAACGCTAACGTAAAACTAAAAAATTCAAAATATAAATACAAAAACTTCAAAGATGATAGTCCAGCTCCCTTTGGCAACCACCATAAACAAAAATAAATTTTTCGTTTATCTATTGATATTAATATAATTTATTTAGAACATCGGTTTATTATCGGCTGATTTATAGCGCTTGACCCCATCCAAGATCTCCGCCTTGGCTTCCTCGACCCCGACCCAGCCATTTATCTTGACCCATTTTCCTATTTCCAGGTCTTTATAATGAGCGAAGAAATGCGAAATTTGCGACAGCACAAGCTCCGGCAAATCGGCATGTGATTTTAACTTACTGTAAAGACTGCATAACTTGTCAACAGGTACAGCCAATATCTTGGCATCCTCGCCAGCTTCGTCAGTCATCTGCAACATGCCCAATGGCCTACAACGGACCACCACACCCGTAATGAGCGGCACGGGTGAGATTACAAGTACATCCACCGGATCTCCGTCTTCTGACAGCGTATGTGGGATATAGCCGTAGTTGCATGGATAATGCATTGCCGTGGACATGAAGCGATCCACAAACATGGCGCCAGTTTCCTTGTCTACCTCGTACTTGACAGGGTCAGCATTCATGGGAATTTCAATAATAACGTTACAATCATTGGGAAGGTCGCGACCAGAATTTACTCGATCTAGATTCATTTCTATTCCTAGCTAAAAAATGTTCATTATACCCGTGAGTCTGGCAGATCGACCAGTTTGAGGCTCTTCCAGCATAAAGTGAGTCTCTCCAAGAAGGTGTCAAATTCAAGCCACCGGATACACAGGCAGTAAAGATGAGCGACAATGTTGTTCTACTTTTAAAAGTAGAATACGTTGATAAATCCAGTGGATTAAATGCTTTTTCTATAAAAGCGTTAAAAGTAGATTTACTGTCAATAAGGAAATTACGTGCAGTCAGTTATATCAGTCGAAAACCTTACAAAGACCTACGCTTCTGGCTGTATGGCTCTCAAAAGCATCAATCTGGAGATTCAGCGTGGAGAAATTTTTGCCCTGCTGGGTCCGAATGGAGCCGGCAAGACGACATTAATCAACATTATTTGCGGGATTGTTAGCCTGAGCCAGGGTAAGGTTCTGGCCGATGGCCATGACATAGTTTCTGATTATCGCGCGGCCAGATCAAAAATCGGTCTAGTGCCGCAGGAGCTTTCCACCGATGCCTTCGAATCCGTTTTGGCCACGGTGAAATTTAGTCGTGGCCTATTTGGTAAACCGCCCAATCCAGCCTATATCGAAAAAGTGCTGCGCGATCTGTCCCTGTGGGACAAGAAAGATGCAAAAATCAGGACACTGTCGGGCGGTATGAAGCGCCGGGTCATGATCGCCAAAGCGCTATCCCATGAACCACAGATTCTATTTCTCGACGAGCCTTCAGCTGGCGTTGAC
>JADKHS010000034.1 GCA_016721605.1 Nitrosomonadales bacterium
CAGGTTGGCGGTTTTGTGCGCGGGGCCGAGCAAGCCGTAGTGCCGGATACGCTTGAAGCCACTGGGCAACATGTGTTGCATGAAACGTCCGATGAACTCGCCTGCTTCCAGGCGCATCACCTTCTTGCGGTTGCCATTGGCCGAATCGCGCATCCTGAAGCGCACATGATTCCCATCCATGCCGAGGATGCGCTCGTTGGAAATTGCCACCCGGTGCGTGTAGCGCCCGAGATATTCCAGCACCTGTGCCGGCCCACCCAGCGGCTGTTTGGCATACACCACCCAGTCGTGGCGGCGTAAAGCGGCGGTAAGTGTGTGCCATGATGCATCGTCTCGCGCCGCGTCGTAGCGTAAGCTGCCCGCCTTGCGCACCGCATCGAGCGCGTCCATGAACTTGCCCCGGTACACAGCAGACAACGCTTTCACCGGGAACAGGAAGCCGCGCTTCGCGCTCACCCACTTGCCCTCCGTAGTCAGCGCTCCGCCTGCCACTAAAGCGTGGATATGGATATGCCTACCCAAATCTTGCTTCCAGGTATGTAACACCAGCGTAAAACTGGGCGTGCCGCCCAGCCAACGCGGATTGGCGGCGAATGCATTCAGCATGTCAGCCACCGCACCGAACAACAGCTTGTACAGCATACGCGCATCGACTCCCGCCAGCCTGTTCAGGGCATGAGGCAAGGTGAACACCAGATGGAAATACGGCACCGGCAACAGCTCCCGTCTTCGCGCCGCGAGCCACGCTTCTTTGGTGCGTGTCTGGCATTGCGGGCAGTGGCGGTTGCGGCATGAATGGTAGCGGTAACGCAGTGTGCCACAGCGATCGCAGCATTCGATATGCCCACCCAGAGATTGGGTACGACAGGCGATGATAGCTCGCCACGCCTTGTCTTGGACAACAGACAGGGCGTGCGTATCGAGATAGGGCTGGCCGTGTTCGCGCAGTATGTCGGCCAAGTCCACACCGTGGGACACGACGGCTAGCGTAGAATGCAATTTATTGATTGATAAAACCGGGCAATGTAAATAGTGGGCAGATATGAATCGATTTAACAGTATTTTTTAGGATTTCCCTATTGTTGTTGCAAGCATGCGGGGCAACTCCGCCATTGGCGGCGAGGCATCAGCCTTCTGGCCTGAACACGCAGTTCAATGGTGGCCAATTGACGTTTTCTAATTACGTGGCAGATAGCCGCGCGATGATTAGAAAAGTGCGTGCTGGAAGTGATGTGGCCGAGTTGGAAAAAGTAGTCAATGGCAATGCTCCCTTTGAATTAAAACCGGCTGAGGGCTGCCCCAAAGGACGTGAAAAACCCTATCAACGCGGTATTTTGCTTACCCATGGATTGACCGATGCGCCTTATTCCATGCATGTACTGGCATCTTTTTTCAAGAAAACTGTTTCCGTGTCATGGCAATACTGTTGCCCGGACATGGTACGCAGCCTGGTGATTTGCTTGATGTAACGTGGCAAGAGTGGGCAAAAGCGGAAGCCTATGGAGCCGACAAGCTCGCCGCTGAGGCTGATGAAATTTATCTGGGAGGGTTATCTACCGGCGGCACGCTGAGTGTTTATCAAGCTTTGGGAGATAATCGGGTACGCGGATTGTTCCTGTTTTCTCCCGCGCTGAAAGTTACTCCAATGGCTTCTTTAGCCAATGTCCATAAAGTTTATAGTTGGTTGCTGCCATCGGCAAAGTGGGTCAATATTTTGCCCGACAAGGCTATCTATAAATATGAATCCTTCCCCAAAAATGCTGCGGCCCAGATATACGCGTTGATACAGGAAGTACAAGCTCGGCTGCACGAGCACGCGGTAAATATCCCGATATTTACCGCTGCCAGTCAGGACGATACAACCGTTTATACGTCGGCTACTTTGGATTTTATGGCCCACGCGCACCACACGTGTAATCAATTGGTTCTTTATACGACCGATACCAAAAAAATTCCGCCAACTATTCCAAAAAGAAATCTGGAGTTGGTAAATAGCGTTTTTCCTGAACAAAAAATATTAAGCGCTGCGCACACTTCAATAATCTTGCCTATAGATGATGCGTACTATGGAATGATGGGAGCGTATGCAAATTGCACACACTATTACCCGGATGATATTAAACAATATGATGCGTGTAATAAAAATTCGGAACAAAACTTGCAAGGCGAGTTAACTGAAGAAAATCTTAAAGCCGGTACGCTTCGCCGTTTAATGGTTAACCCGAATTTTCCAACGCTTAAAGTTTCTATGAAGAAGTTTATTGATAGTTTGCCATGACCATTGCATATGGCGAGCAGCGTTTGGTTTGTGGATGTCGCAGTGCCGCTACCCAGCTGGGTAGCGGGTTTGGGTAAAATTTAGTTTATGGTTTCTGAATTTGAGTTGATCCGTCGTTTTTTTACCCGCGTTACGCCCGGCGCGGTCTTGGGCGTGGGCGACGATGCCGCGCTCGTACACATCAGGCATGGCATGGAGCTGGCAGTGTCAACCGATATGTTGGTGGGTGGGACGCATTTTTTCCCGGATGCTGATCCTTTTTTTCTTGGACACAAGGCGCTGGCAGTAAATCTTTCCGATATGGCGGCGATGGCGGCGCAGTCGTGTTGGGTGACTTTGGCGTTGTCATTGCCCGAGGTTGATGAGATGTGGCTGGAAAAATTCAGCGCAGGTTTGTTTGCGTTGGCGGATGAACATCAAGTAGCGCTGATTGGTGGGGATACTACCCGTGGGCCGCTTAATTTGTGCGTCACGATCATGGGTGAAGTGCCGCATGGTGCGGCGTTGCGGCGTTCGGGGGCACAGGTTGGTGACGATGTTTGGGTGTCCGGCGTATTGGGTGATGCCGCGTTGGCATTGGCCCATATACAGGGGCATATACAATTGGCGGCGAAGGATTTTGCGGCTTGTGCTTCGGCGCTGCACCAACCCATGCCGCGTGTGGCACTTGGGTTGGCACTTCGCGGTGTGGCGCACAGTGCAATTGATATTTCAGATGGATTGCTGGCAGATCTCGGCCATATATTGGCGTGCTCTAACGTTGGGGCCGAAATTGCATTTGCCGCTCTGCCAATTTCCTGCACATTACGGCCTTATTTAGGGCAGCCACTAGTCAAGCACTGCGTGCTGGCCGGGGGTGATGATTATGAGCTGTGCTTTACTGTACCTGTTGCGTATCGCCCTGAAGTGGAGAAAATTGCCAGTAATCTTGGTTTATTGATGACACGTATCGGCACCATCACGGCGGAAAAGAAGTGCATAGTGAGGGCTGCGGATGGCAGCGTTATCAACATTGAAGAATCAGGCTATGACCACTTCCGCTGATTTTCGGGTACAACCTTCGTGGCGTTTTGTATTTAGCCATCCTGCACATTTTCTTTCTTTTGGTTTTGGCAGTGGCCTGTTTCCCGGCTCACCCGGCACGGCGGGCACATTGGTTGCTTTCCCGATTTATTGGGTTCTTGCGGAACGTCTAACTGATGCCCTGTTTATCGTGGCGTTGGTCTGGGCCTTCGCCGTAGGCGTGTGGGCGTGTGAAAAGACCGGCAAAACGCTGGGTGTAGCGGACCACGGAGGGATGGTGTGGGATGAGATTGTCGCTTTCCTGCTGGTGCTTTTTTTTACGCCCGAAGGTTTTTTTTGGCAATTGCTGGCGTTTTTGCTGTTTCGATTTTTTGACATCGTCAAGCCACCGCCTATCCGCCATTTTGACCGGACATGGCATGGTGGTCTTGGCGTTATGTTCGACGATATCCTCGCGGCGGGCTACACCCTATTGGTCTTGGCGCTGGTAAAAAAGTACGCTGCTGTGAAGAGCGTCCTTAAAAGTGGATTGGTAGCTGCTCTATTTCTACTCGGCACACTCAATGCCGCTCACGCTGAAGAATTTTCAGCCAAGGTTATCGCCGTGATGGATGGTGATACGGTTCTTATATTACGCGGCAATAAGCAAATCAAGGTGCGGTTGGCCGGAATAGATGCGCCAGAAAAGGCGCAGGCGTTCGGTGAACATTCCACGCAATCGTTGGCCGAGCTGGTGCTCAATAAATACGTAAACGTGGATAGCCAAGCCGTGGACGATTATGGCAGGTTGGTGGCATCAATTACAGTGGGCGAATTGAACGTTAACCATGAACAGGTACAGCGCGGAATGGCGTGGGGGTCTTCTCGTTCCAAGGGTAAAGCACTGCTCGCAGTACACAATGATGCCAAAAAAGCTAAGCGCGGATTATGGGCACAGACCGATCAGATGCCGCCAAAAGAATGGCGCAAGGCACATGCAGCGCCTCGGCAACAATATGCTGCGCAGAACAGTATTTGCGGCAGTAAGCGACATTGTTCACAAATAAACTCTTGCGAAGAAGCGAATTTTTATCTATCGCATTGTAATGCCAGGTCTTTGGACAAAAATCGCGATGGCGTGCCGTGCGAAAATTTGTGCGGTGCTACAAAGTAATCGTTTCCCAACTGCACCCTACTACATCGCAGCGCAAGGCATTCCCGGTACTGTGCCAATCTCCTAGTACCCAGCGCTCGCAACTATGGCCATCCACCATATGCAAGTGGCGCTTTAGCCGATGGGTATGCCCGTGGATCATGCGTGGATAGTGGTATTTGCGCAGCAAGTCCGCAACTGCATCCAGATTGACGTCCATAATATCGTGGCTTTTATGTTTTTTGTTATTCTCGCTACGTGCACGCAATTGCGCAATGAGGGCCTTGCGTTGTATCAGCGGCTGATCAAGGAATTGTTGTTGCCAGGCGGGGTCATGTACTTGTTTACGGAAATTTTGATAATCAATATCGTCAGTGCATAGTATATCGCCATGGGTAAGTAATGTTGGCGTGCCATATAAGTTAAGCAGGGTAGGGTCAGTTAATAGCGTGGCGCCACTGGCTTGTGCCAGTTTCTGGCCCATTATCAGATCACGGTTGCCATGCATAATGTGGATGCCCGTGCCGCTAACGGAAAGTGTGTGTAAGGCATCGGTGATTTGATGATTAAATGGGTCGTCGATATCATCATCGCCAGCCCAGTATTCGAATAAATCGCCGAGGATATAAAGCGCTTCGGCTTTAGGCGCAATCTGTTGGATGAAATGCAGAAATACCTGCATGCTTTGCGGTTGTTCAGCGCAAAGATGCAGGTCAGAAATAAATAAACTATGGGCCACGGAATAGGTGGGGCGCTGAAGAACTTAAAAAAGTTTGTTATACAGATGGTTGGTCTGTATTTCGTCGCGTTTTGATTATTCCAATGAAACGCGACGAAATTTGTTTTTTGCCATCTCAAGTTCAGCAAGCTTGCGTGGTCACTACTGTTCCTTGAGTTATTGCACTACTTCCGCTTTAGTGAGGATTACGTCCTCTAGCGGTACGTCCTGGTGCCCAGATTTATTGCCCGTCTTGGTTTTGCGGATAGCATCCAGCACTTCTGTGCCTGACACCACTTTTCCGAATACGCAATAACCATAGCCTTGGCTACTGGATGCAGTGTAGTCGAGGAACATGTTGTCCTTTAAGTTAATAAAAAACTGCGCTGTGGCAGAGTGCGGATCGGAGGTGCGGGCCATGGCGATTGTATATTTATCATTCGTTAAGCCATTAGCTGCCTCGTTTCGAATTGTCGCCTTGGTGGGTTTTTCTTTCATGCCGGGCTCGAAGCCGCCGCCTTGGATCATGAAGCCATCGATTACGCGATGGAACAACGTATTGTCGTAAAATCCGCTGTTCACGTAGTCGAGGAAATTCTTGACGGTGACAGGCGCTTTTTCAGCATCCAGTTCAATAGTTATATTGCCGAGGTTGGTATGCAGTTTGACCATGTTAATTTTTCCTTTTTGTGCTGGATGGTGTTGAGAAATGGGAGCCGCTTGTGCTGTGCACAATAGCAGGCAACTAAGCAACAGGGTAACGAATATTTGTTGAAGTTTCATTATATGATTTCCTCGTAAATGATATGAAGACAATTACCGCTCTTAACTAATGGGCACCCTAATGTTCACGCGACTTATTCTCGGTTTGTACAACCGACAAGTTCCCAAGCGCTATTTTTATCACTGCACTTCTTCAGCTTTTTTTGAGGACGACATCCTCCAATGGGACGTTTTCGAGTCCGTAGCGATTGCCGACTGCAACCTTTGCTGATAACATCCACAACTTCTGTGCCTGCCACTACCTTGCCAAACACACAGTAACCATAGCCTTGCTTATCGGGTGCAGTGTAATTCAGGGAATTATTATCTTTCAGGTTAATGAAAAATTGGGATGTAGCGGAGTGGGGGACGGATGAACGCGCCATGGCAATAGTGTATTTGTCATTCTTCAGGCCATTCGCAGCCTCATTTTTTATGGGCGGATTGGTAGATTTTAGTGACATCTTGGTAAGGCTGCTCATCGAGACTGTTCCCAGTGAGTAGTTATAGCCACCTCCCTGAATTACAAATCCATCGATCACGCGATGGAATAAGGTCTTGTAGTAAAAACCACTGTTAACATATTCGAGGAAATTTTTAACAGTGGCAGGTGCCTTCTCGGCATCCAGTTCGAGTGTGATTATTACATAATTAGTATGCAGTTTAACCATGCTAAATTCTCCTTATATTGTTGAAGGTTGGGAAAAGTGCCAGTTGGTGCGGCGCACCATCGCATACAACTGAGCGGCAGGGAAAGTGATGTGTCCGGGGTTTCATATGCTATCTCTTAAATATGCGTGTGATATATACGCGGCATAGCATTGCATTTTCCGGTATGTATTGAAGATATGAAATCAATATGGATGTCAGTGCAAATAGGGTCAGAGACTGGGGGGCATCGGCAGTTAGGCTGAGGTGCATATTAAATTATTTTACGGCACGCTCTTCTTGGATTAGCCATCTGTCGTTGGATTTTACCAGAAGCATGATTTTGTCGAAGGACGTGTTTAAGTAGTCGGAGCGATAGGATTGGTGAAAGGTAACGGTGGCATGGTTTTCATCCAGGAAGCTGATCTTTTCATTGCTGATATTAATTTCGATATATTTAGGTGCGCTGACCCGCGCCTTGCTTGCGCTTTCCCACTGGTCGCGTTTTTCGCCGTTCGGGGTTTTAAAATCGACCGCATAAAAATCTAAGTATTTGTTGATATTTTGGGACGACCATACTTCAACCCATTCATGCAATGTCTTCAACACTTCAGCGTCATTATGGGCAGCCAGCTTTTTAATCATTGCGGGCTTTGTGAGTGAAGCGGATTCGGGCACGGTAGTGACTACTTTGGGCGATGCAGGTATTGTCCCAGGAGCGGCGGCTTGCGGCTTGGCTGCACTAACAGTGGCGGCGTTCGGTTTATTCTTGGGGAAAAGGTCATTAATCAGGGCAAGTTTGCTCTGTGTGGCGGAATTTTTCCGGTCTAGTTGTAGCGCGCGTTCATAAGCTTGACTTGCCATTTTGCGTAGATGTCGCCTAAATTTTCCTGTGCAGTGGCATAGTTTGGATGGTTGTGGATCGCCCTTTCCAATGCGGTTTTGGCTTTGTCATATTGGCCTAGACCCGCATATAACACGGCAAGGTTGTTATATGGTTCCGGTAGTTCCGGATAATCCTCAGTCAACGCTTGGAATATGCTGATCGCGTCATTGGTTTTAGACTGAGTAGTGAGGATTAGCCCTTTCAGAAAACGTGCCTGTGCGTCCTTGGGCTTGTTGACAAGATAAGCGTCAACCCGTTTTAGTGCTTGCGCATGCTGATTCTGCTTGAACAGCTTGTTGATATCCTGGATTTCATCCGCGCTTGTGATGAAGCTGAAGCTTAATAACAGTGCGCCTCCACATAATGTTACGTAGCGGCCAAAACGGTTGAATTTATCCATTATGTGGTACGTTTCCGAAATGATTTTATGGGTACCTCTAAAAATTTAGAGTTTTAAACAAGACTAGGCGCGAATAAAAAATGTTGGCGCAGCATATAACTATATGTGAGAAAACATTTTTTGTGGGCAACAAAGTATTGTGACGAAATCTGAATTTTTAGATGTGCCCTTATGATTGATAGGAAAAATTTTGTTCACTTGGGCGCATACATAATTACGCCACGTTTTACCAAAATTTCCCTATTAACCAATTTTGCGTGATTATCACGCGAAATTTATGAAGCATTCTGAATAAATGGCTTACCCAAGGGAACCGGATTCTATCAAACCTGCCCATTTTTTTCACAGCTTATCGTATCGGCTGACAAGGTGATCCGTGCTTCATCTGTTTGAGTAAGGAGATTTTCGGGTAAAATTGTTGCTCTTGCCTTGAAAGAATCATCGAATAATGAGCAGTCACACACAAGCACCCATTCCCCACTTCATCCGCAATATTATTGAGGCCGATCTGGCAAGTGGTAAACATGCAGATGTTGCCACACGCTTCCCACCGGAGCCGAATGGATATCTGCATATCGGCCATGCCAAGTCTATTTGCCTGAATTTTGGTTTAGCCCTCGAATATCAAGGCCGCTGCAATTTGCGCTTTGACGATACAAACCCGGAAAAGGAAAGCGAAGAATACGCGCGCGCTATTCAAGAGGATGTTCAATGGCTGGGCTTTCAATGGCAAGGCGAGGTGCGATGGGCGTCTGATTACTTCGAACAGCTTTACGGCTTTGCGGTCGAGTTGATCAAGCAGGGCAAGGCTTATGTGGATGATCTCAGTGCTGAGGAAATGCGCGAATATCGTGGCACGCTTACGCATCCGGGCAAGCCCAGCCCATACCGCGAACGTTCCATAGATGAAAATCTTGACCTGTTTCAGCGCATGCGCGCAGGGGAGTTTGCCGATGGCGCCAAGGTGCTTCGCGCTAAAATCGACATGGCTTCTGGCAATATCAATTTGCGCGACCCGGCGATTTACCGCATTCGTCGCGCACACCACATCCGCACGGGTGATGTTTGGTGCATCTACCCGATGTATGACTACACCCACTGCATTTCCGATGCGCTGGAATGTATTACGCACTCGTTATGTACGCTGGAGTTTGAAGACCACCGACCCTTGTATGACTGGGTGCTGGATCAGTTGGCTGTACCGTCCCATCCCCGGCAAATTGAATTCTCGCGCCTGGAATTACGCTACACCATAACCAGCAAGCGCAAGCTGTTGCAACTTGTCACCGAACAGCATGTATCCGGCTGGGATGATCCACGTATGCCGACCATTATCGGTATGCGCAGACGCGGATACACACCGCAAGGCATCCGCGAATTTACGCGCAGGATCGGTATTTCCAAGAGTGAAAACGTGGTTGATATGGCTGTGCTGGAGGCATGCATCCGTGAAGATTTAGAGGCGCGTGCGGTGCGCGTAATGGCGGTGGTTAAACCGCTGAAGGTCATCATCAGTAATTTTGTGGCGGGCGAAAGTCAATCCCGCGAAGCCGGCTTTCATCCGGAACACCCAGAATTCGGTAGCCGCATAGTGCCGTTCAGCAAAGAGATTTGGATTGAGGCCGACGATTTTACCGAAAATCCACCCGCAGGCTGGCAGCGTTTGACACCCGGAGGTGAAGTGCGGTTGCGCTACAGCTATGTGATGCGCTGTGATGAAGTAGTAAAAGATATTGCCGGTAACGTAATCGAACTTCGCTGCTCTATTGATCAAGACACGCTGGGCAAAAACCCGGCAGGGCGCAAAGTAAAGGGTGTGATCCACTGGCTGTCCGCTGAACATGCACTGCCTGCTGAGATTCGTTTGTATGACCGCTTGTTCACCGTGCCGGAACCAGACAACGACAAGACGCGCGATTTCTGTGAATTCATCAACCCAGCGTCACTGACTGTAGTGCAGGGCTGGGTTGAACCTGCCGTGCGTGACGCGGCACCTGAAACACATTACCAATTTGAGCGTCTCGGATATTTCTGCACCGATCGGCATGAGCACGAACCGGGTGGAAAACTGACGTTCAACCGCACCGTGACCCTCAAAGATTCGTGGGCAAAAGATCAAAGTTAAGGTTAAGCACGCGGTATTAATTCATATGCGTATTGTGGTGTCTGTGGATGAATAATATGGCGGAAGGTAAAATCCGTACAGCATCCAAGCCAGCGTTGCCGGTACGTAGACAATCAAGAAAAGTTTACCCTAAAGGTTTTTGATGCTGAAAATTTACAATACTCTTACCCGCGACAAGCAGGATTTTATTCCCATCGAACCCGGTAAGGTCCGAATGTATGTATGCGGCATGACGGTATATGACTATTGCCATCTCGGCCATGCGCGGGTGATGGTGGCATTCGACATGGTATATCGCTGGCTTAAGGCGAGCGGGCTGGACGTAACCTATGTGCGTAATATCACCGATATTGACGACAAAATTATCAAGCGTGCGGCGGAGAATGCTGAATCTATCCATGCGCTCACGCAGCGTTTTATTGATGCGATGCATGAGATGAACGCGCATTGGGCATTCTGCCACCGGATTTTTGAACCACGGGCCACTCAATACATACCGCAAATGCTGGACATGATCGCCAGGCTGGAAGCTAACGGGTTAGCCTATCAAGCAGTTGATGGAGATATGAATTATGCAGTGCGCAAATTTGCCAATTACGGAAAATTATCTGGCAAAACACTGGCGGATTTGCGTGCCGGTGAGCGTGTGGAAGTGAATGATGGCAAGCTTGATCCGCTCGATTTCGTATTGTGGAAGCATGCCAAAGAGAGCGAACCAGCCGAAGTGAAGTGGGATTCTCCTTGGGGGGAAGGGCGTCCTGGTTGGCATATTGAATGTTCGGCGATGAGCCTGGCAACGCTGGGTAAACATTTCGATATTCACGGTGGGGGGGCTGACTTGCAGTTTCCGCACCACGAAAATGAGATCGCGCAAAGTGAGGGCGCATGCCAGTGCAAGTCTGTGAATGTCTGGATGCACAATGGCTTCGTGCGCGTAGACAACGAAAAAATGTCGAAAAGCCTCGGTAATTTCTTCACGATCCGTGAGGTGCTGAATAAATATGATGCGGAAGTCGTGCGCTTCTTTATCCTGCGCGCGCACTACCGCAGCCAGCTGAATTATTCCGATGCGCATCTGGACGATGCTAAACAGTCATTGAACCGCTTGTACACGGCATTAAGCAAAATTGCTGTGCCTATCGAAACGGTTTCAATCGATTGGAACGAGGCTTACTCACAACGTTTTAAAATGGCGATGGACGATGATTTCAACACGCCTGAAGCGATGGCAGTTCTGTTCGATCTGGCAAATGAGGTGAATCGCAACCAACCAATAGAAGCTGCAAAGAAACTTAAGATGTTAGGTGAAGTGCTTGGCTTGTTGCAGCAAAATCCTGATGATTATCTGCAAGGACGACATCGTGTCAATGTGAGTGTTTCAGTTACAGGCCTTACAGGCACCACAGGACTAGGTATAGTCGACTTTACTCCACTTGGCCTTACTAAGAATGTCGATGCTCTAATTGCCGAACGAACTGCCGCCAAACAATCCAAAAATTTCGCTGAATCCGACCGTATCCGTAAGGAGCTTTTAGAAGCGGGAATTGTGCTGGAAGACTCTGCATCCGGCACCACTTGGCGACGTTCGTAGGCCTGTCGAAAGATGAATGGGTTTCGACAAGCCCAACCCGAACGGGGTTAATATTTCGTCATGCCAGATCAATAGTTTAAACAAATATAGTAGTAGTTAAGTATTTAGGATATAACGACTCGAAGACAGAGAACAAGAGGGACTGACAGGCTACTAGGAATTGCATAGGATTCTGATTAGAATGTAGCACCGCGTTGATTAAAATGTAATTTTAAGTGTAACGACAAATGCAATTTACCCACTTTACCGATTATTCATTACGTACCTTAATTTACTTAGGCGCACAGCAAAACATGTTGGCTACGATCAGCGATGTTGCTGCGAAATATGGTATTTCGCAGAGTCACTTAACGAAAGTCGTACACCAACTGGCCAATCGCGGCTATATTCAAACCACGCGCGGCAAGGGTGGAGGAATGCGCTTGGCGCGCTTACCACAATTGATCAACATCGGGGATGTAGTGCGCGATATGGAAGAAAATATCAATTTGGTCGAATGTTTCAATGCAAAAAAGCAAGGTTGCCCATTACTACCCGCGTGTATCCTCAAATCAGTGCTAGCAGAAGCGAGCAAAAATTTCTTTGCCACTTTAGACCGCTATACTCTCGCAGACTTATTGACTAATCAATCATCTCTGAAAAAAATGCCTGAACTCCAAAAAAGCCCGCATTAAGGCCAATCTTTAAGATTTATTGTTGGCGTCTTAGCTCACCCTAGGGTCACAATAAAAAACCCAACGAAATAAACCCAGATGGTCCATTGGAAGCACGAATCCAATGGGCCATCTGGGTTTATTAATACATAGCTATCGCTACACAGCAACGGTACAAGGGTCAATAGCAACAAAATTACTGATAGCCGCTTCGTGCTAAAAGAAGTTTTTATGTTTTATTCAATACCCAAGTATTGAATAAAAGTGGTTAAAAACACCTAGTCGTTCACCACGAAAAATGTACAAAGGATCACTTATTGTCGGCGTATAAACGTTCAACAAGACGTAATAAGTTTTCCTATCCCATGGGACATTCCTTGCTAGACTCTAACGGCTGGCACCCATCAACATTACGGGGTAGAACGTTTCTGGTTTCGACTCTAATTGCATATTGATAAGGGAAAATGATGTCGAGCTTACTGAAGGTATTAGGGACGATGGCAAATGAAAAAATATTCGCGATACTTTTTGCGCTCATCGCGTTAAATGTCACGATGTTTGAAGCGCACGCAGCGCCGGTGCTCGACAGTTCGTTTGGAAGCAGCGGCATCGTGCGCATCGGGGTGCCCGCCGGCACGGAATATACGCCATCCGCATCTGCTCTGCAGCGCGACGGCAAGTTGCTACTTGCCGGCTTTACGTCGGAACGGCAATCACACGCTTTTGTTCTCCGACTACTTCCAAATGGCGTTCCTGATGCCACGTTCGGCCAAAATGGCGTTGCCTTATTTAATCTGCCCAATGTTTACGCAGTCCAACAACTCGAGCAGGGTACTGATGGATTCATACTGATAAATGGAGCTAGCCCAAACGGCCTTGTACTGACCGGCTAACAGCGACCGGCGTCTTCGACACCAGTTTTGGTATGCAAGGTTTCTTCAGTGCGGAAATAGGCCCGGCGCGCTTCGTGCAACAGCCGGACGGCGATCTATTGATCGTCTCGGACGCCACACAAGGGTCGCAATTTGCATTGCGACTTACACGCCTTAACCCAGCTGGCGTGCGTGATTCGACCTATGCACCAAACGGCGAAAAGATACTCAGCGGCCTGCCCCCGAATTTGGGATGATCTCAGACGCTCCTATTGTCGCCGAGCCGGATGGCGGGTTTACAGTGATGGCAAAAACGACCCTTAACAACAGCGGTGGCACTTATCTGCTGGTTAGCGTGACGGCCGCCAGTACACTCAATTTTGGCTTTGGAAATGGTGGCTTAGTCTCGGGGTACGACGTGGGCAATCCCTTCGATGTTCCGGTCACAATGGTGCGCACCAGTAATGGTGGGTTACTTCTGATGGGCGATGCTCCGTCCCAAGCAAGCGGCACAGTCGTGCTGTGGCGAGTCACTGCTGGCGGTTTAGCCGATACGTCTCTCGGCACTACCGGTCGACTTGAGATTGATAGTGGCAGCTTCCCTAGTTTCACTTTGCGATTGACAGTATTGAGCGATGGCGGTATCGCATTAGTCAACTCCGTCAACAATGACGGGGCCATCACTGCGCGCGTGCGTCATTTTAATGCCAGCGGAATTCTGGATAGCGCTTTTGGTACTGCGGGCAGCACGATGATTGCACTTGCCGGCTATAGCAGGTTCGCCGCCATAAGTATCCTGCCAAATGACGCAGGCGGCTTGTTGATACCAGCAAGTGTCACTCGGACCCTTACATGCGGCTTCACTTGCTTACCTCGCGGCGAGAATGCTGGCATCGCAAACCTCGATAGAAACGGCCATCTCCAAACCAGCTATGGCCGAGGCGATGGCTTCGCTGTCGGTGTCGTGAACATCGCTGAATATAGCAACGACAAAGTTGACGCGATACTGGTTGAAACTTCGGGCAAAATTGTGCTTGCAGGTAGTTCAGTTGCAGACGCAACCATTGATTATTTGCTTGAACGCCTAACGACAAATGGTTCCCCGACATTGCATTTGGACGAACGGGCGAGCACCGAGGCAATACATCAGGTTCAAGGGTAAGGTGCGTGCAGCTTCACAAAAAAGCGGGGCGATAACGGTCGTGACCGGAACCGCAGCAGGATCTTTTGGCCAGGTCGGCACCGTCACGGCATTTCGACTTGACTCTGCCGGAATACTCCTCGCCGGATTCGCCCCCAGTCTCACATCACCGTCATCAGCTAATACGGATATTGCATTGGGTGTTCGTCCCGATGGGCACTTGCTTTACGGAACGACAACGAGCGGCGGAACCGCAGTTTTGCAGCAGACAATGCCGGATGGAACGCCTGACTTGAATTTTGGCACAAGCGGTAAAATCGAGTTTGCGTTGTCTGCCGGGGAGCAATCGCTTCATGCGGAGTTGGTTTTGCTTGGAGACGGCTCAGTGGTTTTTGCCGTACTGACAACTCAGAATCTGCGTCTCTACAAGGTAGATTCACATGGGTTGCCAGTAGTTTTGTTTGGGGCGGGCGGTCAGTTTGCCTATGCCGCGGATTTTGCCAATGCATTCGCCATTGGAATACCATTTTCTCTGCTCTCACTGAGCGATGGCTCGCTGTTGGCTGGCATTCACAACAGACCATCCGGTTCATCAATCGAATCACTGATCGTGATTCGGATTTCCAACAATGGCGTACTGATCGGGGCGAATAATTTGTTGGCTGATCAAAGTTCTAACACTTGGAATTTTGCTGTACTGCCCGATGCCAGTGTAATGATAGCGCGCAGCCGTAGCGATCTTACGACAAGATCGGCAGCGCTATATCGCCTGCTTCCGAATAACAGCTTTGACACAAGTTTTGGCGTCGATGGGGCGTATCCGCTACCCGGCATGTTGAGCGTTGATGCGCTGGCGCTCGATTCCCCTCGTTTGCTCGTTGCGGGGCAGGATGCGACGAGTGCCGTTCTGGCTCGCTATAATCTGAGCGGAGCGCTTGTTAGTATGCCCGTCGTTGAGTTCTACAACACCCACCTGGATCATTATTTCATCACCGCCGACGCCAATGAGGCTGCGGGCATCGACGGCGGGAGCGCGGGACCCGGCTGGGTTCGCACTGGCAATAGTTTCAAGTCGGGCGGCAGTACGCCCGTTTGTCGATTCTACGGCAGTCAAGTCCCCGGCCCCAATTCGCATTTCTATACATTGGCGGGTTTTGAATGTGATGGCCTTAAGCAGCTTCAGGCCATTACGCCCGCCACGCAGAAGCGCTGGAATTTTGAAAGCCTGGATTTCATTTCGACTCCACCAACCAATGGTATATGTCCGACCGGGACAGTGCCGGTCTATCGAGCCTATAACAATGGGTTTGCCCGCGGTATCGACAGCAATCATCGCTTTTCTAGTGAGGCGGCCGCCATCCAGGAAGTCGTCACGCGCGGCTGGATCAATGAAGGTGTGGCTATGTGTGCTCCCTAAAGCCAGGAAGTTGAATTACGGACTGAGCGTCCAGATACACGTCGCTTAAACGATGTGTCCTAAGGTGCCATGTTAGGCGGACAACTCATCGTGTGGCATATTGTCGCAGCTAAAGCCGGTGGTTTAAACCTTGTGATTAACAAAGACGAAAGTTTATGAAGAAATCGAACTCCTTCGAACTGATTTTGGCATCAGCGATATATATATTGGTGGCCAGCGCAAATGCAACGCCCGTGAACAAACCCCAGGGAGATAACGTTCAGCAACCCCAAGGGACAAGCATACAAAAGCTGGCCCAAGAAACCGTGATAACAACGGATGGGGAATTAACAAAGCTTGCGGCAAACCATAGTGGTAATTGTAATGCCGCGCCTGACCCTGCAAAAACGCAATACATTATTGGCTATGGCAGCTTGATGCAAGATGAATCACGTAAACGAACGACGCCCAACGCCCACATTGCTTATCCCGTTAAGGTCAATGGGTATCAACGTGGTTGGTTTACTAAAGGCAGCGGGGTTGGTTTTAGCACCACTTTTTTGGGGGTCGTACAGAGCAAAGAGAGTGTGCTGAATGCCGCAATTTATATTATCGATGCAACAGAAATTACCACTATGGATAAACGGGAATTTTCTTATTGTCGATTAGCAGTGGAACCAGAAAACTATTCCTTACTTAAGCAAGACACTCCGCTGTCGCCCGGGCAAGCCTGGATATACGTCAATAAACCAGACACCATTGCTACAACGAACAAACGCTATCCCATTGTTCAATCTTATGTGGATATTTTTTTATCCGGTTGCCTGGAACTGGAACAACGTTTTGAACTAAAAGATTTTGCCAAGCAATGTCTTTTTACCACGAGCAATTGATCAACTCAGTGGGTAAATGATCGCATTTACCCACGGCGTCCTTTTATCTATCAACCAAAAGCCGGGCGAATTGACCAGCTTCTCAAAGAACATCTACCACAGTATTTTCAGCATATCCGTATTGAGCAATCGGAATAATCGTGCCAAAATTTTTCTAGTACATTACGAAAAAACCATAAGATGGTTACCCCTTTACTTTTCAGGTAGCTCACTCTTATTGGCACTCCAGTAGGTGATGGGGCTCCAGAACGACGGCCCTTCGTTACCGATTGGCCCGACGTCGCAATTACCGCAGACAGACATTGCTACGCGATTATCTGTCTGCTCCTGCTTAAATTTACGACGTGCTTCGCCGACTAAAATGTCACTGAATTTCTGTGTCATGAGATTGCCCAATACACCAGCTTTCGGATGCATACAACAAGGTACCACCGTACCATCGGCATCAACATATAGCTGATTGATTTCACCAAACCAGGGATGTGCATCGAATTCTTTTGCGTCCGCCACAAATGTACAAGAACCGCGTGGCACCGTGAGCGAGCGCCCGGTCTTATTCTCCTGTGCTTGCGGCAGCTTTCCCCACTTCGACGGCGGGCGTAAATGCTCGTAGCTTTCTGGCGTGCCATTACCATCGCAACTCACAAACAGCTTGGTGACAACCTCTAACTTAAGCATCTCCTCAAAGTCGTCCCAATAAACTTTTTGAGCGTTGGTGCTGATTTCGACGACAGACACCTTCCAGCTCTGCTTAGGAATTTGCGCAACGATCGACGAAAGTTGCTTATGCAACAAAGGCTCTCCGTAATTAAAAAGACGCAACGAGTGGATACGCTCGACATCCATGTTGCCCAGGCAGCGTGCAAAATCATCTACCGAGATACGATAGATTTCTGGCTCCAGCGTCGAATTTGGACAGCCTACACATTTTAACTGGCAGCCGTGTACGATATCAAAATGAACGGAGTAGAGGTGCTTCGGGTGCATATAACTCCTTGTAAATATAAAAAACCAATTCAGTGAAGTGGCCAACAGAGACCATTCCCCTCAGTAAGCCATTTTCAGCGCCATCAACGGACGGTTCCGGCGTACAAATCAGCGCTGATCATACAAATGCGCTTTCGTACCACACTCGCTGCGTTGCGGCACTAACCAGCATTTTACCGATCAGAAAAATTAATTTCCAAAGCATAAAGTAACCTGATAAAACAGATATTACACAAATCGTACATGCCAATTGTGGAGCATCTATTATGTAAAAATAACAACCCGCACCATTTCCTCACCCAAGTTCAATTGTCCTCCTCTACGGCACTAAAACTGGCTCTTGCAGGTATCCATTCATGCTCTAAACGGCATAAACCATAATCACGGGTTTGTCCAGTAATCCGCACCGTAGTATTCACCGTATCAAAAAGCCGCAAGCCTTCTGGATCCATGGCATGCGCACGAATAGTATATTTCCCCGGCAATAACTGAAGATTGGAAAGACGAACACAAAAACCAAATTGCGAAGGAGAGACTTTATTTAAAAGATATGTAGTTTCATTTGAATGAGTACCATAAATCGATGTTCCATCAGCCCGGGCCACACCAAACAAAATTACTGGCGGCCGCCCATCAGGAGAATACGCTACCCCACAAAGGTACAACGTCCCCCATTTCAACCACAGTAATTACTGCACCCAAATCATTTTCCAACCACAGCTTGCGAATTTGGTATATCCGCTCGACTGCACCGCACTTTCCATGCGCAGCTTTACTATTTTTCTTCGTGGTAGGTCAAATATTCTCGTGTTACATCGAAGCTATTGCCATACATATGCATCTGCCCATCATGAATCCATACCGCTTTCTGGCACAGGGTCTGGATGTGAAACATACTGTGCGAGCACAGCAGCAGTGTCCCACCTTGGCTCAGATAACCTTCGATCCAGCGAATGCATTTTTTTTGGAACGATTCATCACCCACAGCCAGCACTTCGTCAGTAATCAAAATATCCGGCTGCATGGCGGTTGCCACGGCAAAACCCAGTCGAACCACCATGCCAGACGAATAATGCTTAATCGGTTCTGCAATATGGGAGCCGATATCAGCAAATTCGATTATAGAATCCAGCTTGCTATCAATTTCTGCATTGCTCATACCCATCAACGCGGCCGCCAAATGGATATTTTCCAGACCACTATATTCGGGGTGAAAACCGCTGCCCAACTCCAATAACGCGCCAATTCGTCCATTGACCACCACTCGACCGGTGGAAGGCTTGACTACCCCGGCGATGATTTTCAAAAGCGTGGATTTACCCGCACCATTTTCACCGATTAAGCCAAGCGATTCTCCTGCTTTCAGCTCCAGATTAACCCCCTGCAGCGCGCAGAAACTCGGCGTTTCACCGCGCTTAAAGAGTAAAGCAGCAATCGTACGCAACCGATTACTACCCGTGGCTACGCTAGGATAACTCTTGCCGATATTACTTAGGCTGATAAGAGGTATTTGCACAATATCCGTGTCTGTTACAAATTAGAAGGAGGTACAATTTGAAGAAATATGGCCATGTTACCTATTCATTCACGCACTAAATAAAATCCTCAAAATAAGGTGATAAACGATTAAAGAACCAGCGCCCAGCCCAAAAAATCAACAAACTGCCAGCCAGCATCACCATATCTTGCCAGCCAATCTGGCTATTACCAGTCATCAATAACCCGCGAATTCTGGCAAAAAAAAAGATAGTGGATTCAATGCAATGACCTGCTGTATCTGTTGCGGCACCAAACTGGCCGGATAAAGAACGGGGTGGCGTAGAACCAAATCATGAATAGCGGCGTCAGAAAATGCTCAACATCCTTGAGCAGCACTTGCAAAGCAGCAAGTATCAACGCCAAGCCACTAGTGCATAATAGTTGCACACAAAATAGCAACAACACC
Organism: Nitrosomonadales bacterium; assembly: GCA_016721605.1. Classification (GTDB taxonomy): domain Bacteria; phylum Pseudomonadota; class Gammaproteobacteria; order Burkholderiales; family Gallionellaceae; genus Nitrotoga. The sequence continues at coordinate 19,451 of JADKHS010000034.1, forward strand.
AATGGCAGAGATGAAAAGTACAGATCATTGCCGGTGAGCGCAAGCACCGCAATCACTAATAAAAAACCGACTACATGGACGGCATAAGTGGAAAGGACCGCACCATACACCAGCAACTCATGCGGGAAGGCGACTTTCTTGATAAGACCTCCGCCATTCTGCACTGCCAACGCGCCACGTTGCGCACCTTCCTGAAAGCACAACCATGGCCATAGCCCTACCGCAACAAACAAAATAAAACTGTGGTTTTCCAGTTCAGGAAACTTTACCTTGAAAATAGCCGTGAATACCACTGCATACACTGCCAATAACGCCAGTGGGTGTAGTAGTGCCCAAAAAATTCCACTGACACTGCCTACATAACGGCTTTTAATCTCTCGCGATAGAAAATTAAGCAGCAGCCAGCGGTACGGCCACAAATTTTTTGGTTTGTCCAAAACTGATTGACCGCCTCTTCATTTAATTTCAATGACGGATCGGTCAGTATCCCACCGACAAGCGTTTTGCGGTATTCATTTAAATGCTTCTCGCGCTCCCCCTGTATGATTTTCTCCTTCACCTCTTCAAATGAACGTACCAGCTTCGGTTTCTTTTCATTAAGCTGAATAATGTGAAAACCAAAGATTGTCTTCACCGGTTCGCTGATATCGCCTGGAGCACTGATGGCAAAAGCTGCATCAGAAAATGGCTTGACCATTTTTCCTTCTTCAAAAAAACCAAGGTCACCTTTGTTCCCTTTAACACTCGGATCATCTGAATATTCCAGCGCTAACTCTTCAAATTTTTTACCACCAACCGCCTGCTCACGGACTTGCTTGATGCGCTGTAACGCTTCTTCCGGCGTGCGGGTTTTAGTGTCCACCAGGATATGGGAAGCATGTACTTTCGTAGGCACGGTATATTTTTCGATATCAACCTGATACAACTCGCGGGCACGCGCGTCAAAGTTGGGTATCTTAATTTCCTTAGTGATCCGACTGATTTGTTCCTGCGCCAGCAATTTATCAGCTGCCATTTCTATCTGTTTACCCATCAGAGGTTCGCGATCAATTCCTACACTACGCGCTTGTACTGCCAATGTCTTATTAATCAGCATGCTCTCCAGTAATTTGGCAATACGAGCCTTACTTGCCAATACTTCCGCGCGATGCTCCAGTGGAATACGCAGTAAATCCGCCTCAAAGTCCAAGCTCGTAATTCTGACCTTGTCGGATTCGATTAAAATTTGCTCCGCACTTACAGCTGGAGCGGTAGAACAAACCATCACGACGAGCACCGTTAACTGCTTTAACAACATACGACCCATTATTCTCAACCTCGTGGTAAATTCAAAAAAATAAAAAACTCCTCCATCTTAAGATGGAGGAGGGGAGAACACAAATACATTCAGACCTAGCAGTAACCTACCACAGAGGTAAAAATATTTGTGTAGGCTTGCCTGCCTGTATTACCTTAAGGTACGCCATGTAACCCACCGCTTCAGCCTTTAGGTTATGAGGAATATTATTCCTTGTTTCAAAAGCATAATTCCATGTTCTAATATCTGTAAGGGGTGATAATGATGTCGGCGGAGTTGTTCTCGTACCTACCCCTCCTCCTCCTCCTCCGCCTGGATCTGCAGGCGTAACTATAATTTCTTTTGCAGCAGTGTTACCTTTGCCAATACTATTGATGCCAGCAACTGAATAAGTAGTGGTGCTTGTTGGGCTAACAGTACGACTACCACCTGTAAAGGTACTTCCAGTCCATTCATAAGAAGTGGCCGCAGGGCTGCAACTTACAATCAACGTGGAAGTCCCACCTGCGCTGATTGTAGAAGGTGAGGCTGTCAGTGTGCATGATGGCGCTTCTGTAGGAGTTTGTCCTGTGTCAGAACTACAAGTTACTCGTTCAGATCTGCTGCTGGCATCCGCACCATAGCCGGTATAAGAAGGACATGAATTTCCCGTGACTCCGGTCAAAATTACCGTACCAGCCAAAACCGAACCTGAATTAACCATCATAAAAGTCAAAACAACAGATGCAACCTTTGTATTTATTAATTTAAAATTCATGCTAACCTCCAATAATATAGAGTTTAATTACCCATTCGCGGAATCGCGCTTACATAAAAGCGAAGAGTGGTATACAACACAACGTAAAAACATAACAGATTTTCAATTCAAAAAACTTCATTTCAAATCAGACACCCTAGCTGATAGACACAATATAGGCATTAACATTTAGTAGCAAATCTATTCTGCTGGATGGTAATAATATGGGAATGAATGGTGATTTTTAGCAAAAATTCGCATGGATACTTTTAAGTTTAAATACATAATTATTTTTAATGAAAAACGGGAGCAGAATTTCTTCGCACTCCCGTTTTAACCAACACGCATAACCACTCATATTGCGGGTCTTAGTAAAGACAGCTAACTAGTCAAGGTTATTAGTCATTAAACATTGAAAACCGTATACTTATGATTGAAATTAACACCATATGTTGCCAAAAGCCCAGGAGCAGCATTTTGCTAATAAAATCCTGCAACATAAAGCCAACTGTAGGCAAGCCAATATATGTATCACCATCAACGCTAGTTAACGATTGATCAGCAGTTGTTGTCAGATGTTTCACGCCATCGCCATCAACTTGACCATTAACAGCAGTGATTCCAGTAGCATTAAAGGCCATCCGCAACCACCCATTCTCGAAGTTAACTGGAACGTTTACTTCATTAGCCGAACCCAACAAGTGACTGTTATTAAAGGTCACAACAGTTGTTTCCCAGCACAGGGATGTACCGCCGCCTGGAGCAGGTGGTGAGAAATCAACGATAGCGACGTTACCTTCCTCACGGTTCCAATAGCTCAAACCAACTGCCTGCACGCACCATTAAGCCAGAACTTGTGGGTAAACGGGCTGAACAATTGGGTTAGCTGTTCGTTGACAGCGCCGTGTTATGAACAGGCACATTGTATCGTTTGGTCGGCATTGTTACCACCCAATCGGTACCGGACAGTGTTGCATTATCCAACACAAATTCGTTGATAATATTGTTATGCATCAGCAACGCACTGACAGTACTATCACCACTCAGCCAAGTGCTTGTTACAGTTCCACCACCATTGAATATTATGCTGGTCAAATCTGCGAATGTCAGATCTGGGAAAATACTGCCAGGAGGATTCCAAATATTCTGTACATTAGACGGTGCAAAAGCATCCAATGCGACTGGATCGTAACCAAAATCTGTACCCGCTGCAACACCTATCAGAGAGGCCGTACCTGCCAGACCACCGGTTGACGGATTTGCTCTGGCTGATTGCCCACCCACTATCAGTGCGCTAGCAGGACCCATATCCATATTCGCGGCCTGAACTACCGAACAATTAGCCGGAACACCACTTACGTGAGTAATAGCTGCATTGATCGCGGTATTTGTGATTGTGCCCATTTCGATAATTTCAAAATAGCCTTCACGGGTACGATCCAAGGATTGGGTCTTATCATCCCCACCACTTTGTTGAATACCTTCAAGGGCGGTACCGGAATATGCGAAGTTCACAAAATCTTTACCGTTAGCAGGAATCGCAGGTGTGAGCGCATGACTTATCAGCAGTAATCATCTTTGCGCCGGTAGCAGTGTTCATAACCGCAGCAGTCCACATGTCATTCGGGGATAGGTAGAGGTTAAAGTCCAATACTTCGCGGCTATTCTACCTTCGGTAAAACGAACTTTTACAGCTTTTGATGAATTAGTAGTATTAACTACAGACAGGTATGTGTCTGTTCCTGCACGTGTCGTGTAGTATGGATAAATTAGAACCTCACCCAAACCATTGGAATTTACATGTACAGCAGCACTTGCCGTATTTGCGATACCAACCGAACTTACTGCCGCCACCAAAGCAAGATACAGTGACTTTCTCTTAAATTTTTGCATTATTGCTAGACTCCTTATATTTTATTACGAAATGTTGAAGTTTGACTTCGGGAAAAGATTATTACCTTTTATAAAGCATTACCTCAATAATTACTACAGTCGACTTTAGAAATTACTGCGATGTTATTGTATAACATAGTTGTTTCATTCTACAAGTGATTTTTTGTGCACATAACCCCTCCTAATTTTAAAATCCATGAACCCCTAATTATCTGCGCGGGCCAAGCACCATCACCCCGTCTTGACGCAACCAATTCTCGTCCAGACGAGTCTCAAGTGATTTGATATCGCGATAGCTATACTCAATTGCCATTAGCACCTTTGCACTGGTCTTGTTCGCATGAAACAGTATCCACGTTAGCTTTCTTCCAAATGCCGCCACGGATTTTAGCTCTATATAAATCCAACGACATAACATCTCGCGTGCCCGGACTCAGATAACTATACGCTTTGGCGAAATCCTTTTGCATTAAGGCCTCCCAACGAGCAGCGGCTCGTTGGGCAACCATCTTTTGCGGTTCAACCTGCACTTTCTGTGTTGAACCACCTCTCCTGTGATCCTGCACAACCCAGGACTCCACACACTCAGGATAAGCGCCACCACCTCGCGACTTGCAACCCATTTCGCACATCCATTCTTTCAAAAGCTCACCCAAAATATCTATGTTTATTATTTCGACTATAGTCACTCTTGCGTTAATGCACTGTCAAGGACAATCTAAATTCTTTCGCTATACCGTCTCTTTTTTACAACATATAAAAATTATAAATTGAATTTAATCTACTTACTCTTGCGAGTACTAGTCCATTTGATGATCCCAGTATCCAATAACTTATTTACGAAATCTTCAGTCCAGAATTAAATCCACTAAATTAAAAACGAACAGAAATTCACTTTCCGCACCCCATCCATATTCATCCTGAATATCACTTTACGACAAGATGTAGAAATACTTTAGCGCACTCCAAGGTTTTCTGCATACAAACGGAAATTATTTGAGAAAAGGCACTTGTTTAACTTGCTTATCCATTTGCTTGGATATATCGCCAGATTTCCCAATCTTTTCCAAAAGCTCATTCAATCCAGCAGGCTTCTTCGGCATCTCGCTAGATTTTCCAAAGTTTTCCAAAATATCACTTAACCCTCTGAGTTTTTTTCGGAATTCTTCGCTTACATCATGTGCCTGCTGGTTATTGGCCACCAAACGCGGTGTAATCAAAAGCACCAGTTCGGTACGATTTTCAGCAAATGTCTGGACGCCGAATAGTCCACCGATAAACGGTATTTTCGACAGGTATGGCAATCCGCTGCTTGCTATGGTTTTATTATCCGTAATTAATCCACCTAATACCATGGTTTCACCGGATTTAACCACTACCGTGGTTTTTACCGCGCGCTTACTAATAGTAGGCGAATTAATCGAAGATGTTGTGGTTATCGAGGCCGCACTAACCTCTTGATTAATATCCATCGTTACTTGGCCTCCAGCGTTGATGCGCGGTGTAACCGTTAGCAGAATTCCGGTATCAATATACTGGATGGAAGCAATCAACCCTGTGGCGGAACCCAAAACGGATTGAGTTTGGCTAGTAATCGGCACGCGATCACCAACTTGGATCTTGGCGGTCTGATTATCGGTGACCATTATATGTGGTGAAGAAATCACTTTGACGCGCGAATCAGTTGCCAATAAATTAAGCGCAGCGGCCACCCCACCCGCTACATTCGAATTACTCCACGTATAAGAAAAACCGGGCGCTAATGCACTAATCCCAGAACCACCTGTATCAAGCTTGCCATTTCCGCGCTGTCCGTTTTTAAAAGCCCATTCCAATCCAAACTTCAAATCACCTGTTAGCGTTACCTCGGCGATGGTGACGTCTATCAGCACCTGCCGTGGTGCCACATCAAGCCTGCGAATAGCCGTTTCAATTTTTTCATAATTGGCTTGCGAAGCCAAAATTAACAACGCATTATTGTCCTTGTCAGCAAGCACTCGAACATCACCCTTAACCGCAACACTATCGCCAACGGCCGCTTGCTGTTCTGGGGTCGCATCCACAGGGGTTGTTTCTGTCGATTTCACCTCTGCTGGCGCCAAACCAGGAGCAAGCGCAGGCGGAGGTATAGTTGAAGCTGTTGATTTGCTGAATACATTATTGAGCAATGCCGCCAGCTTTTCCGCCATTCCATTCTGTACCGGATAAACAAATAAGCGCATACCGCCACCGACCCCGCCAGTGTGATCTAAGCGCTCAATCCATATTTTCGCCTGCTCCAGATACTTAGGCTGCTGCGTGATTACCAAAATGGCATTCAGACGCTCAATCGGCACCAACTTGACCACTCCAGCTAACGGGCTTAACGCCTGAGCACCAAAGATTTTACCGAGGTCAGCCACGGCAGTCTTCACCTCGACGCTTTGTAACGTAAATAAGGCAACTGACATACCAGATAGCCAATCTACATCGAACATGGCAATAGTGTCCTGCAAATGCCGTAATTCGCGCTCAGTGCCGGAAAGAATTATCAAGTTGCGTGCTTCATCAATACGCACGGCGTTCGCTTCGGTTACAAATGGCTCAAGAATCTTTACCATTTCTTTGGCGGCAATAAATTTCAACGGCGCGATCTGAACGCTGTACCCTCGACCGCCTTGCAATACTATCTTGTCGTCTCCCAATTGTGGCGTGATTGAGCCGCGCGTGGCAGTAGCAGCCGGCACCACTTTATAAATGCCCTCTTCCCTGATGATCGCTGCACCATTCATGCGTAACAAGGTTTCCAACGTTGGCAGCAAATCTTTTCGCTGAAGTGGGCTGCTTGTATGTAAATTAATTGTTCCTTGCACCTTAGGGTCGATGATGTAAGTTTCATTGAATATATCGCCAACAATTGCTTTGACTACCTCACGCAAGTCAGCACCCTCAAAATTAAGCATCATTTCGTCTCCTGCAGCCGGCTTGACCACGCTTGCAGTCGGCGGCGGCGCTTTGACAAATACTCCAGTACCAGGATATAACTTGACTTTCTCCGAACCATCAACGATGGCAGGCTTTTCCTCTTTCTTACTCTTGGTCTCGGCATCGCTAATGTTCCGCGTAATAAAATGCGGCTCCACAGCCCTTCACCCTTTTTTTTCATTACTTTTTTCTCATCGCCCTTCTTCACTTCGAACGCTTTGAAAAAAAATTAGCACACCTCCAATACAGGTAGCGTAATCATAACCAGCATCCAACGTAAATAAATTTTATTCATGCCCATTCTCTTTTCTCTGTTAATAGCATATGGCTTCTCAATAAAAATGGTTTGTTATTCCGGTGGTGGTTGTCGTAGTGCACGGCGACGTTCAAAAACAGATCGAGGATCAGCAACACTCTCTGCCGGAGCGGTAACTGACGCCCCAGGCAGTGATGCAGCGGGGACAGCAAGTTGCGCCGGCACACCAGGACTACCAGGCCGTCCCGAATGACTCGGTCCTGTCTTGATTTTTAGTACCAGCTCTTCATGCTCGTCGCCTTGTTTGAAAGTGATCTTATCACGATCCAATTTCTCAATTTGCATGCCATTAATTTCTTGGCCTAGTTCGACACGTACCATCTTGCGGGTAACGATTTCACGCAACAGTGCAATATTTTTGTCCTTGGTAATAATAATGCCGTCCAAAATAAACTGTCCTTTGCGCATGGTTGGCTTGGGCGGCTCTACCGGCACAGGCAAGGGCGGCGGAGACAGTGGCAAGAGGCGGCGAGAAGATACGGAAGAAGACATGGAAGAAGATGCATGCTGGCGGGGCACGAACTTGGATGGTAATGGGCGGCGGGATGAGACAAACAATGGCCGTACTAATATCTCAGTATAGGATCGCTCTAGTGGCAGTAAGGCAAACTCTGGCTGCAATGGCAGCACTGTCGGCCTGTTTTTTTGCAATTTTGGCTGCGGCAGGGGCACATTAATGCGGTTGCCCCAACCAAGTTCGGAGCCAATTGTCCCGATCAGCAACCCTATCAGTACCAACAATAATATTGTCGTAAAATGGCGAGGTTCAAAGGAGCTTTTCATTTGCTATCCGCTACCAACGCATAGCCAGATACATCAAACTGCGCTATCAGTTCTGGCTCTGTCACAGGTGCACCCTTATTCAAAGTATTAGCCTGCGAGCGTATGCTGACATTATCAAGTAACAGATAAGGCTGCACCGTCTCTACAGCATAAAGAGTTTTTCTCAGCGTGGACATGCTGCTGATAAATTGAACATTAACCGTAACACGGCGATAGCCGCTGTCGTCCTTGAATGGCACCACCTGCATACTGACCAGCTTGCCACCATTAACCTCGATCAAACTTTTTGCGGTTTCCTGAATTTCTGAAGCAGCCAATGCAGCACCAGTGTTTCTAAGAAAGTGTTGACGGCCATTTTTGTTCTTCACCTGATCGAGCGCCGACTGGACTTCGGCATGAGTCGCTATAACATGCCTATAACGCCCCAAGTAATCAGCCATGCTATCCAGCGACTGATCGTAATGGCGATGCAACATGTTCACCGGGATAAACAGCAGCAAACCGACCATCGTCAGGAATAAGATTAACAACCCAATGGCCAAGCCACGGCTTTGATTTTTGCTGAGGGTTTGCATCAAGATTTAACCTCAGAATAAGGCCCTGTCTTTATTGTTTGCTTAACTGGCGTATTCGAAGCTGGCAGCGCCGGCTTGAGGGCTGGAACTCGTAGCGGCAATGATGAATTAAACTTTTCCGCTTCAATCTTGCTGGAATCAGGCGTAGATTGCTCTGGTTTGTTGTTGGTGCCGTTATCGGACGTACCTAATTCAGGCTCACCAGTCGGTAACGGTAGTTGCGGTACAAATTGTCCGGGTGTGGGCGCAATGACTGCGGCAGCTAGCACGGCCTTAATTTCTGCCGCCAGATGGTAACGCTCGCTGTTTGGCATATTCCCCTTGGTCAGCGGCGAGCGGAAGTTGGCGTCATGCAAAATCCTGGTGCTCTCAATCAAAGCGATCAATTTCGACGAGGAGCCGGTTTCCCCCTGGATTTGAAGCTCCTTGCCTTTAAGGTTAAATTGTTGCACCCAGGTATCGTCCGGCAACAGGCGAGACAACTCATCCAGCAGTATTACTAATGGCGGGACTGCCTGTTTTTTATCCAGCATAAAATTGAATTCTGCCGCCAGTCTCTCCTGCTCGCGCCGCAGCGCATCGGTTTCTCTCGCTTGCTGCTTAGCACGGTCAACTATCGGCAGCAGGGCAATCACGGCTTGTCGCTTCTGCCAAATCGGGATAGTTATGGCGGCCATTGCCAAAAGCAGTGTTAACAGCAATAACCCAAGATTGACTCCGCGCAGCTTGGACGGTTGGGTAGCAGCATTGCGCTCGGTTGGCATCAGGTTGATGGCATCGCCGTCCGGCACAGCAATGCTGGCGACATACGCAGAATTGGCTGACGCACCCCAACGCTCCAGCAGATCAAGTGAATTATCCATCGTTGAACGCGGTATAACCACCAGCTTGACGACAAGCCGATTTTTTTGATTATCCACACGCAACACGCGAAAATCGAAATAAACTTGCTCAGCTTTGAAAGGGGTATGGCGATCCATTTCGAAACCTAACACTTGGCGCAGATTTTTGGCTGCTGCCAGAGGTAGTTCGATCTGTTTGACAAGGCATTGAGTATCCGCGAGCCACAACGCAACCCGCTCATCGCGTTTATGCAGCTTACTAAAAAGTACCTTAAAAGCAATGCCTTGGGTATCATTATCACCAGATTGCCGATCAACTCGACCCTGCTCGGTCAAGCTGCCTTGCAGCCAGCGCTGCAATATAACGGCTTGAGGAGTAACTTCTATTAGCAGTTCATTAGCGGCGTTTGCACTAGATTGCCGCAACCATTGCGGCACAAGCGCGATAAGTTCACCCGACCACCAACGCCAAAAGCGCCCAAGCAGGGAGTTCCTATCAAAAGTAAAGCGCGGCTGGCGCGCAGCTTGAATTTTATTTATCATCTAGCACTGAAGTACGCATGTGACGTTCCTCTCATTTTAGCGAAGAGAGGCTTAGGAGTAATGAGATCTGCCTGATCAACAGAAGTAACGTATGATAATTAACGGTTACTATAATTCCCTCAGCCTTTATCAGTATCTAGTTAGTTATTAGATACCGCCACGAATCAACGACGCATCCCATAGCTTGTTATAGTCATGCTATCTATCGTTAAGTTCAACCAAAGCTTGATACTCATCAAAAAATTAAACTGATGCGTCCATCGGGACACTGTCAAACGATTACACACAATTTACTCATTGCAACATGCTCAACATAGAATGCTGACATATGTTTTTAGCCTGACCTAAAAAATATCCTCAAGATGCTAGATGATGTATATCCGGCACTCAGTATTGAAATGTTTGAGCAAACATCAATGATGCACATTGTGCGATCAGTTTTTCTTGTCGCTGAGCGCAAATGGAACGTGGATTAATCGCGTGCAATCGTTAATGAATGGCTACTTGTTCCTCAACGATCGGCTTTAAAGTCGCCGCCCCCTCTTTCCAGGAAAAAAAAACGAACTTGCGAACGGCACCTTGATCAATTTTTACCACAGCCTCACGGACGAACACTGTACCGTCTAGCGACACCGCTTCGGCACGAACACTATACACGGAACCGTCGTCACCCGCTACGGCAGCGGCTGCTGGAGCAAACGGCGGCGGCGGTAAATTTTTAAGCAAGGCTTCCTGGCGCGCTAGAAGATAAGCGTCAACCAACTCTACATTAGCACCAGGCAGCGCCAACAAAACTTTTCTTGGCGCAATGGCTGCATTTACTCCAGCCTGATGTGAATCGACAGTCAGTGTATCTGCCAAATTAGCATACAACTCCGGTGTCATGCCCAATACCCGCTGCAATTCATTAACCGTTTCAAACGGTGCATTGGCCGGACGGTATTTCAATCCGGCCGCTTTGTATTCAGCAACCTCAGCACCTTTAGGACGTGGCAAGTCATCGTCGTCACGCCAATCTACAATAGCATCCAGCAAAATATTGCTTTCTTCATCGTTAAGCCCGACGCTTTTCAATAGGCCCTTCAGCAAATCGTCTGATGCACTGTTAAGGTCAATTTTACCGGACACGTCCAGGAGCGAAATACTGAGCTTAGCTCCCCCAAATTCCCACTGATGCGGCACGCCATCACCCTTCCATCGTTGCAGGTCGCTGATTGGTTTGAACATTTCATAGAACGCACGCTGCATGCCAGCGTCAGCCACCGCTTGCGCGCGCGCTGCAGCTGCCAGATTCTGTCCCAGTAACGTATCAGTACGCATGCTGAAAGCAAAACTCGCAGCAATCACAGTCAACAATGTGGTTGCCCACAACACTAACACCAGAGCAATGCCATGTTGATGTTTTTTGTTAATCATGGCCTTCATTCACTCACACATCGATTGGCAGAGGTGTCCCACGCACAGCCAGTATCAGAGCCGATCAACGGTGCCACTACCAAATCCGGCCAAACGCGGCCATTACTGAACTTGACCCGAACACGGATCAGATAAGGTAACCGCTGTTGACTATCCCGATTTCCCCACTGATCCCGCCATTGCGGTTCGGCATCTTTGGTTTCAGCACCAAAATAGGCGAAATTTAATTCCTCTACATGATCCGCCAACACGATTTTTTCGGCTGTCTCCAATGCGGTAAAATCAACGCTGCCTGCCTCTGGAATAACGCGCCTCATTACCAGTTGGCCAACATTATTATCCTGATTATCCTGTACCAGCTCCAGACCAATCAAAAATAAACCGCCCGTACCTAATCGCACGGCAATCGGGGCTACCAGCTTGATACTATCTGGCTGACCGATGAACGCCAGATTCATATCTGCTTTTTTCTTCCAGTGAAATGGAGTGACCTGACTTAATTCACGCCGCAAAAATCCTTGCAGCAACGCCAAATGTGTCGAATTTTCTGCGCGTATCTCGCCGGCATCCCAGCTACGTGCGCCTAGACGCATACCACCAAACAATAAAGCCAAAATAAAACCGAGCAAAGACATGGCTATTAGCAATTCCAGCAAGGTAAAACCGGCAATTCTGTGTTTGTCCAGGGTCACAACGCCACTCCATTCACCAGTCGCAACGTTTTAAGACTGGCCGAGCGCGGCTGGTCACTGCCACCCCATAGCACTTGGATTTCCACTTCCAGTAATGACACAGGCAAAATCGGCACTGGCAATCCAGTCTGGTCGCTCGCCTGTGCCGGAGCCACCAAGTATGGTCGAATACTGACATGCCAACGGTAAACGGCATCAAATTCACCATTGCTCTCACTTATTTTCAGAGGCGTCTCAATACCAATCGATGCTAACTTACTTTGACCCAGCAACATTGCGCGCTGATATTCGTCAGCACGGCCGGCATTACGCAAACCGCCAGAAAAAATCTGCATCAATACGCCCAATATCAGTGCCAGAATTACAAATGCCACCAGCACTTCAAGCAAAGAAAAGCCACGATTGAATTTATGCATGCCTAAGGGGATTGTCAGCAAATAACCTGAACATTTTCGCGGGTCTTAATTGATGCAATGTCATACCAACGAACACATACATCAATATCCAGCCAAAATTTCCAAAACGTCCAGGTTCACATGCCGCCCTTAATTGAGAACGGAGACCTGGCCGGTCAGCCAGTCGATATTAATATCGTATTTACGGGCACCAGATGTTAACGTGATACGACCGCCGGTGGAGCTTCCGTCCGAATAAAAACGGATCGCGCCGACTTTGTCGGGCAGCAATTCAGATTGTGCTGTAAACAAGCTGATGTCTAACTTTGCAGGCAAGGCGTAACGACGCTGATCACCACTCACCTTGAAGTTTCGCTTTTCAACATCCAGTGTCAATGTCGATTCTTCTTTACGTGTGACCGCTTGGCTGCGCGCTTGGCGTAAGCCAGCCGCCAATTGGCGCGCCGCGCCCTTTAGTTCGGTGCCGGGCAAACCAGCAGAGATCGTCGGTATCGCCAAGGCATATACCATCGCCATTAACATCAGCACTACCAGTAATTCAAGCAGGGTAAAACCGGCGCTGGCACGCGATTTTATTCGCCCCAATTATTAATATCCTTGTTTTCGCCCTCGCCGCCTTCACGGTTATCAAGACCAAGTGAACTGATATCAAAATCTTTATTGTGCTGTCCCGGAGAAGCGTAATGGTAATCGTTGCCCCACGGATCTTTTGGCACTATCTTCGCCCCTTTAATATAAGGGCCGTTCCAACCAGTCGCGCCGGTGGGTGCCTCGATCAATGCCGACAAACTTTCCTGCGAAGTGGGGTAACGTCCTACTTCCAACTTGAACAATTCCAAGCTCTGTCCAAGTTGCTCGATTTGCAGCTTACCCGTTTTGCTTTTCGATGTACCAAGATAATCCATTACTTTGGGTCCTACCAAGCCAGCCAGCAGGCCTAAAATTACCAGCACTACCAGCAACTCAAGCAAGGTAAATCCCCTTTCCCGCCGTACCTGATTTATTCTATTCATAATACCTCTCTCCTAAAATCTACCATTTCTACTTTCCTATGTTTTCCAGGCTTCTTAAACCCATCATTGCTCATGATAAGGTTCAATAAGATTAAGCTCTGTCTCACAGCCGTAACTCTCATTCTCTAAATTACATCGCCAAGTCATTGACGCTAAGGATGGCAAGCAGAATTGACATAATGATACCGCCAATCAACAGTCCCAGCCCCAGAATCAGCACCGGCTCCATTAGACTTAACATACGCTTGACCGTTGTTTGCACCTCATTGTCATACACATCTGCAACGCGCAGCAGCATTTCTTCAAGCTGACCCGTTTCTTCGCCAACGACTACCATGTGAACCGCAAGCTTGGGAAACAAACCCGTTTCCATCATTGGCTTACCCAAGCCCAACCCCTGCTTGAGCTGATTTGCCACAGTGTCAAGCCCTTCAGCCATGACACTATTACTCAATGTCTCTTTAATAATAAAGAGCGCATTCAATAAAGTCACCCCATTACCTAATAAAGTGCCCAAGCTGCGACTAAAACGGGCCACCTCGATCTTTGCCACTAGGTCGCCTACCAACGGCAGGCGTAAAAACATGCCATCCCAACGGTAGCGACTGCTCGGATTACGCATTTGCTGCCGCAGCAGCGCATAAATGGCCAGCGCACCAACCAGCAACATCCACCAGTCATGACGTAGAAAGTCACCGGCGGCAATGACGATTTGCGTTGGCAGCGGCAAAGTTTTACCGGATTGCTGAAACATTAAAGAAAACTGCGGCACAACGAATATCAACAACATCATCACAGAACTGGCTGCCACCACCATCAGGATGGCGGGATAGATTAATGCAGATGTAACAGTTTGCTTGAGTGCTTTAGCGCGTTCCATAAATTCAGTGATACGTGTCAGCACCGGACCAAGTGCGCCTCCAGCCTCGCCAGCACGCACCATATTGAGGTAGAAACGGGAAAACACACCTTTTTGCGCTTCCATCGCCGCAGAAAGCGAAGCCCCACCGCGTACGTCGTCGCGCACTTGGGTCAGCAGGTTACGTACTTTTTCGTTTTCAGACAGTTCAACCAAAATTTCCAGAGCACGGTCCAGCGGCAGGCCAGCATGGAGCAGGGTAGCAATTTCACTGGTAAAGGTGCCAATTTCCGCCTGGTTGACCCGCTTCGAGCGCAGCCAGGAAAAAGAGGTTCTTTCCCCGCCTCGTTTCTCCTGCGCCTGTTCAATCTGGATCGGGATATAACCCATGGTGTGCAGACGGTCTGCCACTGCTTCATCGCTACGGGCTTCCATTTCCCCTTCGAGCGTTTCCCCATCTGCGGTAACCGCATTGTATTGAAACATTGGCACGATCAGCTCTCCCGCGTTACGCGCAATACTTCCTCGATAGTCGTAACCCCTGCCACCACCTTGCGCAAGCCGCTTTCAAACATGGTACGCATGCCCTCCTCGATTGCGAGCTTGCGGATTTCGCCAGCTGTGGCGTGCCGCATCACCAGGCTGCGGATACCATCACTCATGGTCAGAATCTCCACGATATTAACCCGGCCAATATAGCCGGTATAGCCACAATGCTGGCAACCGACCGCATGGTACAACTCGATCGGATTAGCGTCGGTAAAGCGATGAAGCTCCATTTCCTCGACCACTTCAGGCAACACTACGCGCAATTCGCGGCATTGCGTACATAGCGTACGTACCAGGCGTTGCGCCAAAATGCCGATTACGGTGGAAGTCAGCAGATAATCATCCATACCCATGTCGAGCAAGCGGTTGATCGTGGCTGCGGCATCGTTGGTATGCAGGGTGGATAACACCAAGTGGCCGGTAAGGGCGGCCTGGACGGCAATTTGGGCAGTTTCCAGATCGCGGATTTCACCGATCATAATTACATCCGGATCCTGGCGCACGATCGAACGCAGAGCATTGGCAAAGGTCAGGCCGATCTGCGCCTTGACCTGAATCTGATTTACGCCTTCCATTTGATACTCTACCGGATCTTCCACGGTAAGAATCTTGACATCCGATTTATTCAAAGTTTGCAGCGCGGTATAGAGTGTAGTCGTTTTACCGCTACCGGTCGGACCGGTGACCAGAATAATGCCGTGGGGTTGCTGCAAAATCTCCAGGAAAATTTTGAGAATGTCCGGGTCAAATCCCAGCCTGGCAAAATCCAGGGTCGTGCCGCTTTTATCGAGAATCCGCATTACCACGCTCTCGCCGTGCATGGTCGGAACCGTGGAGACACGCAAATCGATTTCCTTGCCATGGATGCGCAATTTGATACGGCCATCCTGTGGCAAGCGACGTTCGGCAATATCCAGACTAGCCATGATTTTAATGCGTGAGATGACAGCGCCGGAGAGGCGCCGTGGCGGCGATTCGACTTCGTGCATCACCCCGTCTACCCGGTAACGCACGATCAGCCGGTTTTCGAATGGCTCGATGTGAACATCGGATGCGCGCGCCTCCAGCGCATGGCCAATAACCAAGTTAACCAGACGGATAACGGGCGCCTCGCTGGCAAGATCCTTAAGATGCTGCACATCGTCACTCCCGCCTTCTTCCTCAAGGGTTTCGATGTCGCCGACAATCTCCCCCATCGACGTCTTGCCGCTACCATAAAGACGTTCGAAAGCACTTTCCATATCCTGCTGCACGGCCACACGCACGCAAACCGAACGATGGGTCAACAAACCAAAAGCATTAATGGCATATTGATCAAGCGGATCCACTAGGGCCAGTACCAGCTCGTGCGCATCTTCATGTAGTGGCAACGCTTTAGATTCTTTGAGGAAACGCACCGATACGCGCTCTTCCAGCAAGGGCACTTGAGGATAATCAGCTGGCTCCACCAGTGCGAGCCCAAGTTGTGCCGCCAATGCCTCTGCCACATCACGGGCGGAAACCACTCCCAGCTTTAATAGCAGCGTACCAATACGCTCATGTTCACCGACTTCATCTTTCTGCAAGTCTAGCGCACGCTCCAATTCGAGCGCATTCAGCTTCCCTTGCTCAACTAACCATTCTCCTAAACGTTTCCTCAACTTGATGCTTTCTGTGCGAAAAAGTGCGGGAATGGTATCACGAACATACGGATTTTCGCGCCAAGCCACCCGAATTCGCTTTTAACCACGCCACAACATGAAGCAGTACAGGCCGTTTCAAATCCCAAATGTAAAAAGCGCATCATGGTGCTACTTGAAGCCAAAATCATCTGGCGTGAGTAATTGTGAAGGTGTTTCGACTCGAGTTATTTTCGTGGGTTCCGTGAGTGAAAATTTAGTTTCCGCACGCCCAGAATGAACGATGGGGGTTTACTTAAGGGTAAAACAAAAACAATCGATACCCCGTTGCTTTAAGGTCGGCAGTGTCAAGATGCAATTTGATGCCCATCTCATGATTGGGCAATAACCCTTGTTTTTCGTCCTCACTGGGTTTGAGATATTCCGCTGGAAGAAAAATACGGCGTGCCAATACCTCATCCATTGAATTGATAAGCGTAAGTTCAAGATTGGGATAGGTTTGCGCAAAAGATGCACGGTTTCGCAAGATGGCATTGAGAGCAATGACCCCCGCTTGTTTCGGATCGAATTCCAGGTCAGAGGATTCAATACTCCACCGGTCAATTTTTTTCGGTAGCGGGATATCACAATTGGACAACTTGCAATAAGACGTGAGCACTAACTTAATGCCCGGCAGATGCGCGGCGAGTTCAACACGAAAGAAATAGGCAGTTTGTGCCAATAACACTATGAACAACAGTAATATAACTACAACCCACGACCAATGAACATTCTTTTTAATAACTGCGGAACTGGTTTCCAGTGCTTTTTCCGCACTTGCCGTAGCGAGATGGCTGAAATCATACTTATCGCGGATTGCTGGGATAGGCTCTGTCGAAATTTTAACAGGCACTTCCTCCTGCATTTTTTCCTGAGGCAGGGCTAGGTTAAGTTGCGGGCTGGGTTCATTGTCAGCCAATTGTTTTGTTGCATTGAATATCACCTGACAACGTCCGCAACGCACCATGCCCTGATGCATATCCAACTGGGCTTGACTGACCTTAAAGCGGGTACCACACTCCGGGCACTGGGTGACTGCGTTCATCTCTTCACGCCAGATAAGCACGCCCAACCTTCTTCCACAACCAGTGGCCTAAACTCAAACCACTGACCATAAGTTTTCATAACGTCTTCGGCCTGTTCGCTAAGTACGCCGGATAAAACAATCCGGCCGCCTTGCCGCGTTGAACCTGCCAGCAATGGAGCGAGTACTTTGAGAGGATTGGTAAGAATATTGGCTACTACAATGTCAGCTTGTTGTTTCAGTGTGGCATTAGGCAGGTAGAACTGCGCGTCAACTTGGTTAACCATTGCATTGTCGCGGCTAGCTTGCACGGCTTGTGCATCCACGTCTACGCCAATGGCGCTGGCAGCGCCAAGTTTAAGCGCAGCGATAGTCAAAATGCCCGAACCGCAGCCATAATCCAAAACAGACTCACCTCCTTGCAAATGACTGTCCAACCAGCGCAGACACAAACGGGTCGTGGGGTGACTCCCGGTACCAAAAGCCAAGCCGGGATCGAGCGTAATGTTAATGGCACTGGAATCGAGCGGTGTGTGCCAGGTGGGTACGATCCATAAGCGCTGCGAAATGCGGATGGGGTTAAACTGCAATTGAGTCAGGCGCACCCAATCGTTGTCCGCCAAGGTTGCAATGACATAGTTTGGCGGTTGTTGCAATCCGATGGCGTGTGCCGCTTCCAGCATAATTGCGTCTATCGGCGTATCTTCGACAAACAGAGCAGTAACGCGATTGTGTAACCAGAGATGGGGGGCGGGTTCGCCCGGTTCGCCAAACATGGCTTGCTCATTCAAAGTATCGGCATCTGCATCGTGAATGTCCACCGATAATGCGCCGAGTGCCAACAGCGCCTCACTGAGCATCTCCGCTTGGGACGCAGATGCAGTAACCGTCAGCGTAAGCCAAGCCATGTTATTTTACCTTGAGGCGTTCGGCTAACTTGTGTTCCAGATAATGAATGCTGGTGCCGCCCCGTAAAAAAGCAGCATCTAACATCAATTCCTGATGCAGTGGGATGTTAGTCTCGATACCTTCTACCGCCATTTCAGATAAGGCAGTACGCATGCGGGCTATCGCCTGTTGGCGGTTGTCACCATATGCGATGATCTTGCCGATCATGGAATCATAATGCGGCGGCACGAAGTAATTGGCGTACACATGCGAATCCACGCGGATACCAGGACCACCAGGAGTATGCCAAGTCGTAATGCGGCCGGCCGAAGGCGTGAACTTGTAGGGATGTTCAGCATTGATACGGCATTCGATGGCATGACCTTTGAGTGCTATATCATTTTGCTTGAAACTGAGTTTTTCACCGGCAGCGATACGAATCTGCTGTTGCACAATATCTATGCCAGTGATCATTTCACTGACCGGATGCTCTACCTGTATGCGAGTATTCATTTCGATGAAGAAAAACTCATCGTTTTCATACAGAAACTCAAAAGTCCCTGCGCCACGATAGCCAATCTTGCGGCAAGCTGCCGCGCAGCGCTCACCAATTTTATTACGAAGACGAGTATTAAGCAGCGGTGCTGGCGCTTCCTCAAGAATTTTCTGGTGACGGCGTTGCATGGAGCAATCACGCTCGCCTAAATATACCGCATTGCCATAAGAATCAGCCAACACTTGAAATTCGATGTGGCGCGGATTCTGCAAAAATTTTTCCATATACACCACAGGATTATTAAATGCCGCCTGCGCCTCACTACGCGTCATAGTCACGGCATTGAGCAAAGCGGCTTCGGTATGCACCACACGCATGCCGCGCCCACCCCACCTCCAGCGGCCTTTATAATGACTGGGTAACCAATACTGCGTGCAATCTTTGTAATTTCGGCTGGACTGTCTGGCAATGCGCCATCCACGCCCGGCACACAAGGAATCCCCGCTTTTTTCATTGCGTTTTTGGCGGACACTTTGTCGCCCATTAAACGAATGGTTTCCGGCCGTGGACCAATAAATACAAACCCACTTTTTTCCACACGCTCGGCGAAATCAGCATTTTCAGACAAAAAACCATAGCCAGGATGGATGGCCTGTGCATCTGTAACTTCCGCCGCGCTAATAATAGATGGGATGTGCAGATAGCTTTGTGACGAGGAAGCCGAACCAATACACACTGACTCATCGGCCAGTTTGACATACTTGGCATCTGCGTCAGCTTCGGAATGGACTGCTACGGATTTAATGCCCATCTCACGACACGCACGCTGAATCCTTAAGGCAATCTCGCCTCGATTTGCGATGAGAATTTTTTCAAACATTATTTAATTGATGATAAAAAGAGGTTGGCCATATTCTACTGGCTGGCCGCTCTCAACCAGAATTGTGCTAATGATACCGCTTTGATCAGCTTCGATTTCGTTAAGCAACTTCATTGCCTCAATGATACAGAGGGTGTCGCCCACGCTCACGCTTTGGCCTACCTCCACAAAGGGTTTGGCGCCTGGGGAGGGGCTGCGGTAAAAACTACCGACCATCGGCGACTTCACTACATGGCCATCCGGTGCTGCAGGTTCGGCTGGCTCCGCAGGCACATCCGCCAGCTGCGGGGCAAGCGTGGTCATATGCTGCGGTGTAGTATAAACATGCTGCACCGCAGCACCGGAGCGAACAATGCGCACGCGTTCTTCGCCTTCACTGATTTCCAGCTCGGCAATACCGGAACCTTCAACCAGCTCAATCAATGTCTTAAGCTTACGTAAATCCATAATTAGCTCCTAACAGAATACTGCAGCGCGTACTGCACTGCGAGTTCATAACCGGTTGCACCCAAGCCGCTAATAACACCGATCGCGAGATCAGAGAAATATGATTCTTTGCGGAACGGTTCACGTGCAAACACATTGGAAAGATGGACTTCAATAAAGGGATAGCCACCGCCGTTAATGCATCACGTAAAGCCACACTGGTATGCGTAAACGCAGCAGGATTAATGACAATAAAATTAACGCCATCCTGGCGCGCCAAATGTATTCGATCTATCAAAGCGGATTCAGAATTACTCTGGAAATGCAACAAATTTGCGCCTTGCATACGCGCAAAATGCTGCAATTTGTTATTAATTTCGTCTAACGTGACATGGCCATACACACTTGGCTCGCGGCTACCGAGCAAGTTCAAATTAGGGCCATGTAGAACCAGAATGGTGTTCATAAGCGCAGTTTGCCGCAAATTAGGGCAATTTGTCTATTCTTTAGCAGAAATTGAACGAAACAGTTATGCGAGACGTTCTTCTTGCAAACGTTTACGCAATTCCTCAACGGTGAGGATAGGGGGGATAAAACTTCCTCGCAATGCGAGTAAATCTTTTTCAACGCTCACCAAAGCATCTACCTTGGCTTTATGGGCTACCGCCAAAAACACTTGGCTAAATATACCATGCGATGGCATCCAACTGGATATGGAAGCCGTTTCACAGTACGGAAAAAAATCCTCCAGCAATAAGTCCTGTTCAGCGATCGACAGATTAAATTTTGGGTAATTCAATGAACCAAATAAATCTTCTTTTGTTGCGCTACTAATTACCGGACGGATAGATTTCGCCTGCCAAGCATTTTTCAGCCACGCCAAATTCCCGTTGGCGAACAACAATGCAGAGAGTATTACATGGGTATCGAGAACAACGCGCATACTATTCTTCTTTAGGTCGGCGTGCCCAAGCACAAGCATCTGCTATATCTTTTTCAAAGATACCTAATGCAATCAATTTGTCACGAACGGCATCAGCAGTTCGAACCAAATCTGGTGTCAAAATGATAGCAGCCCTATCAATTTCAACATCGGAACATCCAGCGACCTCCATTTGGGAAGCAGTTTCGTCCGGCAACGTGATCTGTTTGTTTGGAGTTGTCTTAAGGCACATGACGACTAATTATTTAGGGTAAGCATAGGTAAATACAGCAAAATTTTACCTGAGAAAACAAACGTACGCAAGTTTAAACCATTGCCCAACTAATGGTGTGGCGGACTTTGCTGGCCTTAGCTGTCATATTAAAAGTGGCTGGATTTAGCTGAGCAACAATTAATCATTTAGTTCGTGCGCATGATACACACAACAACACGTCCGGGCGGTGAATATCAAACAATTACCGAAACTGATACCGTCCAAATGCAGAGCGAATCACTCAATAAAAAATACGGTTTCCCCCTAACAAAATTTAAACACAAATTATTGAATTAATTTAATTAATTTAACAACTATTTTTCTTCAGTTGCCCTAAACAGGGCAGTGCGGCATAATTGCTAATTATTTGTTACAGAAATAATTTATTTATTCTTAAAATTCGAAAGATGTTCAGGAGGTTAGTGAAAGATGGCTGCGGCGCGTAAAGTACACCCCCCCAAGTTTAACGACATAACTGGAGCGATCCGCGCTTTGGCAATGGATGCGGTTCAAAAAGCAAACTCTGGCCATCCTGGCGCTCCAATGGGCATGGCAGAAATCGCTGAAGCGCTGTGGATTCACCACCTGCGCCACAATCCGGCTAACCCTAAATGGGCTGACCGTGACCGTTTCGTATTTTCCAACGGTCATGGCTCAATGCTGATCTATGCCTTGCTGCATTTGACCGGTTACGACTTGCCAATTGATGAGTTGAAGCGCTTTCGCCAACTACACTCCCAGACTCCAGGTCATCCTGAATATGGCTACACCGCTGGTGTCGAAACGACTACAGGCCCGCTAGGTCAAGGCATTACCAATGCGGTGGGTTTTGCCCTGGCGGAAAAAATGCTGGCAAATGAATTTAATCGTCCCGGCCACGAAATCGTTAACCACCATACTTATGTTTTCCTCGGCGACGGCTGCATGATGGAAGGCATTTCGCATGAATCCTGCGCATTGGCCGGTACATGGGGATTAGGCAAGCTGATCGCCTTTTGGGACGACAATGGTATTTCCATTGATGGACATGTTGAAGCCTGGTTTACCGACGATACCGCCAAACGCTTCGAGTCTTATGGTTGGCATGTAATCGCCAATGTGGAAGGCCATGATCCCGAAGCAGTAGACCATGCCATCAAGGCCGCCAAGGAAGTTACCGACAAGCCCACACTGATCTGCTGCAAGACCATCATCGGCGCGGGTTCCCCAAACAAGGCCGGTACGCATGACGTGCATGGCGCTGCATTGGGCGATGCGGAAATCGCCGCTACGCGCGAATACATAGGCTGGAAATATCCTCCGTTCGAAATTCCAGCGCACGTTTATCAAGCATGGAATGCGCGTACTAAAGGCGAGGGTTTGGAAAAATTGTGGGACAATAAATTTGCAGAATACCGCAAGGCTTTCCCCCAAGAAGCGGCTGAGTTTGAGCGTCGCATGAAGGGTGATTTGCCAGCGGACTGGACGCAACATGCTGCGAATTTGATCGCCAAGACCAATGAGAAGGCAGAAACCATTGCCTCGCGCAAGGCGTCGCAGAATGCGATTAACGGTCTGGTGCCGGCACTACCTGAGTTTCTTGGCGGTTCAGCGGATCTTACCGGTTCGAATTTGACTAATTGGACGGGCGCCAAGCACGTCCATGGAAAAACGACAGGTAACTATATTAGTTACGGAGTTCGCGAATTTGGCATGTCAGCCATCATGAATGGCGTGGCGTTGCATGGCGGTTTGCTACCATTTGGCGGCACTTTCCTGATGTTCTCTGAATATGCACGCAATGCACTGCGCATGGCTGCGCTGATGAAACAACGCGTGATTTTCGTGTACACGCATGACTCCATCGGTCTGGGCGAAGATGGGCCAACTCATCAACCCGTGGAACAAACCGCCACGCTACGCTATATTCCAAATATGGACGTTTGGCGCCCTTGTGATACTGTGGAATCTGCCGTGTCATGGGTTGCAGCGGTCGAGCGCAAAACGGGCCCGAGTAGCCTTATCTTCAGCCGGCAAAATTTGGCATTCCAAAAGCGCGACGAAGCTCAAATCGCCAACATTCGCAAAGGTGGCTATGTGTTATCGGAAGCCGCCAATGGCAAGCCACAAGCGCTCATTATCGCGACTGGTTCCGAGGTAGGTCTGGCAATGGACGCACAAAAAGCTTTGGCCCAAGATGGCATTAGTGTACGAGTAGTTTCCATGCCTTCAACCAATGTATTTGATCGTCAAGATCAGACATACAAGGACAGCGTGTTACCGAAGGGCAGTAAGCGCGTAGCTGTCGAAGCTGGTATAACGGATTTTTGGTACAAATATGTTGGTTTGGACGGCGCGGTAATTGGCATGGATACTTTTGGCGAATCTGCTCCAGCAGGTGAATTGTTTAAACACTTCGGCTTTACCATAGAGAATGTGGTAAAAGCCGTGAAAAACATACTTTAAATTTCTGGTAACGATTCAGCCAAATCCTTAAAACGCAAACAGTGTCTATCATGATTTTACTGCGATGATCACATAAGGCCATATCAAGTCAGCTTTAGTGTTGAGATGGTGCGCAGCTAAGCAAACATCGGGGTTCACCTACCGCTAACTCCCGTCAAAGTGGACACCAGCGTTGCAACGGTAGGGGTCGGCGGCACAACTTCTTTACAGTTGCCCTATCGACCAAATTACCTGTGGCGGAGCATGTAAAGATGCTGGAAGTTAAAATATTGATTAGTGTAGCTACAACATCAGAACAGTATCGAGAAATTTATCTGAATAGTTACAATTTTAGTTATAAAACCAGGAGAGAAGCATGACAATTAAAGTTGGTATCAATGGGTTTGGTCGAATTGGCCGCATGGTGTTCCGCGCGGCCGTGAAAAATTTCCAGGACATCGAGATCGTAGGCATTAACGACTTGCTTGAACCCGACTACTTGGCTTACATGTTGAGCTACGACTCCGTGCATGGCCGCTTTGATGGCACCATTTCCATTGAAGGCAATACCTTGGTCGTCAACGGTAAAAAGATCCGCCTGACTGCCATCAAAGATCCCGCTGAACTGAAATGGAATGAAGTGGGCGCTGATATAGTTATCGAGTCTACCGGTCTTTTTCTCACTAAGAAACCTGTGAAAAACACATTGCTGCTGGCGCCAAGAAAGTCATCATGTCTGCGCCATCCAAGGATGACACGCCTATGTTTGTGTACGCGGTGTGAACGACAAGACCTATGCTAACCAAACGATCATCTCCAACGCTTCCTGCACTACGAATTGCCTCGCCCCTGTTGCCAAGGTGCTAAATGACACCTGGGGCATCAAGCGCGGACTCATGACCACCATACACGCCGCCACCGCCACCCAGAAGACTGTGGATAGCCCGTCTAACAAGGATTGGCGTGGTGGTCGCGGTATTCTCGAAAACATCATTCCGTCTTCGACTGGTGCAGCCAAGGCCGTTGGCGTGGTTATTCCCGAACTAAATAAAAAACTTACCGGTATGGCGTTCCGTGTACCCACCTCTGACGTATCCGTAGTTGATCTCACCGTGGAACTGGATAAGGCTGCGACCTACGCCGATATCTGCGCCGCCATGAAGACCGCATCCGAGGGTTCAATGAAGGGCATACTTGGCTATACTGGTGCAAAAGTGGTCTCTACCGACTTCCGGGGCGAGAGTTGCACTTCTGTTTTCGACGCAGAGGCGGGTATGTCTTTGGACGGTACCTTCGTTAAGGTCGTCTCTTGGTACGATAACGAATGGGGCTACTCCAGCAAGGTTCTGGAAATGGTTCGCGTTATAGCTAAATAAATTATGCATACAAGGTGAGGAGTTCCCTCACCTTTTTGCATTTCTTCTTATCGTTTCACCTCGAATGGTTAATTGGAGAAAGAATTGTCCGTAATCAAAATGACTGATTTGGATCTCAAGGGCAAACGTGTCCTGATCCGCGAAGACTTGAATGTTCCCCAAGCCGATGACGGCACTATAACCGATGATACCCGCATCCGGGCAAGCATGCCTACCGTCCAGCACGCCGTGAAAGCAGGTGCCAAAGTAATGTTGATGTCCCACCTCGGTCGTCCTGAAGAAGGTATATATTCCGAAGCTGATTCCCTAAAACCTATAGCCAAGCGTTTGTCTGATTTATTGGGTCAAGAGATACGGGTAATTAAAGATTGGCTGGACGGCGGCTTAACCATCGCCGATGGCGAAGTTGTACTATTTGAAAACGTACGCTTCAATAAAGGTGAAGGCAAAAATAACGACGAGCTATCTCAAAAAATGGCTAAGCTGTGTGATATCTATGCGATGGATGCATTCGGTACCGCGCATCGCGCGCAGGCTTCCACCCACGGTGTGGCGAAGTATGCGCCAGTGGCATGCGCTGGCCCATTACTGGCAGCAGAACTGGAAGCATTAGGCAAGGCATTGAAAAGCCCGGCTCACCCACTGATCGCTATCGTCGGCGGTTCTAAAGTTTCAACCAAGTTGACCGTATTGGAATCGTTGTCCCACATCGTTGATCAATTGATCGTCGGTGGCGGCATTGCGTGGTGAAGAAAGTGGCTGATATCACCGACGATGATATGATTTTTGATATTGGTCCCGAAACTGCCCAGACTTATGCAGCCTATCTGAAGAACGCCGCAACCATCGTATGGAATGGCCCAGTAGGCGTATTTGAATTTGACCAATTTGGCGCTGGCACCAAAACGCTCGGCATGGCGATTGCGGAAAGTCCCGCATTTTCTATCGCCGGCGGTGGGGATACACTGGCGGCGATTGCCAAATACAAGATCAGCGATCAAGTAAGCTATATTTCCACGGGCGGCGGTGCATTTCTAGAATTCCTCGAAGGCAAAAAATTGCCAGCGGTAGAAATTCTTGAGCAACGTGCGGCGAAGTAAATAAGACGAGAAATTATGTTACGCAGAACCAAGATTGTTGCCACCCTGGGACCAGCCTCCAGCGACCAGAAAGTACTGGAAAAAATGATACTTGCTGGTGTGGATGTGGTGCGCATGAATTTTTCCCATGGCACAGCGCAAGATCACGTGGCGCGTGTTGAAAAAGTGCGCGCTGCAGCGGCTGCATGTGGCCGTATTATAGGGATTCTTGCCGACCTGCAAGGCCCAAAAATTCGTGTAGGAAAAATTGAAAATGACAAAATCATTCTCAATCAAGGGGATACTTTTATCCTGGATGCGGAATGGACCGGCCTCGGCAATCAAGAACGAGTTGGTCTTGACTACAAGAACTTACCTAAGGATGTCAGTAAAGGTTCGGTGCTATTGCTGAATGATGGGATGCTGGAATTTGATGTCACCGAAGTCAAGGGCGCGCAAATTATCTGCAAAGTCGTGTGCGGCGGCGTGCTATCCAACAACAAAGGCATCAATCGCAAGGGCGGTGGTTTGACTGCGCCTGCACTTACCGATAAGGACAAGGAGGACATCAAGACCGCAGCCTTGATTAAAGCGGATTATCTGGCGATTTCCTTCCCGCGCTCGGCGAATGACATGAAATTGGCACGCAAATTGATGCATGCGGCTGGTGGCAAAAGTTTGTTAATGGCTAAAATTGAGCGTGCTGAAGCCATTGCCGTGCTGGACGAAATTATTGATGCATCCGACGCTATCATGGTGGCTCGAGGCGACCTTTCCGTGGAAGTGGGAGATGCAGCCGTACCAGGCTTGCAAAAACGCATGATCCGTATGGCGCGTGCCAAAAACAAGTTGGTTATAACTGCCACGCAGATGATGGAATCCATGATCACTAACCCGATTCCCACTCGTGCGGAAGTATCGGACGTAGCAAATGCAGTGCTGGACGGCACCGATGCAGTAATGCTGTCGGCAGAAACCGCTGTGGGCGATTATCCCATCGAAACCATCAAATCCATGGTGCGTATCTGTATTAACGCAGAAAGTGAGATGGAAGATATCGCCACCAGTCACCGACTGCTACAAACGAAATTCGCACGCATCGACCAGGCTATCGCCATGTCTGCGCTATATGCAGCTTCTCACTTACGATCAAAGCGATTGTGGCGCTGACCCAGTCCGGTTCGACTCCTCTGTGGATGTCCCGTATGAATGCGAGAGTGCCGATCTTTGCGTTAACGCCAACTGAATCAACCTTAAGTAAAGTGACTCTATTCAGCGGAGTACATCCGATTGCGTTTAACACTACCTCAAAACTTCCTTCAGTAGAATTGCGCGCAGCGGAGGACGAACTGGTACGTTTGGGATTAGTACAAGACGGTGACATGATTGTAATGACAATAGGTGAAGCCGTTGGCAAGGCTGGCTATACCAATACTATGAAAATAGTCCGGGTAGGCGATCACCGTAAGCACTGAGGAGTTGAAGCACGGCTGAGTTTTCCCGTACACTCTGTCAGACCCGATTTTTGATTTTGTTTGATAACTTTTATAAATTCGCTAGGAGAAAAAAATGGCTCTTGTTTCATTACGCCAGCTGCTGGATCATGCAGCCGAGAACGGATACGGCCTGCCCGCATTCAACGTCAATAATTTAGAACAGGTCAAGGCAATCATGGAGGCGGCGGATGAAACCAACAGCCCTGTGATTATGCAAGGTTCTGCTGGTGCCCGCAAATATGCAGGCGAAGCATTCTTGCGCCACCTGATTCTCGCTGCTGTAGAAACTTATCCGCACATTCCAGTAGTCATGCACCAAGATCATGGAGCCTCCCCGGCTGTTTGTATCAACGCCATTCGTTCCGGATTCTCCAGCGTAATGATGGATGGTTCCCTGAAAGAAGATGCAAAAACTCCGTCCTCTTATGAATACAACGTTGAAATAACAAGTAAAGTTGTCGATATTTCCCACGCGGTCGGTGTGTCCGTTGAAGGTGAGCTGGGTTGCTTAGGCTCACTTGAAACCGGCATGGGCGAACAAGAAGATGGGCAAGGTGCAGAAGGCAAACTAGATCACTCGCAACTACTTACCGATCCAGAAGAAGCAGCCGATTTTGTCAGGAAAACTGGTGTAGATGCACTGGCGATAGCCATCGGCACCTCGCACGGCGCATACAAATTCACCCGCCCACCCACAGGTGACACTTTGGATATTAAGCGCATCAAGGCGATCCACGCCCGCATCCCCAATACCCACTTGGTAATGCATGGGTCTTCTTCAGTACCGCAAGAATGGCTGAAAATCATTGACCAATTTGGCGGCGACATGGGAGAAACCTATGGCGTACCAGTTTCGGAAATAGTCGAGGGTATCAAACATGGCGTGCGAAAAGTTAACATCGACACAGACCTGCGCATGGCATCTACAGGCGCGGTACGTCGTCACTTGGCACAAAACCCCAAAAATTTTGATCCACGTAAATTCTTGGCGGAATCGACCATAGCCATGAAAGAAATTTGCAAAGCACGTTATGAAGCCTTCGGTTCTGCTGGCCAAGCTTCGAAAATAAAAGCATTGTCACTGGATGCGATGGCCATCAGGTACATAAAAGGTGAACTTAAAGCTATCGTCAAATAATTCAATGTAAATACAATTAAAAAGCGGTTTTCGAACCGCTTTTTCTTATCCCGAGAATTTTCTGTTTTTTTTTGAACGCCCTCATTACATACCAAATTAATCTAACTAAACATATACAAGTGACACAAGTATTTTTCCAATTCAAAAATAAATTTAAACTACGAATTTTGAATCTAAGAAATAAATTTTCTTCTGGCTCGGCCTATTGATAGACGTTTTTCGTTTTACCTTGCCAACTTCATTAGAACGCCGTGGCTATGATTTGATGAACCTGTCCCACGCCTCTCTCAAGAAACACAATATTAAAGGTCTCCTAAAAACGTATTGCGGCCGAAGGCCGATTGCTACGCTTTATTTCATGTTGGAAGAGGCTGGAGTAGTAGTATTTTCCAATTCAGAAATGAGTCTGAACGAAGGGTTTTTAGTCTGAGTAAATTAACTTGTTCTGGTTCGATCTAGTTGATAGGTGCTTCTTCGTTTTGCCTTGTCGATTTTATTTCTCAAGCCCGTTTTTTTATCGCCGCAGAGATGTCTTTAAACAGTTTTTTTGCGTTGTTCAGTGCGGCGGCATCATTGTCGCTCATTTCTGCTCCGCGCATTCAGTTGTTCGAGGGCTACTCCATCCTTCAAATACTGACTGGCCTCGGGTATTGATTTGAGTTTCTCATAAGGTGTCATCATGTCTTTGTAGCTGTATTTCTTTCGTTCTTTCCCTGGCATCTGTAATTGTCTCTGGAAAGAAACATGGCCGGTGGAAGTTGACATAAGGGTTGAGATAATCGGCGCAAAAGCATTGACCAAACTGGCGCAGTATTGCGGGATATGCGCATACCCAGATGTTTGCGTACCACGGCGGCGTTCTTTGACTCCGCCAAGGCGTTATCGTTGGAATGCCGTGGCCGTGACTTGGTGAACTCGATCCGGAGCTTCTCCAACAGCTTTGCGACCTGATAATTGATGTACTCTGAACCGTTATCCGAATGGAACCCCAGGATGACAAACGGAAATCCATCCAGCAACTGCCGGATGACCGGCAGCAAATACGCCTCGCTGATCTTCTCGCAGGTGGCGACGAATTGCATCTGCGTCACACAGTCCACCGCGTTGATGTGGTACACGCCTTTGACGCCATCCAGATCGCCTTGATGCACGCTATCTATGCGGATGTAGCCCGGCACTCCGTTTGGCTGCGGTGCACGGCGTTTGCCGATGGGAATGCCGGTGGGGCGCGTCTTGCTCCAGTGCCGCCGTTTGTTCTGGTACGGTGTGCTCCCGCGCAGGTTGTAAAGGTGGGAAACCGAGATGCCCGCCAGCCGTTCAAAGCGCGCATCACCAAAAACCAAAGAGCGCGTTCCATGAGCTTCTTGGTGGTGTACCTGGACAGCGTGTCATGCAGCACATCTATCTCGGCCAGCAAGAACACGTCTGCTGCGGTGTAACGATAGGTGAAACCCTGCTTGGGCGTACAGGGTTGTTTCGATAGCTTCCCATCCCTGCGGTATTGCCGTACCAATCGGGTTACTTGCTGGCGTGATAGCCCGGTCATGCGCTCGATATAGCGCAGTAGTATGCCCTTATCTACCCGCCCGTGCGGAGCATAGCCAAACCGCTTGAGGACGCGTCCGATAAACTGGTTACGCTCCTCTTTTGGAACCCGAAATATCACCTCCGATGTCCCGTCCAAAAATGCCTTGATCTGCACCAAGGTCTGTAGCTTTGCTTCTTCCATGTTGATCACCATGCTTCGCATAATGACCGACCCAGCAAATCAATTTCAGACTCATTTCATGTTGGAAGAGGCTGTAGTTTGACCACTAAGAGTATTTCTGTTAAATTAATAATATGGATAGCAATGAATTTAAACAATGGCTTGTTAAGCAAGGCGCTACGTTTCAGCCTGGTCAAGGAACTCACATCAGGGTGTTTCTTAATGGCCGTCAATCAGTTCTGCCGATGCATGACGCGGAACTGAAAATCGATACTATTGAATATATTAAAAAACGGCTAGGGTTGAATTAGGGAACTTGCGATGTTTGAATATCCAGTGGATTTGATACCTGCCAAGGATGGCGGATTTGTCGTAATTTTTCCCGATGTACCGGAAGCCATTACCCAGGGCGATGATAAGGACGAAGCACTGCAGTATGCCAGTGAGGCGCTGGAAACCGCGCTTGGTTTCTATATAGGGGATCGTCGTCAGCTACCCTTACCCTCCCTTGCAGCGGGGCGTCCCACTGTTACGCCCGATGCAATAGTGATTGCCAAGATGATTTCGAACTGGCTATCTCTAAAGAAATAACCAAGAGTGGCATTAAAAAACAGAATAGGCTTTTTGCTGTATGCGAAAGGTTTATAACGAATCAGATTCAACGCTCCAATTTCACTGTTTTTCGCATGGCATTACCTCTCCGTTGAATCACTTCCATTCAATTCTGACATAAATCTCAAGTTAACCTGCCACGCGCAATACAAGTCCCTTGAGATATGCGCCTTCCGGGAAGTTCAATAATATCGGGTGATCCGGCGCAGCGTGCAGTTTGTGAACGATGTGCGCAGCCACTCCGGCGTCCAAGGCAGCACCGGCAATAATTTTCTGGAATAGGTCGTCATTTATGCCGCTGGAACATGAATAGGTGGCGAGCATTCCTCCCGGTCTGAGCAGCTTGAAGCCTAGCAGGTTAATATCCTTGTAGCCGCGCGCGGCTTTTTCGGTGAAGGCGGCGGTGGGCGCGAATTTGGGTGGGTCGAGGATGATCAGGTCAAATTTGCGGTTCTGGTCGCGCAGCTTGCGCAGTGCTTGGAACACGTCGATGCATTGCCATTCAGCGCGGCTGGCATCCAGCCCATTAAGTTCCACATTACGCTGTGCCAGTTGCAGCGCTTCATTCGAAGAATCAATTGATAGCACTGATTTCGCGCCGCCGCGCAGTGCATACAGCGAGAAACCGCCGCTGTAGCAAAAACAATTCAGCACATCCTTGTCTTGCGCCAGGGTTCCAATCAGTTCGCGGTTATCACGCTGGTCGATATAGAAGCCCGTCTTCTGTCCGTGTGCTACATCCACAGCAAAGTGCAACTTGTGTTCAACAATGAATAACGATTCAGGCAAGTTGCCACGTAGTACGTTATTGCGTTCCGGCAACCCTTCCAATGCACGGGAGTCAGAATCGGAACGCTCGTAAATACAAACCGGATTGCACATCTCTTGCAGTATGTCGGCGCAAGTGTCGCGCCAGCGTTCCGCCCCCGCACTGCCAATCTGCATAACCAGCACATCGCCATATTGATCTACTACCAACCCGGGCAGGCCATCAGATTCGCCATGAATCAGGCGCAGGCTAGTGCTGTATTGCGCCAAGTTGAGATCTTTGCGCAATGCCAGTGCATGGGTGATTTTCGTGCGGAAAAAATCTGCATCGATGCTTTGCTCCGCGCTCCATGACCACACTCGCGCAGCAATTTGTGAATGTGCATTGTATGCGGCATGGGCGAGGAAAGCGCCTTGTGTTGAGTATATCTGTACCGTGTCACCATCAATAGGCGAGCCTTCCACACGTTTAATTGCCCCGGAGAATATCCAGGGGTGCCAGCGCAGAAGGGATTTCTCCCTCCCCTCTTTTAGAATAATTTTATTCATGGGGTTTTCTTTTTGGCCCGCGGATGCGCTGCATCGTAAATTTTACTGAGGTATTGGAAATCAAGATGAGTATAAACCTGCGTAGTAGAAATGCTGGTATGGCCGAGCATTTCTTGCACTGCCCGTAAATCTCCACTGGATTGCAGCACATGTGAGGCGAACGAATGACGCAACAAGTGTGGATGAACGCCGCTGGTGATGCCCTGTTTGATGCCCCATTCTGACATGCGTAATTGCACCGCGCGCGAACCAATGCGGCTACCATTGCGATTAACGAACAACGCCGTTTCATCCTGCTTGGCCAATTGTCCACGCAGCGCCAGCCAAGTTTGCAGCGCGGAGATCGCATAGCTGCCCAACGGTACGATACGGGTCTTGGCGCCTTTACCAATAACACGTACCGCTGCATCGGCAAAATCAAGCGCACCAGGATCCAGATTGACCAGCTCTGCCAAGCGCAGGCCTGAAGAATAAAATAACTCAAACATCGCTTTGTCGCGCACCGCCAGAATGTCGCCTGTGGTGGGTAGTTCCACCATGCGCACAGCTTCGTCCGGGGAAAGTGCATGCGGCAGATTACGCGCCGATTTGGGCGCACGCAGCCCGATGCATGGATTGTCTTTAAACTGGTGGTCGCGTATTAGATAAGAATAAAAGGTACGCCATGCCGAAAGCATACGCGCCAAACTTTTGCCGCCCAAACCGCTACCGTGTAATTGTGCTACGAAACGGCGAATTTGATGGTTTTTCAGTTCGTTTAGTGATGTAACACCAGCAAGCTTAAACAAACGACAAATATCACGGGAATAATTTTCCGCAGTAAGTGGAGAGTAACGGCGCTCGTTGCGCAGATGGTCGAGAAATCCGTGCAGTGCAACTTGGTTGAAAGTGGTAGCCTGCACGGTGCTGTTTATCACCGCTTTATAGCGAAGGGCGTAGCGCGCTACTCACAATTTCCGCAATACGCTGCAGAAACAATGTACCCATGCCGGGATAGAAACGCTGCGCATCTTCACTAGCCAATATTAACAGGCCGATGGATTGTTCATCCGTCCGCAGCGGTAAATAAGCAAACGAGCGCAAATGACCCGCACTTTCGCCAAACCAGGCTAAAGTGTCATGAAAAGCGTGGTGAACACAGACGGGTTGCAGTTGCTGGTCAGCGAAGGCCAGTACTTCCAAGCTGGGCGGTAATCCTTTCCAGATGTGCAACACAACATGTGGCACGGCAAAAATTTCACGCAAATTCTGCGTAATGACATTCTGCAAACTCATCAGGTCACGCGCACCAAATAACGCGAGGGTGAATTGATGCACTTTTTGCTGTAATGAGTCATTTTCCTGAGCAAACTTTACCATCTCGTGTAGTCTTTTTTCCAAGTTTTTATTCTGCTCACGCAAAGTCAATAACTGCCGCTCGTTTAATGAAATGGTACGTCCGCTATACGGATGGGGGATAGTAACTTCCGCTAACATATCAGCGTGATCTTCAAAGAACTGTGGATTATTTTGTAAATATAGTGCGATGTCTGCGGATTTCATGTCGTCCTCTTATAAATTTATTTCGCCTTCAAATACAGCAATCGCTGGTCCAGTCATAAATACCGATGTGCCATTTCCGGCCCAAGCTATGTTCAGCACCCCACCGCGCGTGGCAACATTCACGCGCGCGTCCAACAGGCCGCGACGGATGCCGGTTACCACTGCGGCGCATGCGCCAGTGCCACAAGATAGTGTTTCACCAGCGCCGCGTTCATACACGCGTAACTTAATGTGTTTATGATCCACTATCTGCATGAAGCCTGCATTCACCCGTTGCGGAAAACGAGGGTGATGTTCAATGAGCGCCCCCTGTATGATAACTGGTGCATATTCCACATCAGTCACCACCTGTACCGCATGTGGATTGCCCATCGATAGTGCCGTAATCTGCACTGTTTCGCCTGCTATTTCTAGCGTTTGGATGACAGCATCACTACTGCCAAGAAACGGAATACGTGCAGCCTCAAAAATCGGCGCACCCATATTTACTGTAACTTGACCATTATCCTCAAGGCGCGGGGTAATCAAGCCATTTTTTGTTTCTACCACGATTTCACGCTTGAGCGTCAGTTTTTGATCGTGCACAAAACGCATAAAACAGCGCGCGCCATTGCCACATTGTTCCACCTCGCCACCATCAGCATTGAAGATGCGATAACGAAAATCCGCGTCGGGATGCTGAGCAATTTCCACTAACAAGATTTGATCGCAGCCCACGCCAAAGTGCCGATCGGCTAACAAGCGCAACTGCTCCGGTGTCAGCTGGATATGCTGGCGTAATCCATTGAGGACTACGAAATCATTACCGGCGCCATGCATTTTGGTGAATTTTAGTCTCATCTCTTCGTCTCTGTTAATTCCAAATGCCTAAAGTAATCCATTGTGTACTGGTTTGCCATACCAGTTCATCCCATAGCAAAGATTTTTATGCGCGTCATGACAGGCAATGCGCTTGATGTCGAATTGGTCGAAAGCTGACGGATAGTTTAGCCGTTTTTCAAAAATGGCGGTGCAGCTCAGCCCCACCTGCGCGCATCCTCAAAAATCAAGAATTCGAATAATGCACGATCATCGCACAGCAATACACATCATTCTTGGTCATGAAAAACCCGGTATAGTTTATCCCGTATAGGCTTGCGTATTTCTAGCGCTAAATAAATTTTATTAACAAATGTGTCGCCAATGCCAGCATCAGTATTGCGAAAAGTTTACGCAATAACCCAATCTTCATGCGATGTGCCACCTTCGCGCCAAGCGGCGCAGTAATAACACTAGCAAGTACGACCCACAATAGCGACGGCAGGTACACGAAACCCAGGTTAGGGGAGGGTAGCAGCGTATGGGAACTAAGGCCCATCACAATGTAGCCTATTGTGCCACCTATGGCGACCGGAAAACCGATCGCTGCAGAGGTACCAATTGCATTGCGTATTGGCACATTGCACCAAAT
The DNA here is from genome assembly GCA_016721605.1 of Nitrosomonadales bacterium. Classification (GTDB taxonomy): domain Bacteria; phylum Pseudomonadota; class Gammaproteobacteria; order Burkholderiales; family Gallionellaceae; genus Nitrotoga. Next base: position 55,055 of record JADKHS010000034.1, read on the forward strand.
TAAAATGGGACTACAACCGTACCGCCGCCAATAGATACTAAGCTACTGATCCAGCCAGTAAACATACCCGTTAGCGTCATGCCGGTCATGCCAGGTAATTGACGTGAGGCTTGCGGACGCAATTCAAACAAAATTTGGATTGCTGCAAAATATACAAATAAAGCAAAAAATATTCCTAGTCCACGCGGCGAAACAAATGCGGCGCATAGTGCACCCAGTGCTGTTCCGAACAAAATGCCAGGAGTTATAGTACGGACCACGGCCCAGTTCACCGCACCATGCTGGTGGTGTTTGCGCATGCTAGCGAGGGATGTAAACAGAATGGTTGCCATCGAGGTACCCAGCGCCAGATGCATAACATAAGGGGCAGGGAAGTGCTGCATTTTAAACAACATCAGCAAAACTGGTACCAAAATGGTTCCGCCGCCAATGCCGAACATTCCGCTAAATAACCCAACCAATGCACCCAGCGCAAGATAGGCAAAAGCCCATTCCATATTAATCGCGTACCAGATGCTTCAGAATGAACCGCCACTCGGCGGGATCAACCGGTGTGATGGACAATCGATTGCCCCGTTGCAAAACACGCATGCCTTCTAATTGTGGATGACGGCGCAGCTCTGCCAATGAAATGGGTTCAATTTTCTTTACCCATTGCACATCTACATTAAACCACCGTGGCGTTTCCTGCGTGGCCTTTGGATCGAAATATTTGCTATTACGTTCGAATTGGGTTGCATCGGGATAGGCAGTGCTGGAAACGCGCGCGATGCCTGCAATACCTGGCACAGCACAATTGGAATGATAGAAAAGTACCGCGTCGCCTTCGCACATCTGATCGCGCATGAAGTTACGTGCCTGATAGTTACGGACACCGTACCATGCCACTGTCTGGTCGGGCAGGTTAGCAAGGTCATCAATGCTAACGTCGCTCGGTTCAGATTTCATTAGCCAATAACGCACGTTATTCCATTTAAAACTCTAATAAAGTGAATCATTCTGTGAGAGTGCTTCTGAGAAATAATCGCTAATGAAGAAAATAATTGAGGTTGAAGCCATTGATCCGAAAAAAACAAAAATGCGTGCGACCTACTGCGGGTATACCGATAAAAAATAATGCGGCATACGCCGCATTATTAATAAAGCCCCCCGCCTGTGCCGTTGACCCAACATCTTGAACCTGGGTTCAAGAGAGCCGGTTCCCAGTTACATCAGGTACATCCGCAGGGGATGCGCACAACAGTAACATTAAGGGGCGCGGCCTAAGCAGAGCTTATTGGTCCAAAGAATTATGAGCCTGACGAACACCGCAGGGGAAACCTAAAACAACTCATCCTGTTCCGCAAATAACGCGTCTATAGTTGCCACCATGGAACCCATTCTACGCTTAAATTCACCCGTGTCAAAACTAGTCCCAAGGCCTGGGGTTAAGAGTTCGTGAGTAATATTTAAAGCAGACATAATTGCGATGCGCTCGAGCGTAACAACCTTGCCGATATCGCGAATTTCGTGCATTTTCTTATCAAGATAAGCGACCGCATCAAGCAGTTCTGAACGCTCCGTTTCCGGGCAGGCGACGCGGAATTTCCGATCGAGGATGGTGACATCAAGCGTTCTTGCACTCTCGCTACTCATGTTTACTCTTCAGGTAATTGTGCCAGCAATCGTTCCAAGCGCGATTTGACAGAGTCAATCTTGTCGTGGCATTGACGACTTTGACTCAGCGCTTGAGCCAATTCTTGACGCAGGTGATGGTTTTTTTCACGCAAATGTCTAGTCAATTGCACCAATTGAGCTAACTTACTTTCCAATGCGTCTAATTCTGCTTGCATGAAACGAACTATAGTTTAAAGAAACCTGACCAGTCAAATGGGTAACCAAAAATAATTTTAAGCTGTACTGCCAACAGCCCGTTTAGCAGGCGCGCTTTCCAGTTGTGAAGCCCATTCACCTTTCGATAGGCTCTCAAGAAACAGCTTTTTATGACCATATATATCAATTGGTTACAAAACTTGAAAAATGGCCAAACAGCGCCCGATTATCTGGGATAATCATTATTTTACCAACGCCTTTCGCACCTGCGGGCGAATATCATAATCAAGGCGAGTAGACTTTAAACATAGTCTGGCCGTATCAATGAGTTATGCATTATGGAAAAAATGCGAAACTGGTAACATAGAAGCTCCCACAAGCACGAAATTTCAGAATATTTAAACATCATGCAATATGTACAAAACCTCCCTCTCCCTCCGGCTTTAAACGAATTTGAAGACAAAAATGAAGTAAAAAAGCTAACCGAAATTAAACCAGTTAACCCCGCCCCAGAGCACACCCATCCATCAATAGCGCTTCGGCAACTTACACAATCCGAACATCAGCTCCCCCTTATTAAACCACTCGAAAGACGAAATGCAGAGACCCATCTTGGCGAACGCCGAACATTCTGTCGCCGTATTAAAACTCAACCTCTTCTGAAAGAGCTTCGTTCAAAGGTGGATCGACGACACCGCAAACAAAGAAAAACAGATATCACAGAACATATAGATGAAAAGGCTTAATCCCGGCAATTTCTCAAACTAACCAATTCTACCAATCATGTAATGGCTACCCCCATCAGTGTTATTTTGCGATATAGGGATATAGATATTAATCTGACAATTGGGATTTGAAGTTTTCATCGACATATTCCACACGGGGATTCTGGAAGTTTTTGGACGCGCCTTAGTGACTGGACTAATGACGCCATGTGTGATCGAGGAGAGTCCACATAGCTTAACAATACGCATCACGCCAACCCATTTACTAAGTTTAGATATGCCAATTTGCTTGACAATATCTTTATTTAAAGATACATTGAAAATGACTGTTATAAATCCATACCAACTAAAACTTGTAATGATAAGAAAAATGACCATTGCCATCAATACATTGCGTACGTCCGCTGTGGCTCGCCACCTCATAAATACTTTAACATTTTGTTTTTTAACAGGAATAACAACTACAAGCTGGGCTGAGCAGCGTGAATTTAACCTGAGCATTGATGAAGTTTCAATAGAAGCAGCCCCAGGCCTTACCAACAAAGTTTTTGCGTTCAACGGACAAGTGCCGGGACCACTTATCCGCCTCAAGGAGGGAGATGATGTGATGGTACATGTGGCCAACAACACCACACTTCCCCATACTGTCCATTGGCATGGGGTTAATCAAACCGGCAGTTGGCAACAAGACGGTGTGCCCAGCATCACGCAGGAAGCAATTCAGCCCGGGAATCTTACACTTATAAATTCAATGTTGATCGTCCCGGAAGCCTGTGGTACCACTGCCATGTAAATGTCTGGGAGCACGTGGCGATACGCGGGATGTGGGGGCCAATGATTGTCGACCCCAAAAACCCGAGCGCACTCGAAAAAGAAGTTACCCTGGATGCCATTCTGATGATGAGCACTTGGCAATCTCCTTATGCCAACGTATATGGCAAAGGAGGCAACCCGCAGGATGTTTCTGACTACTTTTCGGTAAACGCAAGATCCTTCCCGTTCACCCAACCGATTAGGGTCAAGAAAGGCGATGTATTGAGAATGCGCTTTATTGGCGCAGGCGATGAAACTCACCAAATGCATATGCATGGGCACGACATGCTCATCACCCACAAAGACGGATATCCACTTGCCAGCCCTTACTATGTGGACACAGTCCCGGTAGGTCCGGGGAACGTTATGACGTAATCGTCAAAATGAACAATCCCGGACTTTTCATAATGCACGACCATGTTGACAAACACATGACAAACAACGGTGCCTCAATGGGCGGGCCAGTAACCGTTTTTGAATATGAGGGCATCAAAATGAATGACTGGTACGCATGGAAAGGTAAAGTATACGACCCCAATTTCTTCTACAGTGTGTCACTGACACAAGGGTATGGGCTTTTCAACAGCGCACCTTTCATGGGAAAAGTCGTCGAACAGGGAAAAAGGAGGAGGTAAATATGAAGCAAATAATTTTTGTTGCCTTACTTGGCTTTTCTGGAGCGACCCTCGCCGATGGAGGAATGCTTCAAGGGAGTTGCGCCGCCTGCCACAACACGAAGGGGTAAGCAACACAGACATTAAAAACTGCCTTTGAAAAAAAGGGCCAAGATCTTTTTTACGCAGGCAATAAATATCGCCAGGAATGGCTTGTATCTTGGCTGCAAAAGCCAAGTCGGCTTCGCCCAGCCGGAATGTACTATGGCGGGCATATCAAGGCTGGGGCAAAAGGTGATGAAATTGATGCTTCGACGCTCACAGATCATATTGCACTTTCCAAAGCCGACGCCACCTCAGTTGCGGCCGAACTCATGAAGATGAAACCTCATGATGACTTGATCGCAAAGGAAAAAATCGAGCCCGGTACAATACCAAAACAGATGGGGGAAATGGCCTTCAATAAATTTTTGGGTTGTATGGCCTGTCACTTGATCGAGCCTGAATATGGCGGACTATCGGGGCCTGAACTTTATACGGCGGCCAAGCGCCTGCAACCGCAATATATAGCGAGTTTCATCAGGTCTCCCCAAGCTTGGGAGCCAAAATCCATGATGCCCAACAAAAATTTATCGGAAGTGAATATACAGAAAATGGTCCATTATCTTGAGACACTGAGCAAGGAGGACGCAAATGCCAACTAAATTAGTTTTGTTGCTTTTACTAGCGGCTTTCTCAACTCAAATCCAAGCCAAGGAAACACCCGCTGACAACTACAAAGCCTTTTGCGTTCAATGCCACGGCAGTGATGGAACCGGAAAAGGCGTGAACGTCCGGGACATGACGGTCGTGCCGCGTGATCATACCGATGCGAAGGCAATGTCAGGTCGGTCGGACGAAACATTATTCAAGGCAATTAAAGAGGGTGGGCCATCCATTGAAAAATCAATATTGATGCCGCCTTGGGGCGCAACCTTAAGTGATGAGGAAATTAAAGAGTTGGTGCAACACCTGCGTATGTTATGTAAGTGTAAATTTGGTTAGTAGATGGTAGCAGCACGAAGTAGTAATAAAAAATACAATCTGTAGTTAATGTTCAATTAAACAGGGGAATAACATGCATACACTTAAAAAAACAGCTGTTGCCGTCATGATGGTAACTGGGCTTTTTTCCGCACAGCAAGTTTTTGCGAAAAACGTTAAAGTCACAATGACGGCTATGGAAGTTGATCTAGCCGTAAATAACAAGGGCGATGCCAAAATGGCGGCATGGACATTCGATGGCTCCATTCCTGGCAAGCCTGTCCGCGTAGACGAAGGGGATACGGTCGATTTTACGTTGATCAACCCGCCTGAAAATAAAAATTCACACGCGATGGATTTTCATGCGGCCCAGGTAGACGTGCTGAATGAATTCGGTGAAATCAAGCCCGGACAAACTAAACATTTCAAGTTTGAAGCTAAAGTTCCAGGCGTATTCATGTATCACTGTGGCGCAAGCACTATGGCTCAGCATATTGCCAAGGGAATGTACGGAATGATTATCGTCGATCCAAAAGATAAAAGAATTATCCAAAAGCAGACCGTGAATATATGCTAATTCAGCAGCAATATTTCCCGGACAGCGAAAACATCACGGGCTTACTTGAGAACACTGGTTGGAAAGGTGCACTCATCAACGGCAAAATGTTCCATTACGATCCTGTTCATGAACCAAATGCAACCCAGGTTCTGGAGTCCAAACCAGGCGAACGCGTCCGCATTTTCTTCGTAAACGCAAACATCAACAATCCGGTCGCCCTGCATCCTATCGCAGGAATTTGGGATCGCGTTTATATCAACGGCAACCCGAAGAACACGCTATACGGCATTCAAACATACAACGTAGCGGTAGCTGGAGGCGGTACATTTGATATCGTTTCGCCAGCTGACCGTCCGACCAATGTCGCAATCGTCGATCACGCAATGGGGGCGGCGTTACGCGGCGCTATCACAGTTCTAATGAACAAGCCCGATGCTGACCCGAAAAAAGGACATGGCGATCAAATCCTAATCAGATAACTCTTAGTAACGCTTCACCAATTTTGAGGGGGCATTTGCCTCCTCAAAATATTTAAGGGCGCCTCTAAAAACTCAGCGTTTTAAACAAGACTAGGCACAAATAAAAAATTTTTACACAGCATACAATTGATATGCAATGAAAATTTTTATGGGCAATAACGTATTGTGACTAAATCTGAATTTTTAGAAGCGCCTTTAAGCCGGACATATAAAATTGCCCTCCCCCCCACACACTGTAAAAGGTATATGATAGAACCTCCTACGCGTTCAGCTGTAAAAAAGCGTTGGAATGCCCATAATCATAAAGATGGAACTAGGCCCATCAATTTAAAGATAATTTGGCATGAAATATATAGCAATCATCCTAACTCTAAATTATTAAAAACTATCAGGAGATTCCATTATGAAAATCAGCAAAGCCTGCATTCTTGTTTCCTCATTAATCACGGCCGGCTTCTTGTCTGCCCCAACTTTTGCTGCGGACAAAAATCCTCTATCCGGTTATACAATTCATGTCGTGGCGCCACATGTCATGGACGGAGAAATTATTGGCCCATTCCATCATTACTGCAAACCAATCAATGACGACGTTATTCAATGTATTTTGTTTGAGTCAGCCGAATCTAGCGCCCGCTTGACCGAAGTTGAATACATGGTTTCCAAAAAAGTGACTGGATCGGTTATACCGAAATGGTCACATACGCAAAACTGGCACGACCATAAGCAAGAGATAGAAACCGGCCGTGTTGCCATAGTGAATCCAACTGACCCGAAAGAGCAAAAAGGACTGGCGGACTATGTTGCCGGAACCGATGGCATTATTTTCCATCTCTGGCCTAAAGATGCACCTATTCCTGACGGTTCAGTCGGTATTCCCCAATCAGTTGGACATTGGGAAGAGCTACATGGAAAAATTGGTAAAGATGCAACTAAAAAATAAGTTTATTTGACTTATTCGTAGCGACACGGAGTTTATCCGGCGGGATGGACACTGTGTCGTTTAATTGTATATATGGGGTGATGTCATGTTTTCTTTAAAGAAAAATATGTATGGATTGCCATCCTTTTGAGCGTTGGCTCGCAAAGCGCATTGGCTTTTCACAAGGACGTGTATGAACCGCGTGTACCCAAAGAGATTATTGCGCAGGAACAGCAAGTAAAAAGCCCTTATCCCGTCACACCAGAACGGATTGAAGCAGGCCGTAAAATTTATTTTGGGGTAGGCTTTTGCGTAACTTGCCATAGCAACGATGGGACAGGTGTCAATCTACCCGGACATCCTTCGCGTGATTTTACCGATGCAAAATGGCAAAAACTTCGCACGGATGGAGAATTAATGTGGGTTTTAAAAAATGGTAGCCCTGGAACCGGGATGCCCATTCGGGTTGGAACGGATATAAACGAGGAAGATGGCTGGAATGTAATTCAGTTTATCCGTACCTTCGGGGGCAAGTAGGCGGTTTTCTTTCAAACACAAGGCAATCCATCCTCACAAATTGTGGATTCGCCCTGCCCACAGGGGACGTAGGGCTTTCGTATATTGTCCACACCTCCAGGTGTAATAAACTTCGCACCTTAAATCTGTAAAGCGTAGCTAGAGAGCCTGTGCCACAAATAACATATTTTAATCAGGCTTAGTCCAAAGGAAATCGGAGCACCAATATGGCGAAAAAAATAGCGGCCGGGATCGCACTGCTAGGAATCGTCATTCTGGCCTGGTATCTCATCAATCAGCGCATTGCTATTTCATGGATTGATACTCAAACCACAGCGCCAACTGCAACTCAAACCCCCATTCCCGGCACCAAGACCTCATCATTATTTGAAATAGGCAAAGCCGGAAAAGAACAAATCTGGATTTGTCCGATGCACCCAGAAATCATGCAAAACCATTCGGGCACTTGCCCGATTTGCGGCATGGATCTGGTTCAATCAAAAAATCCCTCAGCCCACAACCACGACCACGGCATTCATGTCGATACCGCATCCATCCAAAAGCTTGGTGTTAGGTTGGAAAGTGTGAAAAAAACCCCGCTCAGCCAGGAAATCCGCACTTATGGCAACGTAATAGTCGATGGGGATACGCTTTATAATGTCCATACCAAGGTCGATGGCTGGATAAAAAGCTCAATATCAATTCGGTCGGGCAGCAGATTCGCAAAGGACAAATAATCTATGAGATTTATTCTCCCGATTTAATCGCACAGCAAAAAGAGTATTTGAGGTTTGTGGTACGCCGTGACCAGACGTTAAAAACGATAGGCGACATTTCTCCGCTAGTGGAAAACCCGTATGTAATGGATCTGCTGCAAGAGCTTTCCAGAGAAAGAACTAAATTTCTCCATAAAGATATTGGCATTGAATCCGTGCAACAAATGGAGGACTCCAAGCAAGCCATTGAGGTGGTTAAAATACTGGCTGGTCAGGCAGGTGTCGTGACACAAATTAATGCACGCGAAGGTAACTTTGTTACGCCTTCCACCACCCTGTTTACTCTGGCCAATGTCTCCAAGGTATGGGTTGATATTACGCTTTATCCCGACCAGGCTGGCCGGGTACAGAATGGCGATGCGGTGACCATAAAAACCCCCGATGGGCAAGAAATCAAAACCAAGCTCGACTTTGTTAATCCTCTCGCCGAAAACAATAAAATCAACGCACGGGTAACGCTTAACAATACCAATCTGCGTTTGCGTCCCGGCAGCTTTGTCGACGTAACCATCCACGCCCAGCCGCATGAAGCCCTCGTTTTGCCCCGCTCTTCAGTCATCCACACTGGGCAGGGCGACTTGGTAATCCTGTCCAGAGGGGAGGGGCACTTCCTCCCCGTTAATATCGAGACCGGGATCGAAAGCGGGGACTGGATCGAGGTTGTAGATGGCTTGCTGGAAGGCGCAGAAGTAGCGGTAAACGGCCAGTTCCTGCTAGACGCAGCATCATCGCTGCAAGATGCCGCGCAACGCATGCAGGAATCGCACAAGCACCAATGATTGCCCGCGTTATATCCTGGTCATTACGTAACCATCTGCTGGTTTTGCTGCTTGCAGCGCTAATCAGCGCCTGGGGGATTTACTCCGTGCGTCATACCGCACTGGACGCAATTCCCGATCTTTCTGATGTCCAGGTCATCATCAAAACCACTTACCCCGGCCAATCGCCACAAGCGGTGGAAGACCAGGTGACTTATCCGCTTACCTCGGCGCTACTGTCGGTCCCCGGTTCTACTGCGGTTCGCGGCTTTTCCATGTTCGGCGAATCATTTATTTACATCATTTTCAAGGATGGAACCGATCCCTACTGGGCACGCACGCGCGTACTCGAATACCTGAGCCAGATGGCGGGGAAGCTGCCGCCCGGCGTCACGCCGGCACTCGGGCCGGATGCATCCGGCGTGGGCTGGATTTTTGAATACGCGTTAACAGATCGTCAGCATCGCCACGATCCTGATGAATTGCGTGCGCTACAGGATTTTTTCCTGAAATATGAATTGCAAAGCCTACCCGGTGTCGCCGAAGTGGCGAGTGTTGGTGGCATGGTGCGGCAATACCAGATCGAAGTTAATCCGACCCGACTGGCCGCGTATAAACTAACACTGGACAGCGTGGCGCAATCAGTGCGCGACAGCAACCTGTCCGGCGGCGGCTCAGTAGTAGAAATGGGTCGCGCCGAATACATGATCCGGGCGCGCGGCTACCTCAAAACGCTGGATGATTTCCGGCAAATTCCGCTCGGCACAGACGCACAAGGCATCCCTATCCGTTTGCAGGACGTGGCACGTATCCAGACTGGGCCGGAAGCGCGGCGTGGCGTTGTTGATCTCGATGGCGAGGGCGAGGTAGTAGGCGGGATCGTCGTGATGCGCTACGGCAACAACGCACTGGAAACGATAGAGCGGGTCAAGACGCGCTTGCAAGAACTAAAAGCAGGATTGCCACTAGGGGTGGAATTAGTAGTCACCTATGACCGCTCCGGCCTGATCAAACGCGCCGTCAGCACCCTGCGCGAGAAATTGATCGAGGAATCACTGGCAGTCGCGCTGGTCTGCCTGCTGTTCCTGTTTCACCTGCGATCATCTTTGGTAGCAGTTGTAACTTTACCCATCGGAATCCTGGCAGCTTTCATCATCATGCAACAACAGGGCGTCAGCGCCAACATCATGTCGCTGGGTGGCATCGCCATCGCCATCGGCGCAATGGTCGACGCTGCCATTGTGATGATCGAAAACATGCATAAGCATCTGGAGCGTGCCGGAATCAATCCCGATTACTGGCAGGTGGTGAAAGCAAGTTCACTGGAAGTAGGCCCAGCCCTGTTCTTCTCGCTCCTGGTAATCACCATCTCCTTCCTGCCGGTGTTAACGCTGGACGGGCAGGAAGGCAGGCTATTCGCACCCCTCGCTTACACAAAAACTTATGCAATGGCCGCCAGCGCGTTTCTGGCGATAACGCTCACACCGGTGCTGATGGGTTATTTCATTCGCGGGCGCATTCGCCCGGAACAGCGCAATCCGTTGAACCGCGTATTACAAGCCCTATACCGGCCAGTGCTGCTGGCCGCCTTAAGCAAACGCAAGTTGACCGTATTCGCCACGCTATTGTTATTAGCTACCGTTGCGTGGCCGCTGGCCAAATTGGGCAGCGAATTCATGCCGCCCCTGTATGAAGGCGACCTGCTGTATATGCCAACAACCTTGCCCGGCTTGTCCGTAGACGAGGCGGCCAATATTTTGCAAATCACGGATCGTCTGATCCGCGCACTGCCGGAAGTCGAACGAGTATTCGGCAAGGCCGGGCGCGCCGATACGGCGACCGATCCGGCACCGCTTTCGATGCTGGAAACCACCATTCTGCTGAAGCCGCGTGACCAGTGGCCGCCGGGAGAAACGGTAGAGCAATTGATACACAAGCTCGATGACCAGGTGCGCCTGCCAGGGCTCACCAACTCCTGGGGCTACCCGATCCGCACCCGCATAGACATGCTTTCCACAGGCATCAGAACGCCGCTGGGAATTAAAGTCACCGGCCCGGATCTGGCCGGCATCGCTGAATTGGCCCAGCAAATCGCGGCGGCGATCAAGAGCGTGCCCGGCACGCGCACCGTATTCGCTGAGCGTGCCACCGGCGGGCGTTATCTGGACATCGACATTAACCGGGCTCAAGCCGCACGGTATGGCGTTACCGTCGCCGATGTGCAGCGCTTGGTGCAAGGCGCAATCGGTGGTGAAAACATCGGCACGGTGATTGACGGACGCGAACGCTTCCAGATTAACCTGCGCTATCCACGCGCCCTGCGCGATTCCCTGCCGGCACTGGCGGCCAGCCGAATCACCATGCCTTCCGGCGCGCAAGTGCCGCTGGGTGAATTAGCGCATTTGCACTTCAGTGAAGGGGCTTCGGAAATCAAAAGCGAAAATGCGCGTTTGACCGCCTATGTATATATCGACATCACCGGACGCGATCTCGGCGGTTATGTGGGCGAAGCCAAGCGCGCACTGGAAAAATCGGTGACATTGCCGCCCGGTTACGCCATTGCCTGGTCGGGACAGTACGTAAATTTGCAACATGCCAAAGAACGCATGCAGTGGGTCATCCCGCTGACGCTGATACTGGCAATTTTGTTGCTATACATGCACTTCCGCCATTTCGGCAAAGTGCTGCTGGTGCTGTTGTGCCTGCCATTCTCCCTGATCGGCGGTTTCTGGCTGGTATACGCGCTGGGATATAACTTGTCGGTGGCAGTAGCGGTGGGCTTCATTGCACTGGCTGGCGTAGCCGCTGAATTTGGCGTAGTGATGCTGCTATATCTTGATAATGCCATTGAAGACTTACGCAGCGCCGGACGTTTGAACAACCGTCATGATTTGCACCAAGCCATCATTCAGGGAGCACTGCTGCGCATCCGCCCAAAAATGATGACCGTTTCGGTAATCGTGGTGGGCTTGTTGCCGGTGATGTTCAGCCAAGGTGCCGGTGCAGAAGTCATGAAACGTATTGCCGCGCCGTTAGTTGGCGGCATGCTAACGGCACCGCTATTGTCGTTAATCGTGATCCCAGTGCTTTACTCGTGGTGGCAAGGGCGGGGTATGGCGAAGGGCTGAGCAAGGATTGCCGCTATGGATTTTTATTGCGCCAGCGTCAGCAATACTACATCTCGACCGCTTCACACCGCTCCGAAATTTTTTTTGCCAACACCCGTGAATTCCGAATTGCTTTTCAAGCAAGATTGCCGGACAAAATGCGCAACAACCGATGAGAGTATTCTCTCGGTGTTTACACTGGGGACAGCGCCTTGATATAAGGGATTAGCTTGTTGGGGGAATGAAGGGCTGCGAGTTCACTTTACATCCACTCAATAGCCTGGACTCGAGCAATCGGGACTGCCTTTCCTGCTCCATCCGGTTGAAAGATCGATGCCTCTCCCTCTTTCACTTCGAAACAATCCTTTCCGAAGGCGTCGATGATGTTTGGCTTATGCGTGACCAAGAGCGTGTTTTGCCATCTGTAATAAATGGGCATAATAATAAATAAGTCAGACTTATAATAAATGCAAACGATTTAACTCTGGAAGTGCAACTTTGTGTAGTGAATTGAGGTGGCGAGCTGCGTTAATATCGGAGCCACTTAAACGACAATTAAAAGGAGCACAGATGAAGGAATATAAGCAACTCTCACCCGCGGGCACCGATATCAGATCTACGGATTGAAACAAGCGGGTTTAAACCAAACCCGGATTGCCCAAAATATGGGCGTGGACAAATCGACGATCTCACGGGAGTTCAGGCGAAACAAAGGTCAACGCGGCTGGCGCCTCAACAGGCACATCGTTACGTGATGGGCGTCGCAAGCCCTGCATCAATGGCAAGCATTCTCATCGGAGTGTTGGGCGGAAGTCGAGCGGTTGATCGGGAAGACCTCCAGCCCAGAACCACCACAATCGGCTGAGCTGGAAGGTGTTGCAGATTAGCCATGAGGCGATCTACCGGCATGTCTACGCAGACAAACGTGATGGAGGAGACCTGTTCCAGCATTTGCGCAGCCAGAAACCACGCCGCAGCGAACGCAAGCGGCAAGAGCGGCGAGGCATGATCAAGAACCGTGTCAGCATTGATGAACGTCCGGAGATTGTTGCGAAAAAATACGTATAGGTGATTGGGAAGGCGACACGGTGATCGTGGCAAGAACCCAAAGGCGGATTAGTTGACGTTGGCTGAACGCAAGTCGCGTTATGTGTTAGCGGGGCACATACGCGCAAGATGCCGATGGTGCCAACGGCTGTGACAACGAATTCACTGAGTCCCCATAAAGACAAATGCCCACCATTACATTTGATAATGGCAAAGAGTTTGCGGGACATGAAAGTGTCGCGCAGAACTACAGACGCGATCTATTTCGCGCACCCCACCGTTCCGGGAGCGAGGATTGAACGAGAACAGTAACGGCTCCGGTTGAGGCAGTATGCCCCAAAGGCATGGAACTGAAGGCATCACCGAAGAACGAGTGCAGGAGGCGGTAGAACGGATCAACCACCGACCTCGAAAAAGTACTCGGATTTAAACTCGCATGAAGTATTCTTCGGGGTGGAATTACGCTACACCAAGCAACCACCGGCTGTTGCACTTCGAACTGAATCCGCCAA
>JADKHS010000035.1 GCA_016721605.1 Nitrosomonadales bacterium
TCGACGATCTCACGGGAGTTCAGGCGAAACAAAGGTCAACGCGGCTGGCGGCCCAAACAGGCACAATCGTTACGTGATGGGCGCCGGCAAGCCTGCATCAATGGCAAGCAATTCTCATCGGAGTGTTGGGCGGAAGTCGAGCGGTTGATCCGGGAAGACCTCAGCCCAGAACAAGCCGCCAATCGGCTTGAGCTGGAAGGTGAATTGCAGATTAGCCATGAGGCGATCTACCGGCATGTCTACGCAGACAAACGTGATGGAGAGACCTGTACCAGCATTTGCGCAGCCAGAAACCACGCCGCAAGCGATATGCAAGCGGGCAAGAGCGGTTAGAGGCATGATCAAGAACCGTCAGCATTGATGAACGTCCGGAGATTGTTGCGAAAAAAATACGTATAGGTGATTGGGAAGGCGACACGGTGATCGGCAAAAACCACAAAGGCGGATTAGTTACGCTGGCTGAACGCAAGTCGCGTTATGTGTTGGCGGGGCACATACGCAGCAAGCATGCCGATGGTGTAACGGCTGTGACAACGAATTTACTGAGTCCCCATAAAGACAAATGCCACACCATTACATTTGATAATGGCAAAGAGTTTGCGGGACATGAAAGTATCGCAGCAGAACTACAGACTGCGATCTATTTCGCGCACCTACCGTTCTGGGAGCGAGGATTGAACGAGAACAGTAATGGTCTATTGAGGCATACTTCCCCAAGGCATGGAACTGACAGGCATCACCGAAGAACGAGTGCAGGAGGCGGTAGAGGATCAACCACCGACCTCGAAAAGTACTCAGATTTAAAACTCCGCATGAAGTATTCTTCGGGGTGGAATTACGCTACACCAAGCAACCACCAGCTGTTGCACTTCGAACTTGAATCCGCACAACGATAATGATATAACAACCCCATTATTCAGCATACTAAAAGCTAATATACATAGCTCTCACTAGCCTCCATGCTGTCTGGTGCCGATGCCATAGTTGGCTCGCCTCTAAGCGGAACCATTGTCTATGGGTCTGTACCGCGGTCGATTCCACCTTGTCCGGATTTATGCTCGTGATTCTCGGATTGTTATTTGCCGTATTAGCTTTTCGTGTACTCAGAGCTCATTCGGCCAGTAAAACGCTAGCATCGATTGTGGCTGTTGGAGTTTTGTTCTGGGTGCGGCGTCTGGAAGTAAGCTCATCCAGCAAGTAACCTGGGCTAATTTAGGTTGGCGCTGAGCTTGTGAAGCCCAACATCACAGCGAGCGAATAAACACATGCGTTACCCCCATGCCACCTCAACTACAGCAACGGCACACAACCAAAGCTACGCCTACGACGCCACCGGAAACCGTAAACAACGCAACACTTACGACACCGTCAATGGCATAGAACAGCGGACCGCTATACAAACGTTGACCACCGCCGCCGACAGTAACAGAATGCTGCAGAACGACAGCTGGACAATGACACTGAGTGACGCCGCAGGCAACACCCTGCGACAATCCCAAAACCTCGTTTATGCTTACAATGGCCAAGGCCGTTTGAACGAAGTACGCAACCCAACCAACCTCTATGCCAACTACAGCTACAACGCCCTGGGTCAAAGAACGCTCAAACGGGTCTTCAGCGCCAACAATGCGGTCACCGCCACCTACAGCTACTTATATGGAGCCGATGGTCAACTGTTTGGACAGAAGACCTACAGTTCCACTGGCAAACCCAGCAAAGCGCAATACTGGGTCTGGCTTGACGGCCAGCCGATTGCCGGAATAGAGCTGGAATACACGGGTAAAGGCGCGGTCAGCAAAACCAGTCAGTATTACCTGCACAGCGACCACCTAAACACCCCGCGCATGGCCACCAACCAGAACCAGGCTTTGCTGTGGAGCTGGAACAGCGACGCCTTTGGAACTGGCAGTGTTAATGAAGACGCGCATGGCAATAAACCTTCCCTCGACATGCCCCTGCGCTTTCCTGGGCAGATCTATGATGCCCACACAGCCATGAACTACAATTACTTCAGGGATTACGATCCCAATACCGGGCGGTATATCCAGAGTGATCCGATTGGGTTGAAGGGTGGCATCAATACATATAACTATGTGGGGGGGAATCCGATTAGCAAGATTGACCCGCTGGGTTTGGATGCAATCATCGCGCACGGCGGTACTCTGACGTACTACAACAACAACGGCGCTATCGTTAGTACTTATTCATACACAACGGGGCGTCCTGGTGTTACGGACACAACTATCTCGGGTCAAGGCCCGATTCCCCTCGGTACTTATGCCGCCGATCCGCAGCAAATAAGCCAAGGAGGTTTCTTCAGAAACCTCCTTGGTGACTGGGGAAATTTCCGTGTACCTTTAAAGGCTGACCGCGACACTGAAACGTTTGGTCGCAATGGTTTCTTTTTGCATGGCGGAAAAAAACCTGGCTCAGCCGGTTGTATTGACGTGGGCGGGAGCGACAAAGATTTGTTTAAGCATTTGCAAAATGCTCCTGGGCTAGTGCCAATCGTCGTGTATTGATATGAACAAAAGGAGCCTTCGGATGCCAAGCGCGTTATTACTAATTCCTGTGTTCGAGGTGCTCGGATTGTTGGGGTTCATACAACTAGCGCAGATGCCGAACAGTCAGGCACTTCGCTATTTGCCGTTTGTCCTGGCGGCCATCCTGGTAGTTTGGATTGCGATGAGGCAAGGTAAAACTTTGACGCTGAAAGGGGTAGCAATTGCGGCGTTCTTGATTGCTCTCGTGTTTGTGGCTTGCTTCCAATTCATGGGTTTGATGTTTACGGGGCTAGCCAAGGACATTGACGTATTCTCGGTCGAGAACTTTATTCGTCTAGGCTTGATTGCGATAAGTGTCTTTGTTGGTCACGCTGGGCTATTGGCGGTGGCTCGGTGGCTGCCCCATATGCTGCAGCACACCGAAAGGCGACAATAGACAGACGGGTACAGCAGCTACGGATCGGACGAGCGCAGCATGGCGCAGGCGTATTACAAGCGGATCGGCTACCCGTACTGGCACAAGTAACAGCAACAGCAGGGGCGGCGCTGCCACCCCTTCTTTAGCCGCTACGCGGCGCGGCTAAGGAAAAAACCTCAAAGCAAACCCAACCCCAAACACGTCTACAGGGAAAAACGCCTTGCCTTCGCGTGCGTAAGCCAGAATGCGAGTCTGGAAAAAAATTCCCAATTACTGGAGGTGTGACTTCTTCGATTCCGCGCAAACCCGCATCGCATCTAGCGAAAACGGCTTCGTTTACGACAAGAGGTGTCGGGGTCAATCATTTATAACTATGTTAATGGCAACCCGATTAGCTACACCGATCCGCTCGGGCTTGCCCAGTTTGGAAGGAGACCCTTAGACGGGATGCCTTTTAAACTAAATAATCCCGTTGATAATTACTTCAATACAGAGATAAGCCATGAGCAAGTATTTTATGAGGATGGAAAACAACCATTAAACGAAGGATTTTTTGGAGATAGTAAGGTAAGACCAGACAATCCAAACAATTTATCTAAATACGAAATATTTGGACCCCACTATGACGATGCCACAATGCGAGAAGCTGTTGAGGCGGCTAAGAAAGATATAAAGCCATATTGCCTCATAGGCAACAACTGTCAGGACTTTGCGGATAAGGTACGTAAGGAATATGAGCGTAGACGCCCGAAAGCATGCTACAAATGAATTTCCTCACACTAATGTTGCTAGCTTGCTTGTCCCTGTTTGCGGAAGGTGCCATGTCTGAAACCGTGAAGCTGTCTGGTCAGCTTGTATATTCCGCAGGAAACAATGATATTAGCTTGATCGAGTTGCGTAGCTTGAAGTATTACAGTCTAGGTTTATTTTCAACCGATAGTATCAATCACCTTACAAAACTGTCCGATCGTGTCATTCTCTTCGAAGACTGCACCGGGATCAGGAAGCCAAATTGTCTTTTGAGGGAATTTGATATAGATGCCAAGACGTCAAGCACTTTGCGCTCGGGCTACCTACCGACATATATCCCGGAAAGCAAGACCCTCTTATTTTATGATCTGGACGAGGGATCAGGACAAAAGTGGTTGTATGTAGCTGACATGAGGACGCCGAGTATTGCTCAGAAAATTGCCAAAGCACCTGCGGACATGGTTTTGCCTAATAGCTTAACGTATCCACTAATCACTCAACCACTTCAAATATCTAATGATGAAGTTATATTTGTGGGAGAAGATCAGGATCTTTGGATATTTCAAATATCAAACTCTAAGCTCACGCCGACAGGGATCAAAGCAAGCGCTCCATACGTGTGGAGAAAACGAACTCAACAATTGATTTCCTATAATTGGAAGTCGCAAGAGTTTTATCAAATTACTCTTAAGACTGGGCATGCCGAAAAATTGCCGCAACTCAAAGGAGCATCCGGCTTAGTTTATCTTCCAAATGATGACGTAATTATTTATGGGAAATCTCGCATGCGTATATTGATTTCAGAAACCTACGATATTTTTGCATATAGTTTCAACACCAAGAAAGAGATTAAGCTTCGTACTAGTAGCCATATCAGCAGCGGAGTATGGCTTCCATAAAAGACCATAAGGTGGCATCAATATTTATACCTATGTGAGGGAAATCCGATCAACCGGATAAACCCGATGGGGCTTTATTGATATCGGCAGCCTTGGCAAACGAACTTCGTTGTCGGACGCGACGCTGAAAATAACCTAACCGTGCCAGGTGACCCAGTCAGTCGGTTCATTGAGGATTACGTGCCAGCGGGCTGTACGTTTGGCGAGATGCATGACAGTTTTGTGAATGTCGCTACTAGCAAACGTAGCTTGAGCTAATATAGGTTGGCGTTGAGCTTGCGAAGCCCAACATCAAAAGCCCGGTAGGTTAGGCTGAATAAAATGAAGCCCAACCTCACAGGGAGCAGATAAACACATGCGTTACCCCCACTCAACTACAACAACGGCACACAGCCAAAGCTACGTCTACGACGCCGCAGGCAATACCCTGCAGCAATCCCAAAACCTCGTTTATGCTTACAATAGCCAAGGCCGTCTGAGCGAAGTACGCAATCCAACCAACCTCTATGCCAACTATAGCTACAACACCCTGGGTCAACGAACCCTCAAACGGATCTTCAGCGCCAACAATGCGGTCACTCCCACCGCCACATACAGCTACCTATATGGAGCCGATGGCCAACTGTTTGGACAGAAGACCTACAGTTCCACCGGCAAACCAAGTAAAGCGCAATACTGGGTCTGGCTCGGCGGCCAGCCAATTGCCGGAATAGAACTGGAATACACTGGCAAAGGCACGGTCAACAAAACCAGCCAGTACTACCTGCACAGCGACCACCTGAATACTCCACGCATGGCCACCAACCAGAGCCAGACCCTGTTGTGGAGCTGGAATAGCGACGCCTTTGGAACTGGCGGTGTTAATGGCAACACGCATGGCAATAAACCTTCCCTCGACATGCCCCTGCGCTTTCCTGGGCAGATCTATGATGCCCACACAGCCATGAACTACAATTACTTCAGGGATTACGATCCCAATACCGGGCGGTATATCCAGAGTGATCCGATTGGGCTTCAAGGGGGTATAAATACATATAACTATGTGGGGGGGAATCCGTTAAGTAGAACTGATCCTCTGGGGTTAGATTGGATATACCAACAGTCGACAGGCAACCTACTTTATCAACCCCTAGCGGCGCAAGGTGGGGGACTCCTCAACTTATTTCTCGCGGCGGTCTTGGCCAATACGCTGGTCAGAACGAAGGACTTAACAACCCAGCGTATCAAAACGTACAAGGCACGGGGCTAGACTCAAACAGAGGCCGCTGCCGCAGGTACTTACGTGATTGGACCGCAGCAACTCAATGTAACAAATGTCGGCACGCGTCTACCTGCTTCCATGAGATTAATCCCTGACCCACTCAACGATATGTTTGGCCGGAAAGGGTTCTTAATTCACGGTGAGAATGGTGATGGTGATCAAAGTGCCTCCGAGGGGTGCCCCATAATTCCGAAGAATATCCGTAATCGAATTGGCAATAGTAATGACAAAATTCTGAGGGTTGTGCGATGAAAAAAATATTGCTTGGCTTGCTGGGCATTGCTCTCTGCACAACTATGGTTTGTAAGGCAGCACCACAGGCTGCCAGTGAGACAAAGATAGCCTTGAAGGGTGTGACGGATGTTTCCGCAGCATTTGGCAAGACTCAGGTGTCCGTCAAAATTACAACCCATGAAGTCGATATTGGAAAGCCCAGCGATCCGCGGCCAGAAAAAATACTTTCGAGTTGCACGTTCAGCCGAATCCCCTGTAGTCCTGTCGACTACATGGAAATTTCCGTTAATAACAACGCTTTGTTTGTGGCTCGGTCGGTGTATGCTGACCTGGCTGATGTGGGTGTAGCGAGCCTGCGCCAGAAGAAAAAAGGTCAGTTTGTATTAACCTTGGGCGGCGGTGATGCCTCGGAAAGCTATACAGTAGAAGTCACATTCGATGAAAATTTAGTCAGGCAAAGAACGCTCATGAGTAATGAAGCAAAACAGGTGATGCAAAGAACCACCTATTTTGCTTCACAGTCCATGGATAAATAGGCCTCGTGCCTCTCTGAAACCACTCCTTGCACAACCCCGGCCATCCGTATGCTATAGACCCAGCACGATTTATAAATGAACTTATCTTGATTTTCGATGTCTTCCGACAACCCCAGCGCAAGATCAGGCTATTCAAAACTTCATCAACCAGCGGACACGGAATCCAGGTAATTACGAGCTCAATGATAGGAACTGCGCAACGACAGTTCGTGATGCACTTGGTGCGGGTGGAGTGAATACGCCAGAAACAATTTTCCCTCGAACCCTATTTGATAACTTGCAACAGCAATTCACGCCGAGGCCATAATGAGCATGGCCCGATTTATATCTTTGTTCGCAGTTGGCGGAGTGGTTGTCCCGCTAGTATTTCAAGTAATCTGGTTGGGAGTAAACAGAAATCCGGCAATCGAACTAAAGTTAGGACTCGGCCTTCAGAAAATAATGCTAGTTCTCTGGCCAAGTTCATTGATGATGTTGCCGGCTGGTAGCGATGAGCGTTTGTTGCCAGCAACGCTGTTGATATCGATAGCTGTGAATGTCGTGTTGTATGTCGCTATCGGAGCAGCCATTTGGTACGGCTTCAGGAAGCACTATGTGGCTCTTGTTCTGCTCGCTGTCGTGATGGCTGTTATATGGTGGCGTATATTATCGCTATAACCCGCGTAAGGCTCACCCCGTAAAGCGACAATAACCAACGGGCATTGCACGTGCGCCTGTGAAGCAAGCGTAGCCTGGGCTTTACAATTCATGCTTGAAACAAACCCAAAGCTACCACCCCGATTCGCGTTCCGGTGATGCCGTAATTTTATGTATGCTTAAATCTGAACCATTGAATTCTTCTTCCGCACTCAGTCGGATACCGACGGTTTTTTTCAGAAGAAAATAGACTAAAAAACCACCGCCAAATGCAATGGCGATACCTAGCAGCGTACCGATCATTTGCGCCATAAAACTGATTCCGCCAAGCCCTCCCAATGCCTTTAGCCCGAAGATGCCTGCTGCGATACCGCCCCATGCGCCACATAATCCATGAAGCGGCCAGACGCCGAGCACGTCGTCGATTTTCCACCGGTTCTGCGTCAAGGTGAACATCCAAACGAACAACCCGCCCGCAATGCCGCCGGTCACCAATGCACCTAAGGGGTGCATCACATCCGAGCCAGCGCATACCGCTACCAAACCGGCCAGCGGGCCGTTATGCACGAAGCCGGGGTCGTTCTTGCCAACAAAAAGTGCAACCAGTGTGCCCCCCACCATCGCCATCAGCGAGTTAACTGCAACCAGGCCACTAATTTTGCCTATTTCTTGCGCTGACATGACATTAAAACCGAACCAACCAACAGTAAGAACCCATGCGCCTAATGCAAGAAACGGAATGCTGGAAGGGGGATGCGCCGCGATGCGCCCTTCCTTGGTATAGCGTCCGCGCCTCGCGCCGAGCAATAAAACGGCTGCCAACGCTATCCAACCTCCCACAGCATGTACTACAACAGAACCGGCAAAATCGTGGAACTCCGCGCCAAAATTGGTTTGCAGCCAACTCTGCACACCAAACCGATGGTTCCAGGCGATGCCTTCGAAAAAGGGATAAATAAAGCCAACCAACAGAAAGGTGGCGGCTAGCTGCGGATTGAATTTGGCACGTTCTGCCATACCACCAGAAATAATAGCGGGAATAGCTGCGGCAAAGGTAAGCAGAAAGAAAAATTTGATCAGTTCATAACCATTTTTCTGTGCTAATTGTTCAGCATCGGTGAAAAAATTAACGCCGTAGGCGATGCCATAACCGATAAAAAAATAGGCCAGCGTGGAAATACCGAAATCGGTGAGAATTTTCACCAATGCGTTCACCTGATTTTTCTTGCGCACCGTACCCAATTCAAGAAAAGCAAACCCTGCGTGCATCGCAAGAACCATGATAGCGCCAAGCAGAATAAACAACGCATCACTGCCCGTTTTCAGGTTTCCAATATTTTCCATCTTTTATCCCATATATGAACTAGCCCTGCGGTTACATGCAAATTTCGTTCCACTTTTTTATATCTTGATTTATATATATATTTCTGCGTAATGAATATTCACACATGGATATATGCACCAATCTAGTGCACTGATGTTTCACCTATGCTTTATATTGGCGCGTCATCCTGAAATAACAATATTATGATTTCCAGTCCGTTAACATCTTTTCCAGCCAGAAAATGCCAACCATGGTTTTACTGTCATTAATTTTGCCTTGTCTTATCCAGTCCAGTGCATCAGAAAGCGATAGCTCAAATACTTCAAGAAACTCCCCATCGTCTAGTTGTTGACCATGGTAGGTCAGGCCTCGCGCCAGAAAATATTCCATGCGTTCATTGGCAAAACCTATACACGGCCAAGCCGTGGTCAAATGCGTCCAGTCGCTGGCAATGTAGCCGGTTTCTTCCAACAATTCACGTTTCGCGGTGAGCAAAATATCTTCGCCATGATCAATTTTTCCGGCAGGTAGCTCGATAAACTCGCGTTGCGGCGCATAGCGAAATTGCCGCTCCATCAATAAATTGCCATTATCCAAAATCGCCAAAATCGCCACTGCCCCCCGATGAACTATATGTTCGCGCGTACTCACACTCCCATCGGGCAACTGCACACTGTCTTTAAACACCTTAATAAAATCACCTTCATACACAGCCATCGAATCAATACGCGTTTCTTTTAAATCCATAAATACTCCTTAAATTTTATCGACGAATATATGTCACGCGCAGGTGGCTAGGCATCCTGTGTATTAATACTGTCTGAACCCGTTTCGCCAGATTTGCAAACATCTATCAATTTTTGGCAATCGTCAATTGCCGGCAAGCATTGCACTCCCTGGCAGACCCAAGCGCTAACGCCTTGTGTGTAAGGCTTCGTCAACGTTTCCGGTAGTCCGACAAGCTCGCCTTCCAAAGCCAGAATCAGGGTACCAGGCCAATAGTGCTGGGATAATTGCTGGCGCCACGCTGCGCTTGCTCCTGGAGCACTACGCAAAATAACGATTTGCGGCGGCATGAGATATTCTTGTAAAGTCATTAGAAGGCTAGTGAAGCCCATTGGTTGCTTTACAAAAAACGGATAATAAAGCGTCAGCGTGCGCTCGGCGGCCTCAAGATAGCGCTGCTCTCCCAAAATATGGCCGAGGCGCTGTAACGCGAGCGCTGCGATGCCATTACCGGAAGGCATGGCATTATCATGCTCTGGCTTGGGGCGATGGATGAGCTTTTCGTGGTCGTGGCTAGTAAAGAAAAATCCACCCGCTTGCTGATCTTCGAATTGCTCCAGTAACACATCGGCGAGCGCGCGGGCAAATTCCAAATCAGCCAGACGGAACTGCGTTTGCAGCAATTCCAGCAACGCGTCCAGCATGAATGCATAATCATCCAGATAGGCATTCAGATGCGCTTTGCCGTCCTTGCTGGTAGCAAACAAACGACCATTTTGCCACATCGTGGCATGGATAAAATCCACCGCCCGCTGTGCCGACACTATCCACTCTGACTCACCCAGTCTCCTGCCAGCACGCGCCATGCCTTTAATCATAGAGCGTTCCAACTGACCAATATTTTTTCGTCACGTCCTGGGCGCACCCGGTTTGCGCGCGCGGCAAACAATTTTTTTTGCGCATTGGTGAGTTGCTGCGTGATTTGCTCAAGGGGTAGATGGCGCGCTTCCGCTATGGTGGCTAACGGCTGGGCAACGATCAAATTCCAATGCTTATTTTCGAAATTAGGCGGATGATCCAGACCATAATGAGCCGCTACGGTGGCGTACTCTTCCACGCTCAATAGGCTCGCGGCCTGCTCCGGCGTCCACACATAAAATTTGCCTTCCTCGTGTTCGGAATCCGCATCCAGGCTGGAATAATAACCACCTTGCGGCGACTGCATCTCACGCATGACCCAACCCGAAATGCCTTGCACCACACGCTTAAACGATGCCTCGCCCGACAATACATACGCATCGGTATACAGTGCCAGCAGCGGGCCATTGTCATATAGCATTTTTTCAAAATGGGGAATTTCCCAGCGTTCATCCACACTATAGCGGCAAAAACCGCCCCCTAGCTGATCGTAAATCCCACCGTCCGCCATTTTGCGCAACGTGTGAAACACCATGCGGTGCGCATCGGGGTTACCGCCGCGCGTCGCATACCTTAACAAAAATTCCATTTCAGTCGGGAGCGGAAATTTAGGCGCACCGCCAAAACCACCATGAATGGGATCAAACGATTGCTGCAATCCGCTAAATGCATCTTCCAATGACGTTTTATTGAAACCAACCTGACTTTCTGCGCTCGGCAGGCTAGTGCCGAATATTTGCATCAGCGACGCACTTTGTTTGGCAATACCATCTTGGCGTGTGCGGTAAAGATCAGCCACGCGTTCAAGCAACGGCACAAAACCGGGCAAGTTGTAGCGCGCCTGTTTTGGAAAATAGGTGCCGCCAAAAAATGGCACTTGATCAGGCGTTAGAAATAAAGTGAGCGGCCAGCCGCCATTTCGCTGGGTCAGCATATTATGGGCAGCCTGATAAATATGATCCAGGTCGGGACGCTCTTCACGATCTACCTTAATGTTGATGAAATGTTGATTCATCATTGCGGCGACGTCCACATCCTCAAACGACTCGTGTGCCATGACATGGCACCAATGGCAGGCCGAATAACCAATGGACAGCAGGATCGGCTTATTCTGTTCACGGGCGCACCTCAGCGCCTCCTCACCCCACGGAAACCAGTCAACTGGGTTGTCGGCATGCTGCTGCAAATAGGGGCTGGTCTCTTGGACAAGGCGGTTAGGCATATTTGGATTCAATAAAAAATACTTCGATCATGTCAGCACTGATGCTTGCTTGACGCCAAGCTTACCTTTATACAACATTACCGTCACCATCACTACGGGATGGGCACCTTATCTCTATTAACTATCCAGTTCGAAGAAATGAAGCCGCCGTATTAACAATTCCGTGCGTGCAAAATTCAGGACATCCTCTACTGAAAGCATTTTTCAACTTAAACAGATTGAACACTTCACGATATTTTATTGGATCAGCTATACTTAAAAAGGTGATATTGCGCTTTATAGAGCACCCCTAAAAATCGATTCACGCCCAACATTGCATTAAAAATTTTATATAGATCAGATAAATGCAGTTCACTGAAATTATTTCCATGACTTACATTCCGGCAAACCCTGAATTTTCAAAAACTCCCCCCGAATTTGAATCTGTCTAATTATTTGGTGCAATTTCAGTTTGAATCCATACGTCTGCCTTTCCAAGAAGAACTCAACCAGTGCTTCTCAATCATCCTGGTAACCCGATCATAAAGCGCACCCTCAAATTTTTCGCCCTTGCTGTCCTTATTTTGCTTCTTATTGCACTGGCTCTTGCTGCCTTCTTTATTTATCGGGAAACAGAAACCTCCGCATACCAGGCACACCACCTGGCAAAATTGGCCAATGATCTTCGCTGGGAGGTGAAAAACGGCCCAAATGGTGGTTTACATTTACCACAGGCAGGGCCATATGATATGCGCCTAGGATATAGCCGGTTACCAGAACTGCTTAAGAATCTGACCGAACGCGGCTTCCATGTACATGCCCAGGCAAGAATTTCCCCACGTATGAAAGAACTCGTTGAGCGAGGATTATTCGTTCCCTACCGGGAAAAAGCACAGGCCGGTCTCGAAATTGTCGATGGCAACGGCCAACCACTTTACCGTGCTGTTTTCCCAACCCGCATTTACGAAAAACTTTGAATCGATTCCGCCACTGGTAACGAACAGTCTGCTATTTATCGAGAACCGTGAGCTGCTGGATCCGGCCCAACCCAAAAAAAATCCAGCCATCGAATGGACCCGGCTTGGAAAGGCTGTGCTGGACAAGGCGATTCAGTTCGTTCGCCCCGAACACGACGTACCAGGCGGTAGCACGCTTGCAACCCAAATTGAGAAATATCGGCACTCTCCCCACGGGATGACCCTCAGCCCCAATGACAAAATGCAGCAGATCGCATCCGCCTCCGTGCGCGCTTATCTGAATGGGGAGGACACAATGCCTGCCCGCAAACGTATCGTAGTCGATTATCTTAATACGGTCCCACTTGCCGCCGCCTCGGGCTTCGGGGAAGCAAATGGGCTGGGAGACGGGTTGTGGGCATGGTACGGACTGGATTTCGAGCGGACCAATCGCATATTGAAAGCCTGGTCTGCAAGCGGCACGGATCTCGCCGAGACAGCACGTTACTACAAACATGCGCTAAGTCTCATGATCGCCCAGCGCAGGCCTTCCGGTTATTTGATTAGCGACCGCAAAGCGCTGAATGAGCTTACCAATAGCCACCTTCGTCTGCTGGCCCAGGCTGGCATAGTATCGCCCAGTCTCAGGGACGCTGCGCTAAGAGTGCCGCTTAGCTTCCTCAATGCCGCTGCGCCGGAGGAAAACAAGAATTTCTCTACCTCAAAAGCTGCTAATGCGGTGCGCATACGTCTTGCGTCCCAAATGGGGCTACAACGTTTGTATGAGCTGGACCATTTAAATCTATCAGTGCAAAGCACGCTCGACGGTGAATTGCAAAAAAAGACCACAGATATCTTACGTCAACTCAAAAACCCAGAATATGCGCGCTGCGGGACTCTATGGCAATCGCCTGCTGGGCGAAGCGGATCCGGGCAAAATCATCTACAGCTTTACACTTTCAGAATTGACGCCACAGGGTGCGAAATTTCGAATTCAGGCTGACAATTTTGATCAACCCTTAGATATCAATAAAGGTACCAAGCTGGATCTTGGATCCACAGCAAAACTAAGGACGTTGGTAACGTATCTTGAAATTATCGAAGCATTGCATCAAAAATATGCCGCACTCGAGCCGGAAGCGCTACATAAAGAAGTAAGTGACCCTAACGACGTACTCAGTCGCTGGGCGATTGAATATCTACTGCAAAGCACGGATAAAAGTTTGGCGGCCATGCTGGAAGCCGCCTTGGAGCGCCAATATTCCGCTAACCCTAATGAACAATTCTTTACCGGTGGCGGAGCGCATTATTTTCAAAATTTCAAACATGAAGACGACAGCAGGATATTAAGTGTGCGCGAAGCGACGCTCAATTCCGTCAACCTCGTTTACATCCGCCTTATGCGCGACATCGTGCGCTACCATATGCTTAATATCAAGGGTTCGTCTGCCAAGATACTCAAGGATGCTGACCATCCTGATCGCGAGACATACCTCCGACGGTTTGCAGACAAGGAAGGCACGGAATTCATCAACCGCTTTTATCTTAAATACAAAAATAAAACGGCAAGTGAGATTGACGAAATATTCTTTTCCAGCTTCCGGCACACGCCGCACCGACTTGCCGCCGCTTACCGCTATATTCATCCTGAAGCTACGCTCACCCAGTTCAGTCAATTCATGACATCGCGTCTTCCTGGCCTCCAAGACTCGGGCGATCGCGCTCTCCATGACCAGTATCAACGCTATACGCCAGGCAAATACTCACTGGCGGATCAAGGTTATATCGTAACCGTACACCCCTTGGAATTATGGCTGGTACATTATTTAAGTAGCCATCCGAATGCGAAGTATAGGGACGTAATCAAAGCCAGTGGTGAAGAGCGTGTGGCTGTCTATCGCTGGTTATTCAAGACCATCCACAAAAACGCACAGGACATCCGAATCCGTAACCTGCTGGAACTGGAAGCTTTTCTGGAGATTCATCGCAGTTGGAAACGCCTCGGTTATTCTTTTGATGCACTTGTACCATCGCTAGCCACGGCTATAGGCAGTTCGGCTGACCGCCCTGCCGCACTCGCCGAACTGATGGGCATTATCTTGAACAATGGTGTTCGGGTACCCGTGATGCTTATCGAACGTCTGCACTTTGCGGCGGGCACTCCCTTTGAAACCATTGTGGAACGCACCCTTGACCAAGGCGAAAAAATGTTCTCACCCGACTTGGCGGCTGCGGTACGTGACGTATTAACCGGAGTAGTAGAAAAAGGCACAGCTTCGCGGCTCGCCCACGCCATAGTGAAAGAGGATGGCACCTGGATTCAGATAGGCGGCAAAACTGGAACCGGCGATCATCGTTATGTCACATTTTCTTCGGCCGGTGTCATCAAAGAATCCCATACGGTAAATCGCTCCGCCACTTTTGTGTTCTTCATCGGGGATCGATTCTTCGGAACACTGACCGCATTTGTGCCAGGCGCCGACGCGGCTGACTATCAGTTTACCTCAGCACTCTCTACGCAAGTTTTGAAGTACCTCTTACCCACGTTGAAACCACTCATCGATAAGGCCCAACCTCTACCCGAACCAGTTTCATTGAAACCAATCTCCAAGCACCGCTCGCCAAAAGAAGATGGGAGCGATGAAGCAATAAATTCCAGCCAACAACCCGCTCTAATAGAAGATGGACTACCTTAATTGCACTGCCTACCCGTACCGATAAACAAAATTGGGATTAGAATAAACATCCAAGTTAAGCTTAGATAAATGCAACTCTGAAATGCAACTGTTATCAGTAAATGTAGGTGCAAATACTATACAAATAATTGATAAAACTTAAGGAGGCTTCCATGAATCACTGGACTTTTCTTTTTTTGCTGCCAATTGTTGTTGCTGGTTGTGCCATCGTTCCCAAACCGCTGACAGGCGGCCCGTTTTCTGAAGCAATACCAAGCGCGGCTCAAAACGATCATTTTGTAGGTCAGCGTATACGTTGGGGGGGCAATATTGCAAACGCGGAGCCAGGGAAAAATGAAACGTGTTTTGAAATAGTTAGCCACCCATTGGACAGCAATGCAAAACCTTTGGAAACGGATATCACATGGGGTCGCTTCATTGCTTGCGCGCCTGATTTTTACGACCCCGAAGTGTACGCAAAAGGCCGCGAGGTGACGGTCATTGGCAATATTCAAGGTACTACCGTGCGCAAGCTTGGCGAATTCGAATATCGCTATCCCCAGATCAACGCCGAAACTGTCTATCTATGGCCGAAGCTTATTCCCTATCCATATTATGGGTCACAGTATCCTTACTATAATGGTTATTACGGGCCATACTGGAACAGTCCTTGGGGTCCCTGGCACCGCCGGTTTGGTATGCCTTACTAGTAAAAAGCATGGCGCCACAAACACCTAAGTGGTTTTTCGGAAGAGAACACAAGCTTTGACGGTAAAGCCAAAAATATCCATCAGCCTGATGGAATATTGATTACAAACTGTGGTCATTGAAATTCATGATTGCCGTTATCAGCGTTATCAAAAAAATTTAAACTTTAAAAACTCTAAACCGATAATCAGTTCGTGGATCTCGAACTTAAATCCACTTAAGAACTTAGACCATTTAGATGCGAGGATCGTGTATGGACAGCAAAATTACATTTATCAAAACCAGTAAGGGTCAGGACGAAAGTAATAGGATTACTAGCTACTTATCCGGTGACATCAAGCGTGCTTTCTGTTTAATTGATAACAAGTCCACTGTGAAAGAACTGATGAAACGGGCTGCGCCCAGCTTACGTAAATCGCTTGAATATATGCTGCAGGAACTGATCAATGAAGGTTTTATTCAAGATAAAAATAAGGTGAATTACGTTACTAATATTGCGATTCCACGCGACAGACGTGTGAATAGCGGTGACAAGGTTTATCTTGGCCGAGAAAGGCGTAAGGCGACACCCTTACGGCCTGAGTGCCAGATAGGCTCACAAAAAATACGGTCAATTTGATTAATACAACTGAACCATTATGAATACCGACCTAATCGAATTTTAATATTTACAAACCCATTAAACCCATATATTAAAAAATCCAGAGACGGTATTCGCAATATAGAACAAATTTTTTATCTTGATTGTCAGCTATACGCTGCGTTTGCTGTCGTTCAGGTTTCACAAGTCAATTTCAGCAACCGGCCAAGAACTTTTTTTACCTCCGGCAAGAACTGCATGTACTCCTGCCGCTCGCGCTGAGCCGTTCAATCACAATAGAAAGAAATCAACATGTCTATGATTATTTTCGTCGGTATCATTGCCATAGTATTGTTCTATGGCATCAGTTTGTATAACCACTTGGTGAATGTCAAAAATGCTGTTGCCAAGGCTTGGGCCAACATCGCCGTACTGCTGAAACAACGCCATGACGAATTGCCAAAACTGGTTGAAGTTTGCAAACAATATAAACAGTTCGAGCAATCCACCCTGCAAAAAGTTATTGAGGCGCGTTCACAGGTGCAGTCTGCCGGGGACAGTCAAGACATGGATGCCCTCGGACAGGCGGAAGGGATACTGCGCGCTGGACTGGGAAGAATCTTCGCCCTTGCTGAAGCTTACCCGGAGCTGAAAGCTAATGAAAGTTTCATGCAGCTACAGAACCGTATCAGCACACTTGAAAATGGAATCGCTGACCGCCGTGAATTTTATAACGACGCAGTGAACATCAATAATGTACAAATTGAAATCTTTCCCGCCAATATCCTCGCGAAGATGTTCGGTTTTGATGAAAAGCCCTTGCTAGTATTCTCCGCAGAAGAAAAAATGGATGTAAATCTCCAGCAATTATTTAACTAACGATCACAGCAAATAGATCTTGCCTGTTAATAAATTACCCATGCCTGCTTTTTATTACCTCTGGCTGGTAAGGCCCATGCGAATCGTTGTGCAATATTCACGATAATCCCCATGCTGGATTGGCTACGGCGTCAATATGCGCAACTCATTACCTCAGGTGCGCAACTGTCGTTGCTGTTTGTCGGCATCAGCCTGCATTCCCGTAACGGCTGGTTGTTTTGCCTGACTGCAATTGCCTTAATTAGCTTTTATGCATGGATATCTTCGCTATATAGGCTGCGTACCTTAAACAACACACCTACATCAAAGATTGCTTCTGCCGCACAGGGTCATGTTGAACTGGTGGGAAGTGGTCAACCATTCTGTGATCCCCCCTTGTTTAGCACATTAAGACGGCTGCCTTGCTTATGGTGTCGTTATAAAATCGAACAACAAGAAAAAAATGGATGGAGAACAATAGAGAGTGGTGAAACTAACGATTCTTTCATACTGCGCGACAACACTGGTGAATGCGTGGTTGACCCGGAAAATGCAGAAATCATCACTCAGGATTATGACCAGTGGCAAGCAGATGGCTGTCGTTACACTGAGTGGAAATTGATTAAAGGTGAAACCCTCTACGTCATCGGGCGGTTTCGTACACTAGGTGGCAGCAATCAAGAATTTGACTCGCGCGCTGAGTTGAGCGCATTGCTGACTGAATGGAAGAAAAACATGCCCACGTTACTTGCACGCTTTGATCTAAACAAAGATGGGGAGCTAAGTGTAGAAGAATGGGAGCTAGCCAGACAAGCGGCCAAACGGGAAGTGGAAAAAATGATGATGGATGTTCTGGCACAACCCAGTACCAATATCATCAGTCGCTCTTCCGATGGCCAGCTTTTTCTTATTAGCAACCTTCCATCTAATAGATTGTCTCGCCGCTACTTACTCTGGGCCTGGGGGCATCTCCTGATTTTCTTTGGATCACTAGGTGGACTAGGGTGGGTGATGCAACATGTTAATTTGTAAAAATAAACAAATCGACCTGTCCCGGGTCGCCGCCTGCCAGTGGCGGGCAACCATCATGGTTTTCCAGAAGCCAATATCCCAACCCGGTATTTGACCAATAATTCGTCAGCATAGGGGGAGTGCGGACGCCCTTTGGTCTTGGTGTTATAAGCTTCAGTCGCTTCCTTGCCACACCAGGGTAGAAGGATATCCGGCTGAGATGGATGTTCGGGCAAATAAACGCTTAAATCATAGACATTACCGCGAATGGCCACCCAGCAATTTTCTGGTGCTGTATGTTTGGCTAATTCAGTCAGTGTAATCGATTTATCAATAGCGATAGCGGCGCTTTTCTCAGCCGGTGGCAACCACAGGCTCCCGGCCCAGAAAGCGGTCACCAGCAGCCAAAAAATAAGCGTAACGGATAAGTAAAGTCGGCGCATTATCGAAACTCAAATTTTTCAAAGTGAATTTGGTGGGGCGTAACACCTCGGTTGTGCAGATCTTTTCTAAATGCTGCAACCATGCCCGGCGGCCCGCACAGATAGCACTCGTAATTTAAAAATCCTTGAGTATCGGGAAGGAGAGAATCGAGATCCGGCGCTTTGTCACCGGTAGCCAATGCCTTCAGGGAAAGCAGTTGATCCCCCTTGGCGATGACTTGCAATTCATGTAAGAAAGCTGCGTCCACCTCGGTTCGATAAAGATAGAGAAGCGTTGTCGGCTGATTTACAGGGCCAGCCCGCAGCAATGCCAGGAAGGGCATAATACCAATGCCGCCGGCTACCCAAAGTTGCGGCGTCGGTGGCCGGTCAGCCAGAAAAGTTCCGAACGCGCCATGCACCCGTACCATCGTGCCAGGCTCGACAGACTGGATGTGCCGCGTACAATCGCCGAGGGCTTTGACCGCGATGCATATCTCATGATTGGCGCCAATCGAGCTGACAGTGAATGGGTGGAATTCCCCGCAATCACGGAACGTCGGCCCCAAGAAGGCGACCAGTACAAACTGTCCCGGTGTTATGGCAGTAGGGTCTGCCAGAGGCTTCAGAGAAATTTCGACTATGCCTTCGGCAACTGACTTTACCGATCCCACGACGTATGGCCGCGCAGCCAAACCAAAGTCATCCCGAATAAGACGCCACCCCAAGAAAGAGACGGCAAGACCCAAAATCGGCAGAACGGGGTCACTGATACCGAGTAAAACGAGGTGAACCAAACCGAGGAGCACACCTACCCCCAGCCCGAAATGGAGCAAGCGCCAAATCTGATAGGGAATGCGCATTATGAAGGTGGCCGCCAACCCGAGCATCAGGAACAGCAGCGACAGCCAACCCGCCCATATTGGCCAGCCCTGACTGAATGGAGAAAGCGTCTGCCATGCCAGCAGTCGAGAATCCGGCCAAACATCGGCAGCGAGCACTAGGGGGTGCGCCAGCAGCACAACATAAGCCGTCGTGCCGGTCCAGTGATGCCATTGATACATCCGTTCCAGCCCACCTAGCCGCTGGGCCAACCAGGTTTCCCGAAGCATCAATAACAGACTGGCGAGTAGGAGGCCACATCCGGCCCAACCCAAGACAATGCCCAAAGTGCGTGCCGTTGATAGCCCCTCAGGAAAAGCCCACCAAATAAGGCTGACCGTACAGGTTACGATCAGTAGCGGGATAGATAGGTTGCGCAGTATCATCATGAGGCCTATAGGCACTCAATCTTCCAAGGGCTGGCGGGTCCAATTTCGGTTTTCAGGCGCTCACAAATGTCCTGCCATCCCCCTGGCAATAACATGCCCCGCTGCCTAGCCCGCTTTTCCATCAACTGATGATGGATTATGTTGTCACTACGCTCATTTGAATTTGTAAAAATTTTTGTTGAGATAAGCAGATAGGTCTAGTTTTTCCTGTTCGGTAACCTGTGAGGAAAAATTAGCACGAATATTACGAACGCATACTACAACTACTGACGACAGCTGCTGTGGATCCTTCACCTTGCTGCCGGGGCGCGTGAAAATGGCATTACCGTTACCGCCCATCATGCCGTCATGGCAACTGTTACATTTATATTTGTCGAATGCTTTTTTACCAGCTTCAGGGTGACCATTGGCAAAGGGATCAGCTTGTGCTGTACCACACAATAATAAGAATATAGCAAAAAATTTCTTCATGGCTAGGCTCCTTGTAAAGTTTGTGATCGAACAATGCGCATCAGAGCAGGTGGATGCGAGTATGAAAATACAGATTACACCCGATCTGATGTAATAACTAGGCTCCTTGTAAACCAGGCTAGCAACGACCCCAAATATTTCCAACTTACCTGGGGTCGAATATTTGAGAGATTCGAATTGTCTGGAATGAAATCGAAGCCTTTCTTATCCCTTCCTGTCGACCGCTAGAGGTTTTTTTAGCTGACGAAAAAAAGGGGTTTTGGTGTCGTAAAATTTGACTTTTTCCGGAATTGAAATAAACCTGAATCAATGATGGGTACGGCGAGCTTAACGTTAAAGACTGTATCTACTAAGCTGATAACTAGCTGGCGGTTGTTTCTTTCATTGATGAAGTGCCTCGCATTGTTTCGTAAACTGGCTTTCGTTGTGATAGGTCATCAGTAGGATTTCTGTTGAACGCGTAAGGGCTACATAGAGCAAACGTGCCTCTTCTTCAGGAGTTGTCTTTCCATAGGGCATGCAGCCTAAGTCTGGTATTACAACGCTATTGAATTCCAGCCCCTTGCTAGAGTGCATGGTTAACACTTTAACGGTATCTTTTGCGGTATCGAATGCCTTGGTGTGCTGGCCATTGAATTGACATGAGTTCACAGCTATTCCTTCCTTGGCAAGCTCCTCAACCATTTTTTTCACCTGATAGTTAAATCGGCACAGCACAGCCATTTGGCAAAATGGGATACCAGCCTCGGCACGCTTTTTCAGCCAAGAGGCCACATACCTAACCTCCTGCGGCTTGTTGGCCAAGCGATATACTTCTGGCCTTGCCCCTGTTCTGCCACCGAATTCTGGATGCACCAGCGGGATTTCCTCAGTGCCGCCGGATTGGTCGAGATAAGCAGAGGCAAACTGATAGGCGAAATCAAGCGCTTCCACGGTGTTACGGTAATTCACTTTCAAAATCGTACTGCGCCCTGGTGCATTGATTCCGACGCTAGACCAAGTAAAAACTCGTCGCTTACTCCCACCGTAAATGTTTTGTGCATCATCGTACATCAGCAGAAGGGAGTTGGTTTCCGGGTCAATCATTTGCACTAATAGTTTGAACCACTCCGGCTTGAAATCATGGCCTTCGTCGATTAACACTGCCGCATATTGGGCGAGTGGGACACGACCTTTTTCACAACCAAGAATTACAGCTGCCACCTGCCGCTCATACATCGGCTGACCTTGCTCATCGGGTAAGTCCAATTGGTAGAGGTCGCACATATCCGTGCACCAGCCGTGGAAGTGGCGCACATGCACGCGATCCCCCGCGCTTTTTTCAGCCAGCAATTGCTTGAGTTTTGCTGCTAGCATTTTGTTGTAGCAGAGAACCAGAATGGGTTTGGCAAGGCCGAGTTTGTCTAGACACATTGCACGATAAGCCAAGATCAATGTTTTGCCGGAGCCAGCAACGCCATGAATGATACGATGCCCTTCGCCCAGATTACGGGCAATCTTTTCTTGCTCCATATCCATGATCTTAACCATGTCAGGCAGAACCTTGGCGATGGATTGTTGCGGGTCTGCCCCATCACTAGCCGCATCGAACAAATTGCCTTGTTGAATCCGAATTTCAGGGAATAGATGCCAGCGCACCCGATCAATCCGCGCTAAAGAAAGGATGCCACCGAAACTGTAATTGAACATTCCCCACAGATTTTTTTGAAACACCTCGGCATCAATCGACTCGGTCATTTCATCCTGGCAAATTACTTTATCTCCGGGAATCGCCTGATCCAATTCAACCGCCTCAAACTGTTTGCGGGTGATGTTGGTGAGAACGACACCAAAGCCCCAGGGCAACAACAAATGTCCGTAATAACGCCCCTGCTCCTGCTGCACTAGCAGCGGGTCACGCTCAAGCCCTGTGATTTCGATAGCGTATGCGCGCGCCTGTTCAAGTGGATTGACCACGGTTTTTATACCGTGATCCGTGTGTATTTCAGCAGTGAACCTGTCTATTTGCTTAATCGTTTGTAACTTCCAGTCTTTCACCTCAAGCGCCAAGATGCCTCGGCCGGGATGGAGTACGATGAAGTCGGGGCGACGTTGCTTGGGTCCGACTGGTACATTCACCCAGCAGCGGTAGTCATCCTCCAAATTGCGCAGCAGGCAAGTGCCAAAACGCCGCTCACCCGATGTCAGTTTTAAGTTCTTGGAATGTAGTGCAGGAAGGATGATGGCCATTCGTTATTGTTTCAGATGTCTTAATTGAATAACTGCCGGTTATTGCGCTTCTCCGTTCAAATAACAGGAAGCTATAGATAAATAGAGCCTATTCTCGACAAAATTTATTATCGGCATCGTGACTACAATAATTAGAAATTTTGATCAAATTATTAATTTCTTCTTACCCGGCTAAGTGGGTTAATAACTGATGAGAATGACAAGTTGGTTTGGATTCTTATTGCGTGAAGTTTGACTTTTGCTGGTGTCATTTCAGCCTAGCGGGTCAGGTTTGGCTTCCTATCTATATCCCGCTCTATACCAGCCATGGCTACGCTTGACCAGATACACCACGGACAGCATCACTGGCACCTCAATCAACACGCCGACCACGGTGGCAAGTGCCGCACCGGATTCGAAGCCGAAGAGGCTAATGGCGGCAGCGACTGCCAATTCAAAGAAGTTACTCGCTCCGATCAGTGCCGATGGACCGCTACGCAGTGCACTTCACCGAAGCGGCGATTCAACCAATATGCCAAGCCGGAATTGAAATAAACCTGAATGGTGATGGGCACGGCGAGCATGACGATAATGAGCGGTTGCTCGACGATGGCTTTGCCCTGAAAGGCGAACAACAATACCAGCGTGAGCAACAGCGCGGAGATGGAGAGCGGGTTCAGCTTGGACAGGGCATGCTGCAATGCAGCCACCCCGCCGCGTGTCAACAGGAACTTGCGCCATACCTGTGCCACCAAAACGGGCAGCACGATGTATAAAACCACCGATACAAGCAGCGTATCCCAAGGCACGATGATGGATGAGATGCCCAGCAACAGCGCCACCAGTGGCGCAAAGGCGAACACCATGATGGCGTCGTTAAGCGCGACTTGGCTCAGGGTGAATAGCGGCTCACCGTTCACCAGCCGGCTCCACACGAACACCATCGCGGTGCAGGGTGCGGCGGCAAGCAGTATGAGGCCTGCAATGTAGCTGTCGAGTTGCTCCGCTGGTAGATATGGCGCGAACAATTGCCGGATAAACAACCAGCCAAGCAACGCCATGGAAAAAGGTTTAACCGCCCAGTTGACGAACAGCGTGACACCGATGCCGCGCCAGTATTTGCGTACTTCGTGCAAAGCCATGAAGTCTATGCGCAACAGCATGGGGATGATCATTACCCAGATCAGCAGTCCGACGGGGATGTTGACCTTGGCGATCTCCAATTCACCCAGCCAGTGAAACGGTTCGGGGACCAGTTGCCCCAACACTACCCCGACAACGATGCACAGAAAAACCCAGACTGTCAGGTAGCGCTCGAAAATGCTCATGGTGTTAATCCCTCTATGCGTAGGATTTCGGCGAGTTTTTCTTTCAAACGGTCAGCACTTAACAGCAGCACGTTGCATTGCTTTTTACTCATGACAGGCTCCTTCGGGGACCGGAATTTATCCAGCCGCCAGTTCCAGCAGGCGCGCTACGCCAACAGGCTCATCCTTGAGCAGAGGAACAACCGCATAACGTTGCGCATGTTGATTTGCGACGGTATTGATTTCGCGAAGTTCATTCGCGGCTCTGCTACACAGCAAGGGCGAGATGGCAGAAGTTGCGGCAACACTGTTGTTGATGATCCATGCCCAGGGTTCGATCTTCGCTCGGCGCAAATCAGCTTGCAGGCTTGCCGCTTCTAGTACTGGGGTAGTTTCGGCAAGCGTAACGATCAGCACCTTGGTCTGCTTGCTATCCTGCAACTGCATCATGGGTGTGGTGTAGTGCGAAATACTGTTGCTGCCCATCTGGCGCGCGGCCTCACGGTGGTAAGCGCCGGTCGCATCAATCAGCATCAAGGTGTGCCCGGTTGGTGCGGTATCCATCACTACGAATTTTTTTCCTGCTTCACGGATAATGCGGGAGAAGCCTTGAAACACGGCAATTTCCTCGGTGCAGGGGGAGCGCAGATCTTCTTCAAGAAGTGCGCGACCCTGGGTATCGAGTTTCGCCCCCTTGGTCTCCAGTACATGCTGACGGTAACGTTCGGTTTCAGTGTGCGGGTCGATGCGGCTGACAGTTAGATTGTCCAACGCTCCTTCCAGCGTCTCTGTTAAATGTGCCGCCGGATCAGAGGTGGTGAGGTGTACCGGCAATCCACGACGCGCCAACTCCACGGCGATAGCCGCAGCCAGCGTAGTTTTTCCAACACCGCCTTTACCCATCAGCATCACCAGGCCATGGCCGTCAGCAGCGATTTCATCCATTAAGTCAGACAGGCGGGGTTCATCCAATTCAATGGGCACTTCAACCACGATTTTTACGCCCACAGGGGTATCGGCCAGCAAGTGACGCAACGCATCAAGACCAACCATGTTGAACGGTTTGAGCGTGACATAATCGCGCGGCAAAGCGCTTAGTGCTTCTGGAATGGCATGCAGCGCGGCCAGTTCCCGCTCATGAATGGCTGTAGCCAGAGGATCATTGGTGGACTCGATGGAGGGAAGTATGCCGTTGATAACCAGATATTGGTGGGTCAGTCCTATGGCGGCAAGTTCTTCGCGTGTCCGCGCCACTTCACGCAATGTCGATTGTTGGGCGCGGGCTACCAGAATCAGGCGCGTCATGCTGCCATCGGTCAAAGCATCGACGGCGGCCTGGTATTGTTCCCGCTGTTTCTCCAAACCCGCCAAGGGGCCGAGACAGGAAGCGTCGCCTTTGCCTTCTTCCAAAAAATTGCTCCAGGCACCAGGCAATTGCAACATGCGGATAGTGTGGCCGGTCGGTGCGGTATCGAAAATAATGTGGTCGTAATCGGTGAGCAGGGCCGAATCGGTCAGCAATGAGGTGAATTCGTCGAAGGCCGCAATTTCTGTGGTGCAGGCACCTGAAAGTTGCTCTTCAATTCCCTGCACCACGGCTTCAGGCAACACTCCACGCACTGGACCAACGATGTGGTCGCGATAAGCCTGAGCCGCCGCTTGCGGATCGATTTCCAGAGCGGCCAGTCGTGGCACGGCAGGGATGGGTGTAATGTGGTTGCCGATGGTGACGCCGAACACTTGCCCGACGTTGGAGGCCGGGTCTGTGCTGACCAGCAGTACGCGTTTTCCGGATTCCGCCAATTGGATTGCTGTGGCGCAGGCAATCGATGTCTTGCCCACCCCGCCCTTGCCGGTGAAAAACAGAAAACGCGGTGGCTGATCGAGGAATTTCATGGCAGTGGCTCCACAGGTTGATTAAGATTGTGGTTCAGCAGCATTTACTGCCGCTGCCGACTGCTGGCTTGATTTCATTGATCGGGAGGGTGATGCCGGTCCAGCGCGCCAATTCAACGCGATTAGGATAGCGACCCGCCAAGGCGAATTCGCCATCGACCAAGATCAGCGGCAATGCTTCTTGCCCTGAACGCTCCAGAAATTCTTTCACGACCGGGTTATTTGCAAAGTCCATCGGCTGTTGCGCCAAATTGAAGCGTTGAATCTGTGCGCCGTTCTGTTTGGCCCAATCGACATCCGCAGCAAAATTGATTAGTTGTTGATCCACATCTACACCGCATACGCCAGTGTTGCAGCACATGGCCGGATCAAAAACTTGTATCGATTTCATGATGACACTCCTTAAACGATGATGTTGGCAATTTTGTCCATTTCGGCCTTGAGCGCGGCCTTGTCATGCTTCAGCACATCCAGATCCAGTGCAAAAAATGCTTCGATGCGGGCACGCAAGATGCGGTAAGCCTTCATGAACGCCGCATCAATCTCGTCATCCGTGCCCGTGGCATGCGCCGGGTCTTCCACGCCCCAGTGGGTGCGCAGCACCGGGCCAAGGTAGGCCGGGCAAGTTTCTCCCGCCGCACTGGCACAAACAGTGATAACTATATCGGGCACGGCGGGTAGGTTCTCCCAAGACTTACTGCAATAGCCTTCGGTGGAGATGCCTTCGCTCGCCAGCAATGCCAGCGAACGCGGATGTACCTTGCCAGTGGGCTTGCTGCCCGCGCTCATGGCATGCCAACCCGCCGGCGCAAGATGGTTGAAGGTGGCTTCGCCGAGGATGGAACGGCAGGAGTTACCGGTACAGAGAAAGAGTACGTTCATGTTCAGAGTTTCGATAAAGTTGGAAGAATTGGCAGGATTACGCTTGGGGAACAGACTGATGCCGTCCGCAAATCAATGCACTGTTGAGGATTGCCGGAACAACATTCCTCGGTCAGGTAAGCAATTAAATCAAGCATCAAGGGAATATTGGCGCGATAACGCTGATAACGACCTTCCTGTTGGACTGTTAGCAGACGTGCCTGCGTCAATGCTTTCAGATGGAAGGAAAGATTGGTGGGCGGCAGTTCAAGCGTTGTCGCGATTTCACCCGCCACCATACCGTCCAGCCCTTTTTTGACCAACAGCCGAAATACGTCCAACCGCACGCCGGAAGAAAGCGATTCGAATACTGAAGTTGCAGTAAGTTTATCCATTATTTAATAATACAACAATAGTTGAAATATTGCAATATAGCCGAAGATGCAATCTGCAGTGCCCCGCACAAACTTCTACACATCACACAGCTAAATTTGCCCAGAATAAAATTTAGTTACGCAGATTAAAATCTTTCGTTTAACCTTAATTTATAAATCGTAAAACACTGAGCTGTTGGCATGGCTAATTCGGACACTTTGTGCTTTATAATGGCAACACTGCGTTAGCAATTAAATAATTAGATAGCAAACGACACGATGCAACGGCCAAAGTAGGCAGGGCAAAATAATAGGCTATTTAGCAATAATCAGGGCAGCATCACGCAACTGAGTGCGGGTAGATAGCGCAATTTAACAACATAATAACTTTTTGTTTTTAAAAAATTATACTGTTATACGGGGAGAAAAATTATGCAGCTGTTAATAGTGATAGGCATCATATGGTAGCGCTAACACATCCAAAGTTAACTGAAGATTTTGAAGAAGGAATGAAATTTGTCGCTAACAAGGATTACACCAAAGCGGCAGAATTATTTAAGAAAGTTGCAGAACAAGGACATGCGGAAGCGCAGTTTTATCTAGGGCTTATGTGCGAAGGGGGTCAAGGCCTCACAAAAGATGACCAGCAGGCTGTATCTTGGTGGACCAAGGCCGCAGAACAAGGGCACGTACTAGCACAAAACAATCTAGGACTTATGTACGAACAAGGGCGTGGTGTTACACAGGACTACCAGAAGGCTGCATCTTGGTTCCGTATGGCCGCAGAGCAAGGAGATGCGGAAGCACAATATACTTTAGGATTTATGTACGCAAATGGCGAAGGCGTTTCACGGGACTACCAACAAGCTATGCTTTGGTTGAGTAAAGCCGCAGAACAGGGGGATGTGGCGGCACAATTCAAGGTAGCCAAATTGAGTTTAGGATCCATATATACACCAGACAACAACGTTCAACAGGACTTTATTGAAGCATACAAATGGTTCAGTATTGCTGGCGCAGATGGTGATGCAAATGCAAAAGACGGCTTAGAAATTGCAGAATCGTACTTGACACCCTCCGCAGTTGAAGAGGCGCAGCGACGGGCAGACGAATGGATAGCAAAAAATAAAAAATGAACTCATAAATGAAACGATCGCCAATAACTATGGCAATTTTAAATCGAGCATTCTTTTACGAACATACTGGTGATCTACCATAAATAATGGAACTGCAAGACAGTGGAATGAAAACAATATCTACCATCGCACTGATCCAGTGATAAATAAAACGGTCAAAACGTCACATTACGGTCACGTTCGGCCACTGCCTTGATGTAATCCGGCATTCCTTTAATTGATGCGCCAGCCACTAGATCCTCTACCATAATCTGCCGAGCCACGGCGCAGGCACCGCAGACCCAAATCTGCACGCCTGCCGCCTGTACTGTAGCCAGCAATTCTTTCAATGGAGTCAGATTCACCCCGTGGATATGATCGGCCGTTCCTTTACGGCCAAGTGTCACGGCTTCGTTCCAAAGCCAGAGCACCACATCATGCCCTTGCTCCTTTGCCGTCTTCGCGGCCATGAAGGGCAATGTGGCCATCGTGGGATCATCTGTGCCTCGACTGCCGGATATTATGAAGGTTGTCATTATGTATCTCCTTGTTCATTTATTCGTAAAAATATATAGGCCTATCATCATGATGTTATTTATGGCACCAACTTTTTTCTTCACATCTTCAAAAATGATTATCTCCGATTCACAAAATTAGCGATTTATTTAGCTCTTCGAAACTTCGCTCAGCGGAATACCCAGTGCCGTGGCCACTCCTTCACCATAGGCCGGATCCGCTTTTAGGCACTTTATAATATGACGAATATGAATTTCGCGTGGCGCACTCTGAATGGAACGTGCGGTGTTCTCAAATAGCACCTGCTTCTGCGCAGGCGCCATTAGGCGAAATAAAGCACCAGGCTGCGAGAAGTAATCCGTATCCTCACGATGATTCCAATGTGCGGCAGCCCCCTCCAGGCTTAGCGGCGGCTCAGTATAATCCGGCTGTTGCTGCCATTCGCCATAACTGTTCGGTTCATAGCCTAGGGTGCTGCCATGATTGCCGTCCACACGCATTGCACCATCACGATGAGAACTATGAAACGGGCAGCGTGCGGCATTAACAGGAATCAGGTGGTGATTAACCCCCAAACGATAACGCTGCGCGTCACCATAGGAAAAAAGCCTCCCTTGCAGCATTTTATCTGGAGAAAAACTAATACCGGGCGGCACATTGGCCGGGTTAAAGGCGGCCTGCTCGACTTCAGCGTGGTAGTTTTCCGGGTTGCGGTTGAGCTCCAGGATACCAACATCAATCAGCGGGTAATCCTTATGTGGCCAAACTTTGGTCAGGTCAAAGGGATGGTAGGGAACCTTCGCGGCATCGGCTTCAGGCATAATTTGCACGCTCATCTTCCATTTCGGAAAATCACTGCGCTCAATGGCTTCATATAGGTCACGCTGATGACTTTCACGGTCTTTTCCGACCAGTGCCTCAGCCTCAGTATCACTAATATTCTTGATTCCCTGCTGGGTTTGCAGATGGAATTTAACCCAGTAACGTACATTATCAGCGTTGATAAAACTAAAAGTATGGCTGCCAAAGCCGTGCATATGGCGGTATGTTGCAGGGATTCCACGATCGCTCATTACGATGGTGATCTGGTGTAATGCCTCTGGCAACAACGTCCAGAAATCCCAATTGTTTTTTGCGCTGCGCATATTAGTGCGTGGATCGCGTTTTACCGCATGGTTTAGGTCAGGAAATTTCAATGGGTCTCGCAGAAAGAATACCGGAGTATTATTGCCGACCAGATCCCAGTTTCCTTCCTCAGTGTAAAACTTGATTGCAAAACCCCGAATGTCACGCTCGGCGTCCGCTGCGCCGCGCTCTCCGGCTACGGTGGAAAAACGAACAAATAAATCGGTTTTTTTACCTACCTTGGAAAAAATTTTTGCCCGCGTATATTGAGTAATGTCGGAAGTTACGGTAAAGGTACCAAAGGCGGCGGAACCCTTTGCGTGCATACGCCGCTCCGGGATAACTTCGCGGTCAAAATGGGCAAGTTTCTCCAGAAACCAGACATCCTGTAGCAATTGTGGTCCCCGTGCACCGGCGGTCATCACGTTCTGGTTATCGACTACCGGACAACCCGCATTAGTGGTCAATTTCTTTTTATCACCCATTACTTGTTCCTTATTTTTTATAAGTTACTCTATAAAAATAATTTTATTAGAAACACAGGACGGCCATCAATCTAGCAATACTCATAACAGCCCCTTCCCCCTGTCTTACTTTTTCAGGAT
The DNA here is from genome assembly GCA_016721605.1 of Nitrosomonadales bacterium. Taxonomy (GTDB): domain Bacteria; phylum Pseudomonadota; class Gammaproteobacteria; order Burkholderiales; family Gallionellaceae; genus Nitrotoga. Next base: position 30,367 of record JADKHS010000035.1, read on the forward strand.
TACCCCGCATGCGATCCTCGGTCCGCCCGGGGCATCTTTCGTTGGTGGATCGGGAAGATACTGATCTTCAAATTCATGAATAATAAACGCAGTCCCATCGCCATCGAACAGGGATGTCAATCCGGGAGACAGGGTTACCCTGCTGGTAATGGTATAAAGCGTACCCTTGCGGTTTTCGTCCACCACGATATTCGGGATATCGCCCAAATGGTAGGGGTGATTACCCAGGCCGGGATCCACATTCGCTTTCGGGTTAATTTGCGGTTCAATATTGCCATCGTAATGACCCTTCGCTGCCGCGAACGACGGCGCGCATGCGCCTGTTTCATGGAAATGAACTGCATGCTTTCCAGGCGTCAGCTTACTGTCAGACGTACCTTGCAGGGTAATTTTTACCCGGACGCGTCCTTCGAACTCCTCATACAGCTGAGCCTTACCGGTAATACCTGGGCCTGTAATATCCGCCTCAGCATGCAGCTCATTTTCCAGCTTCCCTTTATGATAGCCGGTAGCACATCCTGACAGGACACACATACCACCCGCCAGAAACACTGCTGTGCCCAATGCTCTTACGTTATTCTTGTTCATGGCATTTCTCTCCATAAAAACTATTCTCTGCTGATTAACGGGCCAGTGACCGGATGTAATGTATCAGCTGCCACACCTTGTCATCGGACAAACCAGAAAAGGACATCATGCCGGTTCCAGGCGAACCTTTCTTGATAATCCAAAAAAGCTGGCCATCCGGAATATCCTTCATCATGGCATTGCAGGTAAAGTTTCTCGGGGAAGGCACCAAAGCTGCCCCCATCATGCCCTTTCCATCGCCTTTCTCTCCATGACACATGGCGCAAGCGGCAGGCTTGGCGGATTTTGGAACAGCGTTTTCCCCGCCTGAAGTACTTCGGCAGAGGCAGAAAGTGGATTCGTCATAGCCAAGAAACTATCCGGTGCCTTGGCCGTCTTGCGCGGCTGCACGCAAGCATCCGACTGGCCTCCACCTGAGGAATTTGCAGTGGCCACCGCTGGAACGGCAATGGCAGCAGCCTTGGCGGGCATTACGCTGGTAGCTGCTGCTGGTGTGGCACTAGCAGCAGCCCGCCCTTAAATGTTACCTTGAGGTAAGCGATCACATCAGCTACGCCTTGCTGGCCGATAGTCAGGTTCCAGTAGGGCATATTCGGTGACTTACCTATCGCCCAGGCCACCATGGTTGATCACGTTGTACAGATATTCCATTGGTAGCTTTTCAAATGGAATATTGGCATGAATTGCCGGTTTTGGATCTAAGCCAGATGCTGCTGGTCCATCTCCTTTGCCTGTCGCCCCGTGGCATTGCGAGCAATATTCTTGTAGAGGGCTTTGCCGCGACTGACGCTAGCCTTGTCAAATTCTGCACTTGTCCAAGGCTCGTAATACTTAAAGTCATTCACGCCCTGCGACATTAAGTATCCAATTACGGCACGCAGCTGTGGGTCGGTCGCATCCGCCAAAAACTCGCCACTGTGCGGCACGAAATCCTGTGGGTTTAGCCCAAAGCGATAGAGCCAATCTTTGTCATAGCGCTGCCCAGATGCTTGGAGCGCAGTACTTTGAGGTCCCCCAATGATTTTCCCATCTTCATTAATCGTATGACAGCCAAGACAGGCGTGAGCCTTAAAGGCCATCGCACCAAAATCAGCTTCATATTTCGTCACTTTTGAAACATCAAATGCGCCGACGGTAACTCGTGGATCCTTGTTGTGCTCAGCAAAATAATCAGCGATCGCGTTAGCGTCAGAATCGGTAACCACTGGGTGCTTTGACGATACCTCGGTCAGATCCCAACGATACCCTTTAGCGTAGAGCGGTGCTTCTTTGCCAGTCAACCAGCCAATCAACCAGGGGCGCCGGTATTTGCTTCCGGCCCAAATAAGATCGGGCGCCTTGAGATTAAAGCGGGAATCGGGTTTACCTTCTAACCGATGACATTGAACGCAGGTCTGCTGGAGAACTTCCTTTGCGCGCGATTGATCACTCGCGGATACCCCGAAGGATGACATCAGTCCCATTAAAGCAATAAATGCGCTTCCAATAACTGTTCCTCTTCTCATATTCATGCCGCAATCCCTTTCACATTTAATGACCTTACCTGATCCCTCCTCTTGCAAGGAAAACTGGGTCGTTAAGGAAAAATTGAAATTTATCTGCTAAATTTATCTCCTACGAGGGAAAGCCTATCATAATTTTTAAATTTTTGTTTGTGTGATACCGCGCAATGCAATGCAATGCAATGCATTGCAATCAAGTATTAGTTTGAGTCAGGCTGTAAAAATGGAGCTATAGATATTTATAATAGTATTAAGAATAAATAACTTAGCTGGCGTTAACCCCGCAAACAGAAGCTTCTGAAATAAGCGGTGCGCCCGCATAAAACGGACGAAATGACGATACCCGTATCGTGTTATAGGAGGCTGCCGTCGTAGGAACATCCTACAGCCCACTTCAATTCCTTACTGATGACTTTTCGGGAAATGTATGTATGCCAAGACAAATTTGTTTAAAATGCAAGGCGTGCACTCTAAACAAATTTTTTTATTAAATGGAGAAAAAGTGAATTCTATTACTATAAGCATGGTCGCGGCAGTAAGCTTGATTTCAGGTTTCGCACTGGCAGCGGATATGCCACCAGAAGGCAAGGCCAAGTGTGGTACTTGCCACACTATTGATAAAAGTAGCGTTGCTCCGTCTTTTATGGAAATTTCCGAAAAATACAAAGGCGATAAAGACGCTGCACAAAAAATTGCCGCTAACATTACCATGGGGGGCGCATTCGGCTGGGAATTTGGAGAAATGCCGGCAAAAGGCTTGAACGCAAATGATGCTGAAATTCAGTCCCTTTCAAAGTTTATTGCTGACTTAGCAAAATAAACTTAAACATCGTAGGATCAGTCTACTAAAAATGCGCCCACAATTCACGGGGAACACTAAAACAATCGTACTTACGGACTAAATCTAAACAGACGTGCTCAAAAATAAACGATGAAAGTTTTCCGTAGTAGCGCGTCCCACCTCTAAAAGAGAAATACCACGCAACTTGGCTATTTCTTCCGCTACATGCTTAACATAGGCGGGCTGGTTGAGTTTGCCGCGATAGGGCACCGGGGCGAGATAGGGTGAGTCAGTTTCAATCAAAATGCGCTCTAGTGGAATATGCCGCGCCACTTCTTTTAACAAAATAGCATTCTTGAAAGTGACGATGCCAGAAAAAGAAATGTAAAAGTTCATTTCAATAGCTGCTTGGGCAACTTCAAGGCTTTCGGTAAAACAGTGCATGACACCGCCAATTTCGGCAGCACCTTCTTCAGCCATAAGACGCAAGGTGTCCTGTGCCGCCTCACGGGTGTGAATAATCAAAGGCTTGCGGCACTCGCGCGCAGCGCGAATATGGGTGCGGAAGCGTGCACGCTGCCACTCCAGATCACCTTTTAAACGGAAATAATCGAGGCCGGTTTCCCCGATGGCAATCACTTTAGGGTGTTGCGCCAGCTGTACCAATAACGCTTGCGTTGGTTCGGTATCTGATTCATGGTCTGGGTGCACACCAACAGAAGCATAGATGTGTTCATATTGCTCTGCGAGCATTTGAATTTGAGGGAAATCCTCTAAATTTACTGAAACGCACAGTGCATGAGAAATTTCATTTTGGCGCATGTTTGCCAAAACTTCATCGAATATTTTGGTTAATTCCGGGAAATTGATATGGCAGTGCGAATCTATAAACATAAAGATGATCGGGCAATAAATTGTTATGGCGCTCTTAATAATTATCCAGCGTCATCTATCAGCTCCCAACATCATGTGCCGGTAAGATAACAAAATGGATTCAAATAATAGCTTAGGATTTAAAGGATGCAACGCCTCACGTTTTGCGGTTATTAACTCATTTTGATAACGCAACAGATCGAATATAGCAATATTACTTGATAGATTTTTTATTAAGTCAGCAAGATAAGGATGATATCTAACCATTCCCGTAAGTTTTGCGCTGCCTAGGTCGTAACACCATTGCTGCAGCCAATGGATGACACGAAACGGTTCTATGCGTTGCAACTGTTCGGCCAAAGCAAATACATCAAATTTGGCGGGCTGTTTGATTTCCTGCAAAAAAAGACCATACTCCCCTCCCCCTGTAGCTTCCTCAGCTAGGCGTGCCGCCAGTAACGGAGCAAAGCCGGCCTGTGCCAACATCGCGACTGGATCGGCATATTTCTGCTGTTGCAACCAGGTAGAGCTGGCCTCAAGTGACGGCATTGGGGCCGCGAGCATCAGGCAGCGGCTTACGATGGTGGGTAGTAATTGCTGTGGTTTAAGGCTAACCAAAATTATCAACATCTGGTCGGGTGGCTCTTCCAGCGTTTTGAGCAGTGCATTCGCTGCATTGGCATTCATTGCTTCGGCGGGATGAATCAACACTACACGATGACCACCCTGATGTGTGGACAGATTGATGAAATTCGCGAGTGAGCGCACTTGATGAACAGAAATCTCTTTGCTCGGTTTTTTTCCTTTCTTCTGTTGTTCGTCTAGCGCTTCTTCAGCGATTCTCTTGGCCCAACTCTTCAACATCAAAGATACTTGGGTTTCACTGGATTCCTGCATTTCAATCGACTGCGCGCCCGACAGCAGCAAACGAAAATCAGGGTGGGTGCCTTGTTCAAACCAGCGACAGGAAGCGCAATCTTGGCAAGCCAATTCACTACCAAGTGATTTTTGCATAACAAAGAGCGGGCAAGATTCATGGCGAAATCTAATTTGCCGATTCCTTGCGACCCTTTCAATAAAATTGCATGCGGCAAACGTGCACGCAATCCGATCCAGCGGTGCCAAAGTTCATCTTGCCATGCGTACAGTTCATTCATTAGCGAACTACATTAATTCCAAAATAAGTAGGAGTAAATCACAATCATCCTCACTACTTCAGTATGATCACTGCCCTTTATAACGAACGGAATCGGCGACCTGCATCACTGTGCGTGGAGGTACTTCACCAACCACCGTTACCAAATAATCGCCCTTTTCTTTATTATAAACATGGATTGCACCTCGGCTGGATAGACCAAGTTTTCTATTAAAAGGATTCCCCAATGTTTCGATAAACACTGAGATGCCAGCCAATCCGTCGGAAAATACAAAATGGAGTACGTCCGTCTTTTTACCAGGCAGCGGGCGACGCATTTCCATGATTTTCTTAAAACCGGAAGGAACGGCAACGACTTTCCAATCGCTCATTGCAGCCTGTGTGCTGGTTTCAGACGGCGGGGCATGGGATTGTTGTAAAGTGGTAGTGGCTTGACCCGTTACTACCTGCGTACGCTCAATGTCTCCGCCTATTTTTAGCTGGATAAAAGTATATTGCTCCACAATCTGTCTACGTTCGTCCAGCACGACAGCTTTTAACAACAGGCCGGAATCCCTATGCGCCCACATTTTATGGGCATAGCGCAGAGTATCTTTAGGCTGGAATACGATGGCTTGAGTGTCAAAACCTGCGATGCGTGCCTGCTCGGCGGTATGAATAAAGTAATTTTCATTAAGCGCAGATAGTTGCTCCGGCAGCAGGGCAGGGAAACTTTACCGCTATATTGCCTTTCGACCTGCACGGCTTTGTGGTCACCCAAATACCACAAAATTTCATTGTTATTACGGATGAACTCACGACGTGGGCCTTCCAGGTTTTCAAGCTTCTCGTACTCACCGTTCTGGTCGGAAATGTGAGTAATCCGTGCGGTCTCCATATGACCGTTATGCTGATATACAAAAGTCCCACTGTAATCGGTTTGGTGCGTAGCAAAAGCAATAGTTTGTAACCAATCCAAGTCAACCTGCCTACCAGTGTCGCCGAATGCTGGAGCGACGGCAAAAATAAAACCACGATCAGCGCAAATCTGGCCTTCATGGTTACTTACCCTCCTGCTGATGTGCCACTGTATGAACATAGGAAGTCATGCCATACACGTCTAAGCTAGGTGAAAACTCTTGATGTGCCACCAGATAATCGTCCAAGCCATTCGCAGGCAGGCTAACTGAATGCACCGCATTTGACTGCTGCATGGCGATTTGCGGAACGGTTTCCGATCCAATTTGCACCGATAACCATGCTACCAATGTGAACGCCATAACCGATGCGGCGGCAGAAAGCGCGAACCATCTGACATTATGGCTGGCACGGCTACGCGGCGCGAGAACCGTCGGTTCGGCCTGCAAACGTTCACGTATGGCAATATTAATGTTGGCATGAACATGATCGGATTGGCGCAATACATCGCCAATCAGATGATAGGTTCGCCATTCGTCATGTTTGTCAGGATTTCGCTTCAATTTGTCGAGAACCGCTTCCGCATCGTCATCGAACAACTCACCATCCATTAATGCTGAAATTTCCTGCTTCATGTTCACCACCTCTTATCTTTACTAGTTCCCAGCAATGGCCGTAAATTTGTTGCAATCGCTTCACGCGCCCGAAAAATACGGGAACGCACGGTACCGACCGGGCAATTCATCGCGGCTGCGATTTCCTCATAACTTAACTCTTCAATTTCACGCAAAGTAAGTGCGGTACGTAGATCCTCAGGCAACTCTTGTAGAGATGAGTTCACTACATCAATAACTTGTTTACTCATTAATTGATTTTCAGGCGTACTAACTTCATGTAACAACCCCGCATCCTCAAAGCCCTCAGACTCTTCCGCATCAAATAGGGTAGTGATCGGAATACGTCTCTTAAACACTTGCAAATGATTTTTCGCTGTATTAATACCAATACGATATAGCCAAGTGTAGAACGCACTTTCTCCACGAAACGTCGGCAAGGCGCGATATGCCTTTATAAAAGCTTCCTGAGTAACGTCCTCGACCTCGACTGAATCGCGCACAAAACGCGAGATTAATCGCGCCAGCCGACGCTGGTACTTGGCGACCAGTAATTCAAAGGCGTGTTTGTCTCCGCGCTGCGCGCGATCAACCAATTGCTGATCGATTTCCCTCTCGCCCATTCTGTTACCCTAAGTTTTATCATACCGCCCCAGAGGCGAGTCGTTTAATACTGCATTCTTGATAAATACCCACACAGCAAACCGCTATATCTCAAAACAGTGCAAGCCAATGGTTCGAATGTAATTTATGATACTCATTACCTTGATCCTTGACATACTTACCTGTTATGACTTCATCATCGATACTGGCGTCGTCTCCGAATTTTTCCCATCGTCGTGATCCTTTTGCCTGACTTTGCTCTGAAGCACAATACCGAATGCTCGACACACCATCGGCGCCCATAAAGAAACTAAAATCACCCTATAAAAAATGGCGATCAGAAGTCACCAGTGTCCCGCCGGTTTTCCTGCGGTGAAATATGCTGCGGCAATTAAAGTGTCATGTAGCTGATAGCTGATAGCTGCGTCTACGGAGCGCAATCATACACCATCAACGCACCAGTAATACCTGACGTTGGAGGCATTTGAAATCGCTATTGCTTCGGCCAGCTTACTCCCGGCTTTGCCGACTCAGAAGTCCAGCACACAGACGAAATCTCCAATATACCTTGCCCTCTTCGAAATATTTCTATATCAGAAGTAAAATCATCGTAACTTAAAATTCCGCGCCACTTATGTAACAATCAGCCCGCGTGAGATTTAAGCGAGACGCGCTCCAGATCAATCGCCTGTGATTTTTGAATGCCACCAAAACCGTATAGGGAAAAAAGACCATTCCCCATCACTGCCGCTCTGTTAAAACGTTAATCAATTCATATTATTGTGAAGCGCACCCTCTCATGAAATGTAGTCGCTGCCAAAAATACTTGCTGGATAAGCATTTTCTCGAACAGGGTGAGTGAGTGAAAATATCTGCAACACACGAGGACATCGAGCTGGTGCAAACCCGAATGGGTAGCCAAGCAACTTGACCACGCCACCATACGATAGTTTGGACGGTCTATTCCAGGTAGATTGATGGTGTAGATAAGAGCCAAGAACGCGGGGAAATTGACGCAATATTGCGGCTGATAGCCACAACAACGCCACTCAAACCGCTTAATACGCCTTAACTGATTGATTTATTTGGTCGGGCGAGAGGATTCGAACCTCCGACCACTTGCCCCTAGCCGGCATTACGCTACCAGGCTGCGCTACGCCCCGAAGCTGAACATTATAACAGAGCAAAAAATACACGGATAAAAAATTAGCTAAGTACACTTCAAGAAGATGGAGGCGGGGGTCGGAATCGAACCGGCGTACACGGCTTTGCAGGCCGCTGCATGACCACTCTGCCACCCCGCCATGTTGCGCATGCTTTAAGCAAAATGAGAGAAAGTAAGGTACTCTCTCAAGAAGGTGGAGCGGGAAACGAGACTCGAACTCGCGACCTCAACCTTGGCAAGGTTGCGCTCTACCAACTGAGCTATTCCCGCAAAAAATGAAGTCCGCATTATAGTGATATTACTACCCGTGTCAAGAAAACGAGGTAAGTTAATTCATTAATTATTCGGTTTTATTAAGGAATAATTACGATGTTTTTGCTAACACAACGAGCATCTCTGTATAATGCGCATCGTGCAATGGGTCTGTAAATATTCCTCATTCCAAACTTGCTTTATCTCGCCCGGGTGGTTAAAGTGGTAGACACAACGGACTTAAAATCCGTCGGGAGAAATCTCTGTACCGGTTCAAGTCCGGTCCCGGGCACCAACAACTAATAAGCTACAGCGTTCTTACCACTTATGAGTGGTGTTAGCTACGTATCATGCAAACACTGTGTAAACAATCAGGGGGCAATGAATAATTTCAATGTTGTAATTAAATGCAACGATCTGAGTTTTTCAAAACTGTCGCCGAAATTAACTGAAATGGCAGTGAAAACGCTTACGCCAAGCATGAAAATAGAATCAGTGCTGCAATCATTAGGGTAGACAAAGCACAGTTTCCATTTCAATGTATAAACCGATTTTCTGTTTTGACTTTGCTCAGCCTATCAAAATATTCCCCTAAGCGTTGCCGCAAACCATTTTTCACAGTGTTAGTGGGGATAAAATTTGGATTTTTAAAGGTATCCAAATGCTGAGTAAACTCAATCCCTCACAATACGAAGCAGTCAAGTATCTGGATGGCCCCCTGTTGGTGCTGGCTGGCGCAGGCAGCGGGAAAACGCGTGTTATCACCCATAAGCTAGCCTATCTGATCGAGCAATGCGGTTACGCACCACGCAACATCGCCGCAATCACCTTTACCAACAAAGCTGCGAATGAAATGCGTGAGCGCGTGGGCAAGCTATTAACTGGGCACAATGCCAAAGGTTTAACCATTTGCACCTTTCATGCGCTGGGTATGCAAATCTTGCGTGAAGAGGCTAGTCTGCTCGGTTACAAAAACAGTTTTCTATCTTCGATAGTGCTGATACAGCAAAGATCATTAGTGAGCTGCTAGGTGCACCGGATAAGCAAGATATCCGTATCGCACAAAGTGTCATGTCCAAATGGAAATCCTCCTTCACCTCGCCAGAACAAGCGTTAAGCCTGGTAGAAAACGAATCAGATCAACGCACTGCATTACTTTATGGACGTTATCAGGAAACATTACGCGCCTATCAGGCGATGGATTTTGATGACTTGATCCGTTTGCCAGTGGATTTATTTCAGGGTTTTCCTGAAGCCCTGCTGCGCTGGCAGCAACGTTTTCGTTATTTGTTGATCGACGAATATCAGGATACCAACGATTGCCAATATCAAATGACTCGCTTACTGGCGGGCAGCCGCGCAGCACTGACGGCAGTGGGCGATGATGATCAGGCAATTTATGCCTGGCGCGGAGCAAGCACCGCAAATTTGCAGAATTTACAAAATGACCACGTGAATTTACGCGTCATCAAGCTGGAACAAAACTACCGTTCTTCGCAACGCATTTTGACCTGTGCCAATCATTTAATACGCAACAACACCAAGCTATTCGAAAAAAAACTGTGGAGCGACCATGGACCGGGCGACCCTATCCGCGTATTCGCAGCCAAGGACGGCGAGAACGAAGCAGAATCCGTAGTGATGCGTTTGCTGGCACATAAATTTGAACACAATACGCGTTTTTCTGACTATGCCATCCTGTATCGCAGCAATCACCTATCACGTACTTTTGAGGAACAACTGCGTGGACAGAAAGTACCCTATACCGTCAGTGGCGGCAGCTCCTTCTTCGATCGCGCGGAAATCAAGGATCTCACTGCCTATTTGCGCTTGATTGCAAACACGGATGACGACCCGGCCTTCATTCGTGCCATTACCACGCCTAAACGGGGTATCGGCAACCAAACACTGGAGAAACTTGCGGGCTATGCCGGTACACGCAACATCAGCCTGTTCGCAGCGGCTTTCGAGAGCGCCATGTCACATCAACTTCCTGCGCGACAGCATGAAGAATTACTAACCTTTTGCAATTTCATTAATCGCATGGAAGCGCGTGCCGACAAGGAGGAGTGTGCGACGGTGATGGCAGATTTAATGAGCGCGATCGATTACGAGGCATGGCTGTTCGACAGCCATGAACCGCGTCAAGCGGAGCAATGGGCGAATGTTAGGACTTTGTCGGCTGGATCAACCGCAAATCGGAAGCTGACGGTAAAAACGTTGCTGGCGATGACGCAAACCATCGCGCTGATGAACCTGCTCGAATCCCGCGAAGAAGAAGCGGGATGCGGTTTCATTATCCACTCTGCATGCTGCCAAGGGTCTGGAATTCGGTCATGTGTTCATGGTTGAGTGGAAGAAGGCACCCTACCGCACCACCAAAGCGAGCAACCGGAACAAATTGAGGAAGAACGTCGGTTGATGTACGTAGGCATAACTCGCGCGGAACGCTCGCTGCAAATCAGCTACTGCACCAAACGTAAACAGGGAAAAGAATGGCAGACGTGCGAAGCAAGCCGCTTCCTACAAGAATTACCCGCAGATGAACTGATCTATTCGGGTGCATTACCAGTAGGCAGTACAACCGAAGTCAGTAAGGATGCGGGGATGGCGAAATTAGCGCGGTTGAAGGCGATGCTAGGTTGACCCCATATTTAAGAATACAAAATAACTGATAGTGATACTTAGCAGCAACGTTGAATGCCACTCCATTTTTTCCGCTGCTGGTAAAGATAGAAATCTTTGCGCGTCAGCGGCGTAATGCCAGGGGAACTGGTGGTATGTTGAGCGATGTAACGTTCGTAAGCATCGTCCCCACTCAATTCACGTATCACACGCCATACATAAGACAATAACTGAAACGGTTTGACACAGACTTCTTCGTTTGCTGTGAGTGTACCGCTTTGCGCAACACACTGATTTAGATCCCGGCCAGTTTCAAACGCCGGCAAACTAGAATCACTTACCACAGAAAATGATTCACCCACGCCTCTCTCAATCAATCCCGTACTCATGCTTTCTCCATTCTAGTCAACTGGTGCGACACCTCGGATAACGGAGGTACTGGCTTGCCATTTAGGTAGCGGACGCAGACACGCAGCATGTCGAATACGATTAGCCATAACATGCATACAAAAAACAAGGTCAGCACTGCATCAAGGCGCTGGTTAAAGATAAGCTGCGGTGCGATAGCGGCTTTTTCTGGGGAAAGGAGACCTGATGCGAGTTTTGTGGCTAGATCATTGGCAGCAGCGAGAAAACCGATACGTACATCAGTGCTGGTGATTTTTTCCCACACTGCACTGCTGGTAATTATGATCAACCAGGTAAGCGGCAAAGCCGTGATCCAAGCATATTTTAGCTTGTCGGATTTAACCAGGATACCCGTGGCGACACACAACGCGATGGCAGCCAGAATTTGATTCGAGATACCGAACAACGGCCACAGGATGTTGACACCACCATTGGGATCAATCACGCCAATGTATAAAAAATAGCCCCAGGCAGCCACAATAATACCGCTACTCAACAACACTGATGGATACCACGAGGTGTGGCCCAGCGGTTTCCAAACATTGCCTAGCATGTCTTGCAACATGAAGCGGCCGACACGCGTACCTGCATCCAGCGTTGTGAGAATAAAGATGGCCTCAAACATGATGGCGAAGTGATACCACATGGCAAGCATACCTTGACCAAAGGCACTACCAAAAATACTGGCCATACCAACCGCTAGCGAGGGCGCACCGCCAGTACGCGCGAACAGGGTAGCTTCTCCCATCTGCTGCGCCAGCAAATTCATCTGCGCCACCGTAACCGGAAAGCCCCAGCTGGAAATTTTGGCCACTGCATCTGCCGCTTCTTTGCCAACGACACCCGCTGGAGAATTGATAGCAAAGAACACGCCGGGGTCTAACACCGTAGCTGCAATGATCGCCATTATTGCAACGAAAGATTCCAGTGCCATGCCGCCGAAGCCGATCATGCGAATATCGCGCTCATTGCTCAGCAGCTTAGGCGTAGTGCCGGAGGCGATCAGTGCATGAAAGCCAGAAATTGCGCCACAAGCGATGGTGATAAACACGAAAGGAAATAATTTACCTCCAAAAATAGGGCCGGTCCCGTCGACGAACTGGGTGAATGCGGGCATTTTTACGTTCGGTTGCATCCACATAATAGCTAGCATCAACAGGATGATCGTACCGAGTTTCATGTAGGTAGACAGGTAATCGCGTGGCGCAAGCAGCAACCATACCGGTAGGATAGCTGCTGCAAAACCGTAAGCAATTACCATCCAAGCCAATGGCAGACCGGAATAATCAAAAAACTCGCGTAGGTTTTGTTGGTGCTCAATCCATCCACCACCCGCCACAGCTAACAGTAACAAGATGACGCCCAGTAACGAACCTTCAAGCACACGGCCCGGGCGGATAGAACGCATGTATAGGCCCACCAACATAGCGATGGGGATAGTGGCAGCCACGGTAGAAGTAGCCCAAGGGCTATGTTTCATGGCATTGACCACTACCAAACCGAGCACCGCGATGAGAATAATCATGATAAACAGCGTAGTAGTTAGCGCAGCAACACCGCCAATAGCACCCAGTTCATCTCGCGCCATTTGACCTAAGCTGCGGCCATTACGACGGGTAGAACAAAACAACGTAACCATGTCCTGCACACAGCCGCCGAGTACTGCGCCGAATAATATCCACAGCGTACCTGGCAAGTAACCAAACTGTGCAGCCAGAGTCGGTCCGACCAGAGGCCCTGGTCCCGCAATAGCGGCGAAATGGTGTCCAAATACGATCCAGCGATTGGTTGGAATATAATCCCGGCCGTTATCGAGTCGCTCTGCGGGTGTAGCGCGAGTCGGATCAATGAGCAAGACTTTAGTGGCAATCCATGTTGCGTAGAAACGATAGGCAATCGCATATACGCACAGCGCGGCTGTAACAAACCACAACGCGTTGATCGACTCGCCGCGATTCAGCGCTATACCGCCCAATGCGGCAGATCCAAGCGAGGCAACGGCAATCCAAACAAAGATGGCCACCAATGAATTTTTCATAGTAATTTCTATGCAAGAAGGCAACCGCAAATTATGACATGCCTCACAACTTAGATGGAGTTGATAAAGATTATTATCTTTAATGTTTATATTAAATTCAATTTAATATAAACGTATTTTGATCGGCATTAAACTGAACTTTAACCCAAATTCTTGAGCGTCCCCCTTTGCCTGACTAACAAACACTGTCAGAATGTCCACATAATTCATCGCGTAGAGACATTGCTATGAAAGCACCTATCCGCATCGCCATCACTGGTGCTGCTGGTCAAATTAGTTACAGCCTGTTGTTTCGCATCGCCAATGGCGAGATGCTGAAACACGAACAACCCATCATCCTGCAACTGCTGGACATACCACAAGCACAGCAAGCGTTGCGTGGCATAGCGATGGAGTTGGAAGACTGCGTATTTCCCATGTTGCAGCAGGTTATCATTACTGATGACCCCAAGGTCGCCTTTCGCGACGCAGAAATTGTCCTGCTAGTTGGCGCGCGTCCGCGTAGCAAGGGCATGGAACGCAGTGAACTAATCGAGATTAACGCTGGTATTTTGCCGAACACGGCAAGATTCTCAATGCATTCGCCGCACCACATGTCAAAATTTTAGTGGTAGGCAATCCGGCTAATACTAACGCACTAATTGTCATACATAATGCCCCTGACCTTAACCCGAAAAATATTAGCTCTATGATGCGGCTTGATCATAACCGCGCTATCGCGCAGGTAGCGCGTAAGCTTTCCCAGCCCATAGGTAACATCAAAAAAATGGTGGTGTGGGGCAACCATTCCTGTACACAATATCCCGATCTGTCACATGCCGAAATACGAGGAAGCAAAGTCCTCGATATTCTGCCAGATCATAATTGGGTTGAAAGCGAATTTATCCCGACTGTACAAAAGCGCGGCATGGTAGTGATCGAAGCGCGTGGCTTGAGTAGCGCTGCCAGCGCTGCCAACGCAGCCATCGGCCACATGCATGATTGGATACTTGGCTCACACCATGATGACTGGGTCACCATGAGCGTACTCTCGGATGGTAGTTACGATATACCAGCAGGCGTTGTGTACGGTTTTCCGGTCACCTGTCACAACGGAGACTACAAAATTGTGCAGAATTTGCCCATAAGTGAAATTACGCCAATATATGCTGGAAAACTATCATGAGTTATCGAAAGAACGAGAACAAATCAAACACCTACTAGGATAAATAGTAACTACTATTCATATGGTTATATTAGTTTCAGCCCCACTATCTGAATACACAAAGAATACACAAAAGCTAAAAAATAACAAATTAGGACAGCATCCCTGTTTTTATACTAGCTCAACTACCACCCACTAAAAACGTTATTAGTTTACTGGAGTTGAATATCCAATGGCTCGCAATCAAGGAAGCTGCCATCCCTGGCCTAAGTGGTATTGCTGTATTTTTTTGTACCTATTCACGTTATCCGCTGACCAGGACATTGCTGTATAACCCAGCCAATTAAATATTGAAAAATCACACAAAAACTCGTTTATTAAATGCTACCTACCTGCTTGGCGCTACCTTTTTCTTTTCTTCGGGGATAAACTACATCCTCGAAAAGTTGGCTGTTGCCCTGTAAATAGTGTTGCTTTCAATGAAGCGTGGAACAACTAACCTTCTATGCTCATGATGATGATTTTTTATTATTTGTGGCACACCATTTCCAGCATGGTTGGGTTTGCTTTGGACGATGTGCTCACATCCAAAAAACTTAAAGGTGAAAAACATGAGTAGCGTATTGCGTAGCATTTGGGCCTTCATCATACTGATTGCTGTAATCATCACGATTTTTGTGCTAATCGGCGTGCTTAGTCTTATCGTTTTCCCATCACACTGGCTCTCTTAATGTCTATTTGAAGTATGGGCTTAAAAGATACCCAATTTTGGGTGAACAGAAAGCTGGCTATCGCTAGCACCGGCCTTGCGGCTGCGACATCCCTAATTTGCCGTGCATCAACGGGTAGAATTCGAATGCCAACAAGCCTTTGACGAACAATGGCACTTTAAAATAACGTACAAGCCTACTTAATCCAACACTGGATGACCATTAACAAATATTGCAAATTCTTCAGCTGGTAGCGGATGGCTATAATAATAGCCTTGGATCTCATCGCAGCCTCGAGCGTAAAAAATCCAGCTGTTCCAACGTTTCCACTCCTTCCGCGATGACCTGCAATTTAAACTGGTGGCCCAAACTAATGATGGAACGCACGATAGCCGCGTCATTTTCATCAATAGCGACGTCACGTACGAAGGATTGATCCACCTTCAGTCGATCAAGTGGCATTTTCTTCAAGTAACTAAGGCTAGAATAACCAGTACCAAAGTCATCTATGGCCAATTGCACTCCAAGCTCATGCATCTGGGTCAGAAAAGCCATTGACGCTTGAGCCTCGTTCATCATGACGCCTTCAGTGATTTCCAACTCCAAATCCTTTGGATGCAACCCCGTTTCTTCTAATACGGCGATGATCATTTGCGCAAGCTGAGGTTGACGTAATTGACTGGTGGATAAATTTATGGATATCGGGAATATGGACATCCCTTGCCGCCTCCATTCGGCTAGTTGCGCGCAAGCTGAGCGCAGCACCCATTCGCCTATGGGTATAATCTGCCCGGTCTCCTCGGCCACTGGAACAAATTCTGCTGGCGCAACAAAGCCCTTCTCTGGATGTTTCCAGCGCAGTAATGCCTCCGCACCGCACACCATTCCATTGACCAAGTTTACCTGGGGCTGATAATGCAATGTGAACTCATTGCGCTCCAACGCCAGGCGCATGTCATTTTCCATAGAAAACAATTGATGGGCACGGAAATTCATTTCCGGCGCAAAAAACAGAAAATTGCTGCGGCCCTCAGCTTTTACACGATACATCGCCACATCCGCATGCTTGATCAATGTATTAATTTCATCTTCACTATCCGCATTGTCAGGATAGATACTGATGCCGATACTGGCATGAGTGGCGATTTGCATCGTGCCGACATCGCAAGGAGTAGTCATCGCCTTGAGTATCTTGCCCGCCACACGTGCCGCACCGCTTGCATCAGTCTCACGCAGTAACACGATAAATTCGTCGCCACTGATACGCGACACAGTATCTACCTCACGTACACATTCCTGTAAACGCAACGCCACTACCTGCAATAATTTATAGCCCACCGCATGTCCCATCGAATCGTTTACATACTTAAAGCGATCAAGATCGATGAATAGCAATGCAAATTTATGCTCATCACGGTGTGATTCAGCGATCAACTGCCCGAGACGGTCATGCAGCAAAGTACGGTTGGGCAGACCAGTCAACACATCGAAATAAGCAAGGGACTGAATATGCTGCTCAGATTCCTTACGTTTGGTGATGTCAACCCTAACCGATATGTAACGTACAATTTGTCCATTAGCATCTTTAAGTGGCACGATAGTGCTATCCACCCAATACAGTGCGCCGTTTTTTGCGCGGTTACAAATTTCACCGCGCCAGATGTCGCCACGGGCGATGGTAGCCCACATCTCGACGAAAAAGGCGCTTGGATGCATCCCGGAATTAACAATACGGTGGTCATGGCCGATCATCTCCTCCCGGCTGTAACCGCTTACTTCACAAAATTTATCATTGGCCTGAATAATACGCCCGAAAGGGTCGGCGACGGAAACGAGGGCGTGCTGGTCAATGGCCTGGATATAGCTGATTAGCTCTGCGGAACTCCGCTCAGCAGCTTCTTTGGCACGCAGCAGCAAGCTTTGAGTTTGCTTGCGGGCTGTGATGTCATGGATAAAAGCGCAGAACTCATACTTACCCTTCTGCTTGACCGGGGATATTGCCAATTCGATGGCAAATTGGTGCCCCTCACGATGCAAGCCCGTTATCTCTATACGCTTATTCAGTGCGCCCCCCTCACCGGAAGCCAAAAAATTTTTCAAACCCTGAATATGCGCATTACGATACTGCGGTGGGATGATCATATCGTGCAGCATGTGTCCGATAGTTTCTTCCCGTGCCCAACCAAAAATCTTTTCTGCCTGACCATTCCAGCCAGTGAGAATGCCCTCGGAATTCATTAACACCACGGCGTCCGGGGCAGCATCAATAATGGTGTGTAATCTCGTATCAATCTCAGCCAGCTCCATTTCCTCCAACTTTTTGCTGGTTACATCCTGAACAACACCCAGCATCTTCAGCGGAGTTCCATCGGTATCACGTATTACACCGCCACGCTGGTGTAACCAACGTATCGTTCCATCCAGCCAAATAACCCGGTGCTCTATGTCATATTTGGTACTTTCTTCAACACAGCTCTTCATGGAATTGATCATATACTGACGGTCATCAGGATGTATGCTGCTCAGGAAATCTTCATAAGTACCATTCTGTTTTCCTGCCGGACAGGCCATAAGGGCAGAAATATGGTCGCACCAATATAGTTTGCTAGTGCAAATATCCCAATCCCAAGTGCCGATCTCGCCATACATCAAACTAAGGCGTAAGCGCTCCTCACTCTCGATTAATCGTTCATTCATCTTCCGCGCAGTTCGAAGAGCACGTTCCCGGCCCTGTACTAACAATCCTGTGAATAACCCTAACAATATACTCACGGTTAAGCCGACCACGACAATGGATTGCGATTTCTCTTCGACCAGCTGCGCCTCAAAGCTGGGGAGAGAGCTCGCAGCCACTGTCCAGGTGTGTCCAGAAATTTCAAGGCGTTTGGAAGCATGGAAGAACGAATTTACAGCACTGATTTTATTGGTGTTGTCGGCAGCATGCATGAGCATCTCGCTCGACATGTTTTCGCCATCATAGATTTTGATGTCGATATCAAGTACACGTGCACCGAGAATGCCACGTATAAGATCATCCATCCGAAATAGAGCACTAACCCAGCCAATAAGATTAGCGCGGCGCTCAGCCAACGTAGCGTATGGCGTACCGTTTTTATAAACAGGCAAATACATCAAAAAACCAGTCTGCGCGCTTTCGCCATGTTCTTGTATCAGTTTTGTCTTGCCAGTGATAACAGCTTTATCGTTATCACGCGCTTGCTCCATTGCAACGCGCCGTACTGGATCGGAATACATGTCGCCACCAAAAGTACGTTGGATACCCTCTGAGAATGGCTCGATGAAGATAACAGAGGCAGTGATATCTCGCTTCCCACCAGGGCTAATGGTATATGCGGGAATGCCTTCCTTGTAAGCGATGGTAGTGTGTTTATCTTGCTTCGCCACAGGTACGATTAGCGAAAAACCTACATCCTGTATACCAGGGAAGCTCTCTACAATATGTTGAGCGACGATGTAGGCATGGAATTCGTCGCGCTCTACGTTGGTGGAAGCGGCGAATAAACCTTGCACGCCCCGCAGCGCCTGTTCCAAAGATTGCATACGTTGTTCAATGCGGTTACTGACATCCAGCAAACGAAAATCAAAATCATATTGCAATTCCCGTACCGCTTCATAGCGTGCATTTTTCCACAACTGATGGGTTACAACTAAAGAAACAATCACGACCAACCATGGTAAAAATCGGACAGCAGGAGACCATGATAGTAGCTGCTGAATGGGATTAATGCGTGATACTGATGAGGTCACCACGTTAATACTTTAGTATCATAAATTTTTACATGAAAATTCATAATTGCAATGTGACTGGGCATAGTTATACCCGGCTGCCTCTATAACTTGCGACAATCTATAACAACACTTTAAAGTCCCCCACGTACATTACGTTGCTCGAAGACGGTCATAACACTAAGACAGATTAGTGCAAAACTCTAAGCCTTTAGCAATACCCTAAATAAATATCCCGGCATGCCGGGATATTATGCTGCAATAAAATTACGTAACAACTTAATGCTGCAACGATTTGATTATATCCTCGACTACCTTTTTCGCATCACCAAACACCATCATGGTTTTATCTAAATAGAACAAATCATTGTCCAGTCCAGCATAACCAACAGCCATACTGCGCTTAACCACCAAAATAGTGCGCGCCTTATGCGCCTCAATAATCGGCATACCATAAATAGGACTGTTCGGGTCGGTCTTGGCTGCAGGGTTCACCACATCGTTGGCACCAATAACCAACACTACATCAGTATCGGCAAATTCATTATTGATCTCATCCATTTCTAATACCTGATCGTAAGGTACTTCAGCCTCAGCCAACAACACGTTCATATGGCCCGGCATACGTCCGGCCACAGGATGGATGGCATAACGCACTTTGACACCGTTCTTGATTAAATGGTCAGCCATTTCGTTGATCGCATGTTGTGCCCGTGCCACCGCCAGGCCATAGCCTGGCACGATGATGACGCTATCCGCATTGCCCATCAGGAACGCAGCGTCATCCGCACTACCGCTGCGCACCGGTCGCTGTTCGACCTCACCAGCTCCCCCCGCTTCGCTATCACCACCACCAAAGCCACCAAGAATTACATTGAAGAAAGAGCGGTTCATTGCCTTACACATAATATAAGAAAGAATCGCGCCAGAGCTGCCGACTAACGAACCGGCAATAATCAGCATATTATTATTTAGGGTAAAACCAATGCCCGCTGCAGCCCACCCGGAATAAGAGTTAAGCATGGATACCACTACTGGCATGTCCGCCCCGCCAATCGGCATTATCAGTAATACTCCCAGCGCCAGCGCCAATGCAATCATGATCAGGAATGGCGTCCAGCTTTCCGTAAAGATGAACATGATGCCGAAGGCGATCATCACAACACCCAACAACAGGTTAAACCAGTGTTGTCCAACAAAATGCAGCGGCTTGCTGCCGAGCTTGCCGGATAGTTTTCCGAAAGCGATGATGGAACCGGTGAATGTAATCGCACCAACAAATGTGCCGATGAATAACTCAATCAGGTTGCTGGCGTGCAGCGGTGCGATGCCATAAGCGACTGGATTATAAAACGCAGACATCGCAACCAACACCGCCGCAAGGCCGACCAGCGAGTGCATTGCCGCCACCAATTCCGGCATGGCAGTCATTTGAATGCGCCGGGCGACCACCGCACCTACCACTCCGCCCACGATGATGGCAAGCACAATATAAATCAGGTTCTGGGTGATAGTCAGTGTGGTGAGCACCGCAATGGCCATACCTATCATGCCGAACATGTTTCCGCGCCGTGCGGAAATGGGAGAACTCAAGCCTTTCAGCGCCAGAATAAAAAGCACTGCGGCGGTCAGATAGGCTAATGCAACAAAATTTGCCGACATAATTTTTCCTTGAATATTTTTTTTGTAACTGCTTTACCCCGCAAATCAGGTGAAGCATAGTGATGCTCAACAAAAAAATAGGGAACCATTCCAGATTAATGGCTGATATTGCTCCACCGTACCTCTTTGCGTCTGAGCATCGACGTTCTGGCTTTATTTACTTTTCTTTTTGAACATACTCAGCATGCGCTGTGTTACCAGAAAACCACCGAATACATTAACTGCCGCCAGCATAACTGCGATTAACCCCATTACTGTGCCGGCGTCGAGTTGCTCAGGCCCCGCCGCCAGCATGGCGCCAACGATAATAATGCCGCTAATTGCATTGGTCACTGCCATGAGCGGCGTATGTAGCGCAGGCGTGACATTCCATACCACGTGATAGCCGACCACTACGGCCAGTACAAATACAGTCAGGTTGATAATGACGGGATCAACTGCACTACTCATTTCAAAACTCCTATGTCGAGATTGGCAAGCCTTAACCTTTCCCAGCCCACTTTCTGAGGGGGAAGGATTAATGTATTTATTTAATAA
Organism: Nitrosomonadales bacterium; assembly: GCA_016721605.1. Classification (GTDB taxonomy): domain Bacteria; phylum Pseudomonadota; class Gammaproteobacteria; order Burkholderiales; family Gallionellaceae; genus Nitrotoga. The sequence continues at coordinate 51,669 of JADKHS010000035.1, forward strand.
TTACTTCTCCGTCGATACACAACAACGATCCGGCAATAATATCGTCAGCACGGTTGATGTTCATCTTTCCGCCGCTTTTGGGATCGCATAATAAATTTAGGAAATTCAATAAATTACGTGCATACAAAGCGCTCGCATCTGTAGCAACCAAAGCAGGCAGGTTGTCTTCACCCACCAGCGTGATGCCATGCTTGACCACAGTCTTCCCCAACTCAGACAACGGGCAATTGCCGCCTGCCTCAACAGCCATATCCACGATCACGGAACCTGGCTTCATGGATTTGACCATATCTTCAGTTACCAGCACGGGTGCAGGTCTACCCGGAATCAATGCAGTGGTAATGACAATATCGGCTTGTGCCACACGTTTGGCAACCTCTACCTTCTGACGTTCCATCCAACTGGCCGGCATGGCGCGGGCATAGCCGCCAGCACCGTGGGCAATCTCCGCTCTTCATCAGTTTCATAAGGCACATCAATGAATTTTGCACCTAAGGACTCCACCTGCTCTTTCACTGCAGGACGCACATCAGAAGCCTCAATCACCGCACCCATACGCTTGGCAGTGGCGATAGCCTGCAAGCCAGCGACACCCACGCCTAATATCACCACGCGCGCAGCCTTCACAGTTCCGGCAGCCGTCATCAGCATCGGCATAAACCGTTTATACAAGTTGGCCGCCACTAGCACCGCCTTATATCCGGCAATATTAGCTTGCGAGGACAGAACATCCATAGCTTGTGCGCGTGACGTGCGCGGCAACTTTTCCATGGCAAAAGCGGTAATGCCCTGTTTAGCGTAGGCTGCAACCAAATCCGCTTGAAAAGGTGAAAGCAAACCGATCAATACGGTTTGGGCCGCCAGCTTTGCTAGCTCGTCCCCAGTCGGGGCTTTCACCCTAAGCATAATCTCCGCCTGGGCATAAACTTCCGCAGCGCTGACCAAAGTGGCACCTGCCGCTTGATAGTCGGCATCAGGAATACTCGCTCCCGCTCCCGCTCCCTGCTGTACCATGACTGCATGGCCAGCGGCCCAGCATCTTTTTCACCGTTTCTGGCGTCGCCGCGACACGTGTTTCACCTGCGCGCGTTTCCGTAGGAATACCTATACGCATGAAACATCTCCCATTTTAAAAATGGCCCGAATATGCCGGGCAGAAGTAACTATTCAAGTCACGCAAACATAATTCCCGTTCCCAAAGATTTCAAAAAAACCTTGGCTGGTCACAGCCTTTCCTACAGGTTGAATTATTTGGGCGAAAAGTTTTTTAATTGTTTGCTGTGAACCCATAACCGAGCAATTTTATCATCAAGATGCACCCGTTATCATGTCATCTCGTTCGAGGCAATGTGCTATCCATTGCGCAGTAAGTTTTTCCTGCACGGTATTTTGTTTGAGCCGTGCATTCAAACCAGGGAAATTTACACAGTCTAGTCTTTGATCCTGGTTGAAACAGGAGAATACATAGGTCTTTTCCCCGGTTACGATATCAAAGTGCTCCTGAATGCACTGGCCGCACACATAAGTTCGATCTTGGGGACGACTCGGTATAAAGCCAGGTGCTTCATCGCTGCACCAAATCACCACATCAGCGGCCAACTCGATGTCGTCCACCTTATAACGGTCTATCATTTTTTTATAGCCAGCAAAGTAAAGAACTTTAGAGCCAACACTTCTAAATGCCTTGCCTATAGAAAATAATACGGCGTTACCCAACCCCCCACCAACCAGCAATACAGTTTCTTCCGGAACAATTTCAGTAGGGGTACCGGTTGGCCCCATAAGCACTACTGGTTCACCATGCTCCAGCTTGGAGCATAGTTGCGACGAGCCACCCATTTCCAAAACGATAGTGGAAAGCAGTCCTTGTTCGGCATCAACCCAGGCCCCGGTCAAAGCTAAACCTTCCATGACCATGCGCGTACCCTCTACTTGTGCAGCATGCGTCTCAAAATTCTGCAAACGGTAAAATTGCCCCGGCTGGAAGCTGCGCGCCGCAGCAGGAGCCTTAACGATTACTTCAACAATATTGGGAGTAAGACGGACCACTTGATGTATCGTGGCACGCAAGTCATTGCCCAATCTGGCAAGGAATACATCATCATTTTCTTTGCTTGCCGCGGCAACTTGTGACAACACCCTGCTCAACACGGGATAACCCTGCTTGGCACTACCCATAGCCTTGACCACGTTGCCCGAATAAGAAGGATGCAGGTCACCGAAAAAGCTGACAAAACGGCCATCATGGTACTTATACTGAAGCACGTGTGCCTTAGCCGGCTTGGCATTGCTCCGCTCCGGCCTGACAGGTTCTCCCTGTTCGTCGCATGCTTGGAAGTAGCGCCCATCCAACTTGAACTGTTCGGGAAACTCGCGTGCCAGCACGGTATTCGGCTGGGTACCCGCAGCCACAAAAATGGTGCGCGCCGGCAGGTGGATTTGCCCGGCTTTCTGCCAGACTCCCTCGGCATCTAATACCTGGTTCATCACTACCATGGCAGTCGCATCGCCGTTTGTATCGATCTCTACCCGCACCGGCGTCATACCTTCGGCAAAATAAATTCCTTCCTCTAAGGCTTTCTCTACTTCCTCATGATTGAGGGTATAGGAAGGACTGTCGATCAGTCGTTTGCGATAGGCCAAAGTAACGCCTCCCCAGGATTTGATAAGCTGAAGGATGTTCGGTTTTCGTCCTTCAATTGCAGCCTGGGTCCGCTCCACACGTATAGCCCGGGCATGGCTCAGAAATTCTTCGCCAACAATAACCTCTGCCGCCGACCACATACCGCGCACTGCCGCCTCTCCCTTTTCCGCTACTAACGTTTCATAGCGGCAAAGAAATTTTTCAACTTGCACCGGGTAATAGGCGAGCGATTCAGTGGCTGTGTCAATCGCAGTCAAGCCGCCGCCAATTACCACAACTGGCAAGCGGACTTGCATGTTAGCGATGGAGTCAGGCTTGGCGGCCCCCGTCAATTGCAACGCCATAAGAAAGTCCGACGCAGTGCGAACACCGCATGCCATGCCGTTTGGTATATCGAGTAATGTCGGGCGGCCAGCGCCCGCAGCCAGTGCAATATGATCGAAGCCCAGCCCAAAAGCACTTTCGGCAGTAATGGTTCCACCAAAACGCACACCGCCGAACAGCGCGAACTGCGCGCGCCGCTCCAGCAGCAGGCGAATGATTTTAAGGAAATTCTTATCCCATCGAACCGTAATGCCATATTCGGCCACCCCGCCAAAACCGGCCATAACCCGATTATCCAATGGCTCCGTTAATATGCTTGCATCGTATATCGGGCTAAACGCCACTCGATTGCCGCCCGTATCCACACCGGACAACTCACCCGGCAATGGTTCAATCTTCAATCCATCGACACCGACAACGGTATGCCCGTCATTCATCAAATGGTGTGCCAGCGTAAAGCCGGCAGGACCCATACCAACGACAAGCACACGCTTACCGGTGCCTGTTTTCGGATAGGGACGCCAGAAATTAAGTGGATTCCACCTGGTAAGCAGACTGTAAATTTCAAAGCCCCACGGCAATTCCAGAACATCCTTCAATGACCGGGTTTCAGCCTGTGGAATGTTTACAGACTCCTGCTTTTGATAAATGCAAGATTTCATGCAGTCATTGCATATACGGTGCCCCGTTGCAGCGCACATCGGGTTATCTACCGCGATGATAGCCAAAGCACCCAGTGCAAAACCGGACGCTTTGACCTTATGGAATTCTGAAATTTTCTCATCCACAGGGCAACCCGCCAGCGGAATACCGAAAATGCTTTTTTTGAATGGCGGAGGAGAACCCTCAACTCCGGCTTTTTCCCGCATACCGACCGAGCAGGAATCCTTGCCTTGCTCATGGCACCAAATGCAGTAATTCGCTTCACCCAAGGCACCAGCCAAGTCTGTACCTGTATCTGTAAGGGCAAAACCTTCGCGATGGCGGAGATGGCTATCCGCGAGACGATGCGCAGTGTAGGGAACATTCTCAACAGGAATGATAGGCACCAGGCGCTGGAAATCAAGCTTGGCTGGAACCCTGAACAATACACCCTGTCCATGACGCTTTTTTCCGGCAGTAGTATGCACAGCCCAAGCCGCATATCGCATGGCAGTATCGATCCGGTCAATATTTTCTGCCTCAGCGTCAAGCCAATTATTAACTTTTCGGGCGAAAAGTAATTCGCTCATTTCATCGGTAGAATCACCGAAAGCCTGCAACAACTCGGCTCTGAGGATATCGCCATCAAAAGCCGCGGCATCCGCCGCCTTATATTTCTGTACTGCCTTACGCTGGACAAAAATACGTTTGCAGTGAAATAACGGCGCTAGCTCATTGTGTCGCTCTGCCAACTCCCGAACCGCAGCCTGAATATTAAATAATTGCCCCAGAAAATCTTCCAAATACGGAGCCAGCCCAATAATGAGCTGCGATTCTTCCAAATGCGACATTTGATCTGGAGCATTACGTGCTGCCGCCAACTTTTCTGCCAGCAAGGGTTCGCTTTTAGCAAGTTCAGTCAAAAAACAGGAATCGATGCTGGGTAACCCATCGCAGCTGTAGAGGTCTTCAAATTTCATTCCAAATCCCAGTTTTAAAACTGGGGGTGGAGCTATTCCAGTATCAGCACCTGTACTACGTTGCTGAGAATTTAAGCTTTCCATCAATGCAAACTCCTGAATTTATATTGCGCTGTGAATTTAGAACCGGGATGTCATGCACCCAGCGGCAAGCGAGGCATCTTGCTTGCCTACGGGCAAAATTCTGCGCTCCAGTCACTAAATATATTAAAAAACCCGGCTATACCGGGCAATAATAATTTTTATTAACTTGGCATTATACGATTTTATCTCCGCCACCGCACTGCCATAGCATGAAAAAGTTATAATTCAGTACCTGCAACCTAAAGCATTTTATATGTCCGCCATACAGCTCTTACCTGATCTACTCATCAACCAAATCGCTGCGGGCGAAGTTATCGAGCGTCCTGCTGCCGCGCTTAAGGAGATACTGGAAAACAGCCTGGATGCGGATGCCACTGAAATTATCGTGCAGTTGGAAGGCGGCGGCATAAAGCTGCTGCGTGTACGCGACAATGGTAATGGTATCGCGCCAGAAGAGTTACCGTTCGCCCTGATGCGCCATGCGACCAGTAAGATTGCCTCATTAGCCGACTTGCAACGTGTCGCCAGCATGGGTTTTCGCGGCGAGGCTTTGGCCAGCATGGCGGCAGTGGCGCAGGTAACGCTTACCAGCCGCAAGACGGAAAGCCCGCATGCTTGGCAGATTCAATCTGGGGATGGCACACAAAGCGAAGTTACTCCTGCTGCGCACGCCCAGGGCACCAGCGTGGAAATACGCGAACTGTATTTTAACACCCCGGCACGACGCAAATTCCTCAAGTCCGAAGCCACCGAGCTCGCATATTGTGAAGAAACCTTCAAACGCATCGCACTGTCACGCCCGGATGTCGCTTTCAGCCTACAGCACAACAACCGCATGATGTGGCAATTACCCACGCTATCACGCTCAAACCATGCATCCCTTGCTTCGATCCCCCAGCTTTCTGAAGTAAGTTGGGAAGAGAAAGCAGATGCATTGCCAAAGCGCATCGAAGCCATGCTAAGCAAAGAATTTGCGCAAAGTGCAGTGCCTGTCTCTCGCAAGGCAGCTGGATTGCATTTATACGGCATGGCTTCTCTGCCCGCTTATTCAAAAGCATCACGCGAAGCTCAATATTTTTTTGTGAATGGACGTTTTATCCGCGACAAAATAGTCGCCCATGCCATCCGACAAGCCTATCAGGATATCCTTCACCACCAACGCCATCCCGCCTTTGTACTGTTTTTAGATATGCCACCAGAATTGGTGGACGTGAATGTGCATCCGGCCAAAAGCGAAGTTCGCTTTCGTGAAAGCCAGGCCATTCACCAATTCGTGTTTCATACGCTGCAACAAGCATTGAGCGCGCCCGTGGCGCTGACAGAAAATACGTCCGACTTATCAAATCAACTAGCCCAGGTTCCATCCGTGCAACGGATCACGTCGATACAACAGCCTATGCAGCAGCCTCTGCGGTTGCACATGGCATCACAGCCGCTGGCTTTTTACGATGCTCTTTTTGGAAAGAAGGAGAGCAGGGGAGGAGAGGAGGAAAAATTCAATGACGCGCCCTTTTCACACACTCAATCTCACTCTCAATTTCCCCCGTCAGAAACTGAAATTCCACCGCTCGGCTTTGCCCTAGCACAGCTTGCCGGTATCTACATTCTGGCGCAAAACGTACATGGGCTGGTGGTGGTGGACATGCACGCCGCCCACGAGCGTATCGTATACGAAAGACTTAAAACGGCACTTGATGGACAGCAAATTCCCATGCAACCGCTGCTAATCCCGGTGAGCTTTGCTGCCGAAGCATTGGACATTGCCACAGCTGAGGAAGAGCACGCAGCCATTGCACAGCTTGGTTTTGATATCGCTCCATTGTCGCCGACAACGCTGGCAGTAAGGGCGATGCCTGCTATGCTTAAACAGACTCACGCCGAAGCTGCCGCACGTGATGTATTGCACGAAATGCGTGAATACGGCGCCACTCGAGTGCTGACCGAGCGACGCAACGAACTGTTGTCTACGCTGGCCTGCCATTCCGCGGTACGCGCCAATCAAATCCTGACCGTGCCTGAGATGAATAATATCCTGCGTGAAATGGAACGTACAGAACGCTCCGGCCAGTGCAATCATGGTCGTCCAACTTGGTTTCAAATGAGTATTGCAGAATTGGATACGCTGTTCATGCGGGGAAAATGAACACACTGCCTCCCGCTCTTTTTCTTATGGGTCCTACTGCCAGCGGAAAAACCCAGGTGGCTGTAGAACTGGCACAACAGCTACCAGTAGAAATTATTAGCGTTGATTCCGCGCTGGTGTATCGGGATATGAATATCGGTACTGCCAAACCCGAGGCTGCCGTCCTCGTTCATGCGCCGCACCACCTTATCAATATAATCGATCCAACCAATGCCTATTCCGTCGCCGCTTTTCGCCATGACGCATTATGTTTGATGAATAACATCACCCAACGCGGACGCATTCCTTTGCTGGTGGGCGGTACCATGTTGTATTTCCGTGCCTTGCGCTTTGGTCTGAATGAACTACCGCAGGCCGACTCTAAAGTGCGTGCCGCTTTGGACGAGCAATCCGACCGTATCGGTTGGCCTGCCTTGCATGCCGAATTAGCCCAGGTTGATCCCGAAACGGCAGCACTTCTAAAGCCAAACGATGCGCAGCGTATCCAGCGTGCGCTGGAAGTTTACCAACTCTCCGGCCAACCGATGTCCGCGCTGTTCAAACAGCAAAACAAATATCCGCTGCCTTATCACGTCATGCAGATTGCGCTCATTCCAAGTGAACGCAGCAAGTTACATGCACGTATCGCCTCACGATTTGTTGCCATGCTTAAACTCGGCTTGGTACATGAATTGCTCGCACTTAAAGAAAAATATTCGTTGCATCCCGACCTGCCCTCCATGCGCTGTGTTGGCTATCGTCAGGCATGGCAGTTTCTCGCCGGAGAAATAAACGAAACAGAGTTATTGGACAAAGGCATCGTGGCCACACGCCAACTGGCTAAGCGTCAGCTTACCTGGTTGCGCGGCATGCCGGAAATTATCGAATTTGATTGTTTATCCCACAATCTTGCGCAGCAAGTACTTGCCGCTGTGCGGCAGCTACAGAATATCTGACCCACAGAATGGGTGAGGGATTTTGCATTAAAAAATATCAGGAACACAATTTATCAGTAGCGCATAAGGCTTTACTCTTGCACACCAAGCATAACCTTTACGTCTTCTGGATCCATGTGCAGAAGCTTACCAACATCCTTATAATCATCGGGCAGAGCCGCATCAGCCCAGCCATTGGCAGAATGACGCGCAAGATTGACAGCAAGTACAACATTACGCACACGCTGTTGATTGGCACACTCAGCATCCATCAACGTGATTAGCAACTTGGGTAATGACCATTTAAGTGCCAATGCAGATTGCAAATGAAACAATGTAAAGCCTAATACCTGTTCCTGCGCAACATTGCTACGTAATGTTTTATCTTGTTGTTGCATGGCACGGATTTTCAACATATCTACAGGCGCAAAACACCACATTAGAAGTTCGGAAATATCGAATAATAACGCAGCAATACGTACTTCCTCAAAATGCATATCGTTCAAGCGTACCGCCCAATCCACAGCGAAAGTGGATGCACGGTTTGAACGGTTCATTACTCGTAACAAACAACTCAAGGCATCTATCTGCCCGCTTAACACTGTTTCTGCCAACAGTTCTGTCGGTACTTTTTTAAAAAACACATCAAGGCCTAACATCATTAATGCTTGATCGATCTGCAACACCTCATGCTCTTGTCTAGAATGCTTTTTCTGTTGCAGATAACGCAGTAACTTAACGGTCATCATTGAATCGTGCCTAATAACGTAAGCAACACCCCGCGCACTAAGGTTTTTTTCATCTTGGCGCAACACAGACAGATTTCGCGCAGTTTGCTTCAACACTGGAATATCAACTTGACTGAGAAAATCCACCCACTCGGCCAATTCCCGCATTTTATGATGTTGCATAACATCTCCTTCCCTTACCATTACTAATCTATCGGATATCTCGACACACCAAAGTAAATCTTTAAGAATCCACTAAAGAACCGCTGAACAAGTCCACGCGATAACGCCCTCATGCGTATAGACGAAGGGCCATTGACTGACAGAGAGCCGGGGATGAGACAACAAACACTGGCAACAAGCAGATTTAAGGCATACCGCAAGACCACCCGCAAAACGGAATGCTGTCGCACCTTGGCAAACTTGTACCATGGACTGAATTCTATGGCGTCATTAAATCCCACTATCCCAAAGCGGGAGACGGACGAGTCGGACTGGAACGAATGTGACGCATGTACTTCGTCTGACGGGTTATGGCAATACACGCTACGAACGGTTAGTCACGCTGTCGGTCGCACTTGTACAACCTGCGCAAAAGCACAGGCTATCCGACTTTGCAGGCGACATTCACCAAAACGCACCCCGTATTCAATTCCATCTGGGTACGCACGGCCCGGCTGTGTGCCAGTGTCAGCTCGAGGCGTGCGTGCAAGTCATTAATGAGACATTTTTGTCTGTCCGTATTGAAGCTGAGCTACGATTCGTTTTCAAGTCACACTTCAACTGCTTGATCCAATTCTCCGCCTACCCGAAACACCAGCAAAAACAAATAGCAGTAGTGGCCATAATGTTGGCTGTAAAGGAAAGCTCCGGCTGCCCATAGGTAGCGACGTCGCTATGGCCGAAATTAAGGGGGATCATCTACGCTGTGTCAGCAGATCACGCAGAACATGTTTGATGTAGCTGGATGTGATGGAAGTTTAGTAATAGCTGCGGTCAAGCGATCAATTAGACCAGCACGGCAACTTCCAGCGAAAATAGATGCACCCAAGCAAAGGATATCTCCCCGCCTATGCAGACGGCGCAGATTGCGTAGCCAGCAGCGGAAAGTTAGGATTGTTCTAGGGTAGAATTAGCGGCATGATGAGTACCAACAATCATTTGTTATCAATTTTTTTGTATACAACCAGAACTCTATCAAATGGTTACCTTGCCATTCGTCATTCTCATGAACCTCTACCGTAATCCATCGACTACATTACATACGCCTACTTATTATTCATATCTATCAAAAATATACTATACAACCACAAAACTCGAAACCCGACAGCCTAAGTCTACTAGAGCAGTTGATTTACTCGCCATGAACAAACAATTGCTAAAGTTAGCAAGCCTTCGTATAATTCACCTTTTATTGCAAGAGAAATTCTCAAGGAGTTGCCATGGCAAACACTGCACAAGCTAGAAAACGCGCGAGGCAAGCAAACAAACAGCGTGAACATAACACGAGCTTACGCTCTGAACTTCGTACTGCGATTAAAAAAGTGGCGAAAGCCATTGAAATAGGCGATAAAGCTGTGGCACGAGCTGTTTTCATCGAATCCACCAGCATCGTTGACTCTATCGCTGACAAGAAGATCATTCATAAAAATAAAGCTGCACGGCACAAAAGCCGTATGTCTGCTGCCATCAAAGCAATGGCCTAATAAACTACACGCATCCCCAACAAAGCCGACAACACATGCTGTCGGCTTTGTGTTTTAGGCGGATCAAACCCACAATGCAACGGCTAGTGATGGCTTGGTGTAACGCATCTTCGCCCCGAATAATACCGAGGTCTACTGCCAGTTGTCAGTAGTGGATACCCACGGATTCATGCCGCCAACCTGCTTTCATAAAATTGGTGCTCAAATGCGACCTGAAACAGGTATCCAAAACGCGCCTGCTCATGCTGCCGCCAGTAAACACAGTGTATTCTTTAATGACCTGGATGGCCTCGGCGCAGGCTTTGAAGCGCCAGTGATGTATATTCATTTTGGCAATCCTCAGAGGTTTTCTATGGGGGGCTTGCCGTAACAGCTCCCCCAGCATCACAGCAAGCATCCTCCGGCAAAAGGCCGGGGGCTTTATTTGTGAGTCGCTCCAAAGCGGCTTAACGGGGTCGCCTACGCGGCCCTGCTCTCTTAATGAGGGCCTTTCCGGGTAGGTCAGCTCCATAGATGCATCTGCTCTAGGTGCTTGTCCTCTTTCTCTTGGTGCCGATGTAATGCCGGATCGACTCCTCATCTCGGCCTACCCCTTAAAACTAGAGTACCAAGCAAATCACCAATGTTGCAACCAACAACGTCAGCACAAAAAATAATTAAAACATATACACAGCGTATAAACTACAAGGCCAGCATCGCTGCTGGCCTTGTAGTTTAATTTTTACTTAAACACCAGGGTGTCATGTTACCAAGTATTATCTAGGACTATAAAAATTTCTTCCAGAACTAGAAGGGTATACATTATGCCAAGAATTTGATGGATTATTCGTTCCTATCATGCACCACATATTATTGGATTCAACTTTTGGCTTTACCGCATTATGACCTACAAAGAACGGATCGGGTTGGCCATGCATTGCCCTTACCCCATGGTCACTCCCACCTACACTTGGCATATCTTCAGCCATGTTATAAGGAAGACGGACACCCTTAGCATCAACCTTAATATTTTGTGCCTGACCAGTTATATCTGCTTTTTTGAAATAATCATCCGCCGTAGCATGAGCATGCCCATCATTAGTACTGGCAGCTTCATGCCCATTCCCATGGCTAGAAGCTTGTGCTAATGAAACACCAAATGCAAAACAGGAAACGATAGCTAAATTCATAACAGTTTTTTTCATTATTAAGCTCCTTTAATATCAAATCTTACGAGGATAATTGAGTAGGGTGTAATGTGCCTCACTCCTACAAGCTTTCACTGCTACTGCGTTAAGTGTGCAAATAATCATCATGGAAGTAAATCAATATACAAGCCTATCTTAGTACCAAACAATATTATTGATTTAATAATCAACTTAATTTATTGATACTAAAATTAAGATTCACCGGGTACAGAAAAAAACATACGTATAAAGTATTCTCCTGACAAATCCCTATTCCATTTTATATTAAATGCACAATACATAACATCTTGTTTCAGTTAATATACCATGTCCATTTGGTCGAATTACATAGACCACATGAACTATTAGTACATTTAGCCGCCTACAACAAGCGGCATTTTACAGCATACAACTTCCACACCACATCAACTTCATGGAGCTTCCGGTAAGTGCCTTTAATCGTTTAATTAAGACAACCAATCGTCAACTTTAATCCAGCTTAGTTTCGTGCGCCCCACCTTTACTTACTTATACCGATGAGAGCCACATAATAGGACGATGTCTATAAAAAGTAAATAAGCAAATCATTTAATGTCAGCACAAAGTAATAGTGTCCGCTTTCTCCCAAATAGAAATGTCCCCTTGAGTTTGCGTTGAGTAAGCTCAGTGCCCGATAAAAACCATAGCGGCGGACTCTTTTAAACCCAGACTGTCCATTGGAAGCGCGAAGTTACCGTACCTTAGGCTTGCCGGGGTTCATCAGCAAGGAATACGGACAAATCTCGAACCTGTACTTGTTTTTGTTTTGTTACTATTTGTTCCTTCTATTTAGTCTTCGGAGTTGCCTTGTTTAAATTAATTGGTGCCTTATTGGGCTTTTACTTTTGGGGTTTTTTCGGGGCATTGATCGGCTATTTCCTGGGAAGCTTTCTTGACCGTTATAAAGCTTATGGTATTGGCGGAGTTAACCCGCTCAGCCAGCACCTGCGCCAGTCAGTATTTCTTGAAACCGTTTTCATTTTAATGGGCAAACTTGCTAAAGCGGATGGTCATATATCGCGAGATGAAATCGATCATGTTGAACAATTCATTCAAAAACTGGGAATGTCCGCTGAACATAGGCAACAGGCAATTGCTCTTTTTAAGCAAGGAGCCGATGCAAATTTTGATCTTGAGCCGAGATTAAGGAAATTTATTGCCATTTGTGGTAATACGAATGACTTAAAGCAAATGTTGCTGGTCTATCTTATAGTCATGGCCTTGGCTGATGGGCATATTCATGCAAATGAAGAAGTCATGCTAAAAGACGTTGCCCGCCAGCTTGGTTATGATCAGGCTGCATTCAAGCAAATACTGAATATGGTTTGGGTCAGTCCCACTTTGCCAGCGGGCAAACACCTACTGCCTCCCGCCTGGACGATGCCTATAAAGCGTTGGGCGTAAGCAAGAAAGCAGCGACCACGAAATCAAACGCGCTTATCGCAAGTTAATGAGCCAATATCACCCCGATAAGTTAATGGGCCAAGGTGTTCCTGAAGATATGATCGCTGTGGCAACTGAACAAGCAAAGGAAGTACAGGTTGCCTACGATTTGATTACAACGAACCGAATAAAGGACGGAGAGTAATTAATTTTGTGCAAGCTGCCATAGACGGAAAATTGACCAACTTAAATCTAAAACATCATCCACACTTAATTCCGGATACCACCGTCTATTATTTTCGGCCATAAGTAACGAAATGGTATTCCAGGGCCTGAGGGGTTTCCTGGCTACATTGCTCGCGCGCCAATTCCTGCCATAATTTTTTATCAAATTCCGGGAAGTGAGTATCGCCTGCTACGTCTTGTCTGATTTCGGTGAGGTAGATCGTGTCCACTAACAGCATGGCCAATGCGTAGAGTTCAGCGCCGCCAACGATAAAAATTTCATCATCCCCCGCACAAGCCGTTATCGCTTCTTCCAGCGAGTGCGCCATGATGCAGCCTTCAATTTTTAATGCATCATTGCGTGTTACCACTACGGTAGTGCGGCCGGGCAGCGGCTTGCCGATGGAATCGAAAGTCTTGCGCCCCATGATAAGATGATGTCCCATGGTGAGCGATTTAAAACGTTTAAGGTCTGCCGGAATTCGCCATGGCAGCGTGTTGTTGATCCCAATGGTACGGTTTCGAGCCATTGCAACAATGATCGCAAGCTTACCCCCTCTTTCGTCACTCGTCATACGGCGACTGCGGCTTTAATTGCCGGGTGTGGGTCGTAGCCATCCAGCGAAAAATCCTCAAATTTGAAATCGAAGATATTTTTCACATTAGGATTGATGTGCATGACAGGTAGCGATCGCGGCTCGCGCGACAGTTGCAGCTCAGCCTGCTCCAGATGGTTGAGGTACAGATGTGCATCACCAAAGGTATGCACAAAATCGCCTGGTTTCAGACCGCATACTTGCGCCATCATCAAGGTAAGCAACGCATAAGATGCGATATTGAATGGCACGCCCAGGAAAATATCCGCGCTGCGCTGATATAGTTGGCAGGAGAGTTTGCCTTCAGACACATAGAACTGGAACAAGATATGGCAAGGCGCCAGCGCCATTTGATCCAGTTCCCCTACATTCCAGGCGGAAACGATCAAACGGCGCGAATCGGGATTACATTTAATCTGTTCTATAACATCTGAAATCTGGTCAATAATGTGGCCATCCGTTGCCGTCCACGAGCGCCACTGCTTGCCATAAACAGGGCCAAGGTTGCCATCCTCGTCTGCCCATTCATCCCAAATTTTTACACCATTTTCATTGAGATAACGGATATTGGTATCGCCCTGCAAAAACCATAGCAACTCATGGATGATAGATTTCAGGTGACATTTTTTGGTGGTGACCAGCGGAAAGCCTTCTTCCAGATTAAAGCGCATCTGATAGCCGAATATGCTTACTGTGCCGGTGCCGGTGCGGTCGCTCTTTTTTGTGCCGTGATTGAGCACATGTTTCATCAAATATAAATATTGGCGCATGAAGATTCAGGGAATAGGTGGTGACTGTTTGTATAATGCCAGACAACACATGAAATTTATTGAGGAACAAATGCTAGCACAACTTACTCTCTCCCCGACGCTGCCAAAAAACCTGATTAACCAACATCTGCTGGTGCTGCTGCCCAAAGCCAAGACATTACCTCAAGACTTGCCGCATAGCGACTTACTCAAAACAGTGCTGGCGCGACGCGGCCTCAAGGTGGATGAGCTGACTAAATCACCAGTTTCTGCTAATGCCGCTAATGGCGCGTTGATTGCCTGGACGATGCTGGATTTTTCCAAGGACGCCTTCACCATCCAGACCCAAGTGCGCAAAGCCATGCAGTTGCTTCTGGCAGAAATGCCCAAAAGCATTGCCATTGTGGTGCTGGGCGATCCTGCACAACGTAAGCTGGCTGCAGAGCTGGCTGTGTATGGTGCATGGGTGAATGGCGCCCTGTTGCCGGAACATAAGAAAAAAGATAAACGCAAACCGCTGCGAAAAATTGAGCTATTTGGTTTTGCCGACAAGCAAGCATTTGCATCACTCAAGGCGCAGGCCGAAGGCAATTTTCTATGCCGCGAACTGACTGTGCTTCCGCCTAACGAACTGACTCCAGCTCTATACCGGGCGCGGGCAAAGATACTTGCACAACAACATGGCTGGAAGCATGTGGAATTTGATCTCAAGAAACTGCGCAAGTTGGGCGCGGGTGCTTTCGTGGCTGTGGCGCAGGGCAGCGCGGACGAAGATGCCGCCATCGTACATCTGCGCTACACCCATCCAAAAGCCAAGCAAACCGTAGGGTTGGTGGGCAAGGGAATTTGCTTCGATACCGGTGGACACAACTTGAAGCCGGCGCGCTATATGCATGGTATGCACGAGGACATGAACGGGTCTGCCGTAGCACTCGGCATCTTGCTTGCCGCGTCACAGAGCAAGCTGGCGGTGAATATCGATTGCTGGCTGGCGATCGCTCAAAACCACATCAGCCCCAAGGGGTACAAACAAAACGATATCGTGACTGCGCTGAACGGCACCACCATCGAAATTATTCACACCGATGCCGAAGGACGCATGGTGCTGGCCGACACACTCACGCTAGCGGCACGCGCCAAACCGGATCTGATAATTGACTTCGCCACCCTAACCGGCAGCATGGCCGTGGCCTTAGGTGCGCGCTACAGCGGCGTGCTGGGCAACCGCGATGAATTGTTACAGCGTGCGGTCAATGTGGGCAAACAAAGCGGCGAGCGTCTGTGCGCCTTCCCGCTGGATGACGACTATGAAACTACTCTGGATGCAAAAGTAGCTGACATCAAGCAGTGCACGCTGGATGGCGAGGCCGATCACATCTTGGCAACCCGTTTTCTCAAGCGCTTTGTCGATGACACTCCTTGGCTTCATGTGGATTTATCTGCTAGCCGTTGCGAAGGTGGTCTGGGCATAGTAGCAAGCGAAGTGACGGGATTTGGCGTGGCTTGGGGAGTACGGGTGTTGCAGGGTTAGCTCATGCGATATGATTGGGCGCAGTAGTAATGTGCCTGGGCAGATAATCCTCGCCATCTGCGAGGAAACTTGGATAGGTGCCCTACCCTAAGACTACACTGTAAGCGTTAGTTCGCAGAGATTGCCTTCCAGAAATAAAAATGCCCGACATTTTCATGCCGGGCATTTTTATTAAATCAAGAACCGATTAAGGAGCTTGAATATTTGATGCTTGCTTACCTTTAGGACCTTGTGTCACTTCAAAGGTAACCTTTTGGCCCTCTTGAAGAGACTTGAAGCCACTCATGTTGATTGCGGAAAAATGCGCAAACAAATCTTCGCTGCCATCATCAGGGGTAATAAAGCCAAAACCTTTGGCGTCGTTGAACCATTTTACTGTACCAGTTGCCATGTGTATTACTTCCTTAACTAAAAACGGGGGAAACCCCCCGCGAAACTATTTGAATCGAAGATTGCATGGAAAAAACCAGTATCGCAAAAACTTTGAATCAAACGCCAGCGAGTCTTATACACCTGCAAAGGGATATTGTCAAGGTAATTTCCAAAACATCTAAAATCCATGTATATACACCCATGCTTCGTTGACTGTATCAGTAAATACTGATACAGCTGAAAATACGCAAAGCATTTAATATCGCTTCCCTCATGGATTTCGTATTAATCCTCTCATGCTTGACCAAATATACGTGGTAGCATCAACAAAGTATCGCTGATACGCTCACCGCGCAAACCAATCTACGCTAGATTCAAATCCGCACAAGCTTATGGCAACAACTGCCGTAACATGAACTTTGTCTAGTCAAAGTATATTCTGGAAAAATTCTGCATTAGTGGTGATGCCCACCCTCGTCATGCGTATGACCATGTTCCAACTCTTCGGCAGTAGCGGCGCGTACATTCGTAACAATACCTCAAAGTTTAATGTTTTACCAGCAAGTGGGTGGTTACCATCTACGGTCACTTCAGTATCAGTTACATCAACAACAGTGTAGAGCGAGTAATCGTCATCATCGCCATCTTCCACCCCTCCCTCGAACTGCATACCGATGGCAATTTCATCCGGGAATAAATTGCGCGGCTCAACGCGTACTAAATCATGCTCATACTCTCCAAAAGCATCATCCGGTGACATCGTGATTTTAAGTTCAGCACCTATGTCTTTGTTTTGTAGCGCCTCTTCCACGGTCGGGAATATACCGTCATAGCCACCGTGTAAATAACTGATGGGGTCTTCTGTCTTTTCCAACAGGCTGCCATTGGCATCAAATAACTCATAACGCAACGATACAACAGTGTCTTTTGCAATTTTCATTTCAATTTTTTTATTAGATTGAGAATTTCATCGGCATAACCTATAGCTTACCTTGCTTGTCGATCACAGAAGCGGTAAATTCCATTAAATTTTTTATGTTCACTTACCTCTGTATCCCCATCCATTTTTTCATAGAACACGTCACATTTTATGCAATTTTTGAATTCTACGTCTGAAAAAAATAGTACAGATAGATCATAATTTACTATGGAATTAGGCGTAGACGAGGCATTCACCGCAATTACTTTACATTTACCATAAAATTAATAACACATTATCGATTGATGAATCGAATCTAGTTCCATTATGAACGAAAGTATTTTTGTGTCCGTTGGTATAGGTATAATAATATCGATTATGAAAATCAATTCCTCCATGCTTGGTGGGTTAACAATAGAGGAATTTTTACGCAATTACTGGCAAAAAAAACCCTTACTCATCCGCCAAGCATTTTCCAAATTTAATGGGTTGCTTGATCCATTACAATTATTCGCCTTGGCTTGCACTGAGGATGTGCAGTCTCGTCTCGTCACCCAACGGCACGGTCAGTGGCACGTGCAAAATGGTCCATTTAAAACGACAAAGTTCGATAATTTGGGCAAAAGTGGGTGGACTGTGCTAGTGCAAGGAGTGAATCAGCACCTGCCAACAGCCACCGCGCTACTAAAGAATTTCAGCTTCATACCGCATGCGCGTTTAGATGATCTAATGGTAAGCTATGCTCCCAAAGGAGGGGGTGTGGGCGCGCACTTTGACTCTTATGATGTATTTCTTTTGCAGGGCAAAGGCCATCGACGCTGGCAAATTTCCGCACAGCAGGATCGTACACTGCTAGAAGGCGCGCCATTGAAGATTTTAAAAAACTTTCAAATGGAAGAGGAGTGGGTGCTAGCGCCAGGCGATATGCTCTATCTGCCGCCACATTATGCTCATAACGGCATCGCCGAGAACGATTGCATGACATATTCCATTGGTTTCCGCACACCAACTTATCAGGAACTGGCAGAACAATTTTTGGTTTACTTGCAGGATAAAATTTGTTTGGATGGCATGTACGCCGATCCAGACCTAAAGGTTCAACGCCATCCCTCGGAAATTGGGTCGGATATGCTTCGCCAGGTAGAGCAGATCATTCGGCGGGTACAATGGACCAAGCACGACATTGCCGATTTTCTCGGCAGCTATCTCAGCGACCCTAAGCCACATATATTTTTTGATCCACCTACGAAACCACTTAGTCGCGCTCGCTTCAAACAAGCGACACTAACCCGCAGCGTGGTGATGGCTCTAAAAACACAAATGTTGTGTCATAACGGCGCGGTGTTCATTAACGGTATAGTGCACACCGTCAGCAAATTGGCCTATCGGGAATTACGTACGTTTGCCGATACGCGCAAGCTCGATTCCACTGCGGATCTATCGGGAGAAGCATTCGAATTGCTTTATTCATGGTACACAGACGGTTATATTGATCTGTTACAAGCAAACGCATAACCACACAATCTTCTTCCTTTATAAAAAATAAGCATCCTGCGACATACATGGACACCCATTTTTTGCCAAGCTTTCAATCAATGATCCCGAATTTTTGGTGAAACTTGCACTTCTGTCCCTGATGGAATTCACTGATCGAGCCCTCAACAAAGCCACGCACTCTCTGTGCGACGCCAGGAACAGGTTTGCTCAACCGGACCGATTACACCCCGGCAGCTTTTACTGCCGGGGTGTAATCGGGTCGAAATTTCGGGGAAGCTCAGTCGTATTTCAAATCATCTGTCACCTTTTTCGTAACTTTACATTAACGAAATTTTCATTGTACTCTTGAAATAAATGCGTTCCGCCCTTATTATTAGCACTCTCTGCATCGAGTGCTAAATAGAGATGTAGTTATTTTGTTAATTGTTTGTTTTAAGGAGAATAAAACATGTTGGTCCGTCCTTTGCATGATCGTGTCGTTATCAAGCGCATGGAAGAAGAACGTAAGACTGCGTCCGGAATTGTGATTCCTGACGCCGCTACCGAAAAGCCTGATCAAGGCGTAATCGTCGCTGTAGGCAACGGCAAATACGGAGATGACGGCAAATTACTCCCGATGTCTGTAAAAGTTGGCGATAAGGTTTTGTTCGGCAAACACGCCCGTCAGACTTTTAAGATAGAAGGCCAAGAATATATAACTATGCATGAAGAAGAAATTATTGGCGTAATCGAAGCTTAATTTCAGATATACGGTCTTTCCTGCCCTTCGGCAGGATGAGGTGACCTTCGGTAAAGACCGAAGTGAAGAAACCAAATAACTCTAGGAGAAAGAAACATGGCAGCAAAAGACGTGAAATTCCATGATAGTGCACGCAGTAAAATGGTTGCAGGTGTTAACATTTTAGCCAACGCGGTTAAAGTAACTCTTGGCCCAAAAGGTCGTAACGTAGTGTTAGAGCGCTCTTATGGCGCGCCCACAATCACCAAAGATGGCGTGTCTGTCGCTAAAGAAATCGAACTGAAGGATAAGTTCGAGAACATGGGCGCGCAAATGGTCAAGGAAGTAGCTTCTAAAACCTCTGACGTAGCGGGTGACGGCACAACTACTGCGACCGTGTTGGCACAATCCATCGTACAGGAAGGCATGAAATTTGTTGCTGCCGGCATGAACCCGATGGACCTAAAGCGCGGTATCGATAAAGCAGTCTCTGCTGTCGCAGAGGAACTGAAGAAGCTGTCCAAGCCTTGCACTACCTCTACTGAAATCGCTCAAGTTGGTTCAATTTCTGCCAACTCTGACACCAATATCGGCAAGATTATTTCTGACGCGATGGACAAGGTAGGAAAAGAAGGTGTAATCACCGTTGAGGATGGTAAATCGCTCGATAACGAACTTGAATTGGTCGAGGGTATGCAATTTGATCGCGGCTATCTGTCACCATATTTTATTAACGACCAAGAGAAGCAAAATGTAGTGATGGATAATCCCTACATTTTATTACATGACAAAAAAATCTCCAATATTCGTGATCTGTTGCCGCTGCTGGAGCAAGTTGCCAAGGCAGGTCGTCCGATGTTGATTATTGCTGAAGATGTAGATGGCGAAGCGCTGGCCACTTTAGTGGTGAACAACATCCGTGGAATTCTGAAGACAGTTGCGGTTAAGGCTCCAGGCTTTGGCAGCAGGCGTCAGTCCATGCTGGAAGACATTGCTATTCTGACTGGCGGCACCGTGATTGCCGAAGAAGTAGGCTTGTCTCTTGAAAAAGCTACTCTGGCCGATTTGGGTCAAGCCAAGCGTATAGAAGTGAACAAAGAAAATACCATCCTTATTGATGGCGCAGGTAATGAAGAAGCAATCCAAGGCCGCATCTCCCAAATCTCCAAACAGTTCGAAGAGGCAACCAGCGATTATGACAAAGAAAAACTGGTAGAACGTAAAGCCAAGCTGGCTGGCGGCGTAGCGGTGATTAAAGTTGGCGCTGCAACTGAAGTTGAAATGAAAGAGAAAAAAGCACGCGTGGAAGATGCACTGCATGCGACCCGTGCGGCAGTGGAAGAAGGAATTGTTCCCGGCGGTGGTGTCGCATTGTTGCGTGCCAAGGCAGTAGTAGCAAAATTGAAGGGAGACAACCATGACCAAGACGCGGGCATTACCATTGTGCTGCGTGCCATGGAATCGCCACTACGTTGCATCGTGGATAACGCAGGCGACGAGCCTTCGGTAGTAGTCAACAAGGTGTTGGAAGGCAAAGGCAACTATGGCTACAACGCCGCGAGCGGACAGTATGGCGACATGTTGGCAATGGGCGTGGTTGATCCTACTAAGGTTACCCGTATCGCGTTGCAAAATGCCGCTTCTATCGCTGGCTTGATGCTGACTACTGGTTGTATGGTGGCTGAGTTATATGAAGAGAAGCCTGCTGTTGATTTGGGTGGTGGCGGTGGTGGTGGAATGGGCGGTATGGGCGGTATGGGCGGTATGGGTGGGATGATGTAATTGTTGCGATTCATTTACCACTGAATCTGACAAACCCTGCCTTGTGCAGGGTTTGTTTTTGAAATCTGCAAACAGTAACGTTGGCATTGCTATGTAGTATGCCTTATCTGAGGTTATCCAATTCTAAGGTTTCTTAAATTGCATTTTGTCGTTATAATGCGCACCTTCGCATGGCCTGGTAGCTCAGTTGGTAGAGCAGTGGATTGAAGATCCTCGTGTCGGTGGTTCGATTCCGCCCCGGGCCACCAAATTATAGTTTTAGGTGTTCCTGAAACTTCCCATATACCCCCACTGCATAATGCTTTAGGGGGTTTTTAATGCCTGAACATTCCCTTACTATTCTTTGCTATCCACAACAATTAACGGGGATATATCTGGCGGTATCTGACATACTGTCAGCAGTCGATGCCGCCAATTAAGTAATCGTGGCACTTACAGCGATAGAAATTATTGACTCCGCAGTTAAATATTAAACTTAATTGATGATACCTTGTCAGATTGTGCATGGAACGACAAGACGGAAGGACACTCCCGATGCAGGCCTTAGCCGAAAGGCGCAGGCGTGCAGTCAAACTTCGGGAAAAAGGGATGCGGGTGAATGACGTTGCGCGGGAGTGTGAGCTATCGCGTGGCACGGTCATCGCTGCGCATAAGGCATATTGTCTGGGTGGTTGGGCGGGGATGGCATTAAAACCACGTGGACGCTCTACGGGAGTGGGGCGAAGATTGGCTGCTGAACAGGAGCGTGAAGTTCAGAAACTTATTCGCGACAAGACCCCTGACCAGATAAAGATGCCTTACGCCCTGTGGAGTCGCACGGCGGTGATGGAATTGATCGGGCAACGGTTCAAGATAAAGCTACCTGTCCGGACTGTCGGTACGTATTTGGTGCGCTGGGGATTTTCCCCCCAAAAGCCGATAAAAAAAGCTTATGAGCAACGCCCGGTCGAGGTGAAGGCATGGCTCGATAACAGTTATCCGGTGATTGCTGAACGCGCTAAAGCAGAAGGAGCTGAAATCCACTGGGGAGATGAAATTGGATTGCGCAGCGATGACGTGCGCGGACGTTCTTTTGCACCCAAAGGAAAAACACCCGTGGTGCGGGTCAACAGTAAACGCGAGAACGTGGGACTTATCTCCACTGCACTACCAAGCTAGGTCAGATGGGCATGCTCAAACGAAACATCAAGATGAGATTGAAGTATTTTACCTGCCGAGTTACAGCCCTGAGTTGAATCCAGATGAAATGCTGAATGCCGATCTCAAACAGGCAGTAACAACCAAGGCACCTGCCCGAACAAAGGGGCAACTTCTCAAGACGACTACCAGTCACATGCGCAAGCTACAGAAATCACCCGAGCGTGTAAAAAGCTACTTTGAACATGCGCCTGTAAAGTATGTGGCTTAAGTTCAACAATTTGTTGCCGGATCAATAGTATGAAAAATGAGCGTTACCTTTCTTTAAGTTTGATGACGAATTCGACACCCAGATCAAACTCGGTAACGCTCACTTTTACAAGTGCATTGTCAGATCAGATTAAGACTAGTTCATATTAGCAGTTGGGTCTTGAATCCGTCCTGTACTAAACATTCACGCTTGACGATTCGGGCGGTGTTTTGTTTTTAAACTGTCAACTGCATGAACGGGAGCTGCATCCCCGCCATCAAATGAGCGATCGCACTGTATACCATCCGCTGACTCTCAAGCATGTTCTTGCCGGCAAATGCAGGCGATATCACATTAATGCTAAAGTGCCCGCCACCGCCACTAACCTCGGCCTGTGAATTAGGGATTTGTCGCTCAATTGCTTCTTGTAGCGCGTCAATGACGGAGCCTTTAAAATCAGTGGTGTGGCAAGAGATGGTTATATCCTTAAAAAATATGTAAGTTGTATAGAAGGGTATTAAAATATCGGTCAAATGCCGCCACCCCGAATAACAAAGGGTATAGACATTGTTGAACTATCATTGACTAATCTACGATTGTCCGAGCTGTAAAAACTATAATGGCAACCACTAGGCTATGCTTGGTGACTCTAACATTTTCTTTACATTTCACGCAAGTAAAAGCCTTGTCCAGTGTAATATGAGACTAAGAAGGGCTAAACAACAATAAACAACGACGTACTTAAACTAGTCGACTAACTAGTGTTTTCCTTCAAAATCGAAAACAAAAAATACATGCAAGTGCTACCAGGCAACTTTATCTTGCCTAATTTTTTTGTTTTATGTATAGATAATAGGAAAGAATTTAATGTGTAACCAGGAAGGTTATTGCACAGGACAGAGAAATAACTCAATAGCGCACCTGTTGGTTACCCGCCCCCGCCGGGGGCGGTTATTAAAAAATATATTTGGTGTAAAATATCCAACCTTGTCACAAGGTACTTTTGATAGTGCGATCCACAACTTCAACATTTATGGTTTTAGCATTGATCCTTAAACTAGATCATCGTTCTAGTGTCGGCAAGCCTTACACCTACTGGACGTTGACCAAATGAAATGCGCGCGTTGTAAAAGCATGAACGTGCGTCATTCTTCGTGGAAAAAAAGCGAAGACCACATGAACCATTTGCTTTATGCGCCGTACCGTTGCCGTGACTGCAAACATCGATTCTTTAAATTCAGTGGGTTTTTCAAGCTTTCTGTCACTGCCACCTTAGGTTTGCTTGCCTGCGTAGGTTTTCTTATAACGATTTATCTACTATCTAAACCTGACCCTACCATCACTGCTTCACTCATCGCCCATGAAATAAAGCCAAGCAGAACACTTATTCTTGAAAAAGCAAATCAGGGTAACGCAGATGATCAATACGCTGCAGGACTTATGTACATGCCCGGTGGCGAATTCACAATAAATTACAAAGAAGCGCTGAAGTGGTTTGATCTAGCCGCCAAACAGGGGCATGCAGGGGCGGAGTTCAATCTTGGTCTGCTTTATAGAAACGGGCGAGGTGTATTGCAGGACTTCACCGCTGCTGCTCAATGGGTTGAGAAAGCAGCCCACAAAGGCCACCCTGAAGCCCAGTATCAACTGGGAACATTATACAAAACCGGTGAAGGCCTCCAACGTGACCTGATGCAGGCTTACGTCTGGTATAACCTCGCATCCGCACAAGGCTATGAACCCGGCATTTCTGGGCGAAATAATGTGGCAAATCTCATGAATGCAGCTGAAATACTAAAAGCGCAAACTTTGTCGCGGAATTTCAAACTAACGCCGGCCAGTCATGGTGAAGACAAAACGCTTGCGGTGAACACCGAAAATGTTACAAAAAAAGATATAGTTGATACAAGCACAAAACAACCCCCGCAACCAGGCAGCTAATCTAGGTAGCTACCCACATGCAAAAAGCCTTTGCAATCACTTATGGATGTGGTGTTGACACTTCAAAATTACAAAATTCAAAATTTTTAACAAGTACTTCTATCAAATTTTCTGTGCCACTTCTCGTACGGCTTGTGCGATAGTCTCCGCCCAATGCCGCACTTTTTCGCCATCCTCACCTTCCACCATCACACGCAACAACGGTTCGGTTCCAGAAGGCCTCAGCAATACTCTACCACAACCATCGAGCGCCATTTCGGCAGCCGTCACCACTTCACGTATGCTGGCATGCGCTGAGTAATCAGCCCCTCTGGCAACTCGCACATTCAGCAATATTTGTGGATACATTGTCAAATCTGAAACAGCTTGAGCCAGGGTCTGTTGATTAATGCGAAGTGCGTGCAATACTTGCAAGGCAGAGATGATGCCATCACCCGTTGTGTGCCGATCAAGACAAATGATGTGGCCGGAATTTTCTCCACCCAGTTGCCAACCTTGTTGCAGCATCGTTTCCATTACATAACGATCACCCACCTTGGCGCGCGCGAAGGGTACGTGCATGCGCCGCATGGCATGCTCGAAAGCCAGATTAGTCATTAGTGTTCCCACCACCCCGCCCTTAAGCGTACCCTGCACATGGCGGTGTTTGGCAATAATGTAGAGAAGCTGATCACCATCGTACAAACATCCTTCCGCGTCCACCATCACCAAGCGGTCACCGTCACCGTCGAGGGCAATACCCAGGTCGGCATGATGATCTTTAACGGCTTGCTGCAAATTGGCCGGGGCAGTCGCGCCATAACCAGCGTTGATATTTTTACCATCCGGTTGCACACCGATAGCTACAACATCCGCACCCAACTCATGGAAAACATGTCGGGCAATCTGATAGCAAGCACCGTGCGCGCAATCCACCACCAATTTCAGGCCGCGCAGATCTAAATCATAAGGAAAGCTACTCTTACAAAATTCAATATAACGGCCTGCCGCATCTGATAAGCGCTTGGCTTTACCCAGCCTGGCCGAAGGCATGGTTTCTATCGATGTTTCCAGCCTCGCTTCGATGGCGTACTCCGTTTCATCCGCCAACTTGCTGCCTTGGCTGGAAAAAAACTTGATGCCATTATCCTCGAACAAATTATGCGACGCGGAAATCACAATGCCAGCCTGCAAACGTAATGCACGAGTTAAATAAGCTACTGCAGGCGTTGGCACCGGTCCGGCCAGATAAACGTCTACCCCAGCGGCAATCAAACCCGCCTGCAAAGCCGATTCAAGCAGATAGCCAGAAATACGCGTGTCCTTGCCAATCAGTACTCCAGGATTTTCACCCTGTGATAAATGCCAATCTGCGGAAGCCAGCACTTTGCCTGCGGAATAGCCCAGGTGCATAACAAATTCCGGCGTAATAGGATATTCACCCACCCGTCCGCGCACACCATCCGTGCCAAAAAATTTTTTGCTCACAAGTCGACTCCTTTCACAGCATTCAAAACTTTCAAAGCATCTACTGTGGCACGCACATCATGCACGCGCACCATGCATGCTCCTCGCATTACTGCCAGCAACGCAGCCGCTACGCTGGCATGTACACGGTGCTCTACGTCTTGGCCAGTAATTGTCCCCAACATGGATTTACGTGAGATCCCGGCTAGTAGTGGTACACCCAGCACAGAAAATTCATCCAGATGCCTTAATAGGGCGAGATTATTCGCCAAAGTTTTATCAAAACCAAAACCCGGATCAACCATGATGCGTTCCCGCACAATACCTGCCTTTTGCGCGGATAATATACGTGAACGCAGGAATTGAAGTACTTCTGCCACTACATCCTGATAGTGCGGTTGCTGCATAGTCTGGGGTGGGCCTTGCTTGTGCATCAGGCACACCGCTGCATCGCTTGCAGCTACAACGGCCAGCGCATCCGGTTGTTGCAGCGCGTTGATGTCATTGATCATACTCGCTCCTGCCGCCAATGCCGAGCGCATCACTTCTGTTTTATAGGTATCCACTGAAAGAGGAACCGGGACACCGTGCAAGCCTTCAATCACCGGCATGATGCGATCCAACTCTTCCTGCGCGCTGATCGATAACGCACCGGGACGCGTGGATTCACCGCCTATATCAAGTAGATCAGCACCCTCTTGAATCATTTGGTGCGCATGAACTAGTGCTGCATCACGTTGCCAATGATGCCCGCCATCATAAAATGAGTCGGGGGTGATATTGACGATGCCCATAACCAAAGTGCGGGACATGTCCAGCTTGAATGAGCCACAGTGGAGAAACATGCAATTAGGTAAAGGTAAAAAATAAAAAGGGAATTAGAAATATCTCGAGGCGCCAAAATATGCCGCCCCTTCCCTTAAATCATCCTTCTCAGTTTTTCAAGCTCCCGGCGCCGGCTGAGGAGCTGATGGAGTTCCCGATGCCGTCGGCGCTGCATCTTGAGGCGGTTGGACATCTTTGCTTGACTGGATGACCTTGGGCGAACGTGGCGGTTTGCCGGCCATAATATCGTCGAGCTGATCAGCATCCAAAGTTTCAAATTCAAGCAGTGCTTTCGCCATCGCTTCAACTTTATCCCGATTGGCTTCAATCAGTCCTCGAGCCAATGCATACTGCTGGTCTATGATGCGGCGAATTTCCTCATCCACTTTCTGCATGGTAGCTTCTGAAACATTCTTGTGGGTCGTCACGGAGCGCCCAAGAAATACCTCGCCTTCGTTTTCGCCATATACCATTGTCCCCAAGGCTTCCGACATACCCCATTGCGTTACCATACGGCGTGCCATTTCAGTGGCGCGCTCAAAGTCATTGGAAGCTCCGGTAGTCATTTGATGCATGAAAATCTCTTCCGCAATACGGCCGCCAAACAACACCGCAAGCGTATCAAGGATGCGGTTCTTATCCATACTGTAACGATCTTCCGCTGGCAACTGCATGGTCAACCCCAGCGCACGTCCACGCGGAATAATAGTGACCTTGTGAACCGGATCAGTTTTTGGCAGCAGTTTAGCTACAACCGCGTGGCCAGACTCATGGTAAGCGGTGTTGCGACGCTCCTCCTCTGGCATGACAACTGAGCGGCGTTCCGCACCCATCATGATTTTATCCTTGGCTGCCTCGAAATCGTCCATCTCTACGAATCGCTTGCTGCGCCGTGCGGCGAATAGCGCCGCCTCGTTTACCAGATTCGCCAAGTCAGCACCAGACATACCGGGTGTACCACGCGCCAAAATATCGGCTTTCACGTCAGGTGAAACAGGCACTTTACGCATGTGCACCATCAAAATCTGTTCGCGGCCACGTATATCCGGTAACGGCACAACTACTTGGCGATCAAAACGGCCCGGACGCAGCAGCGCTGAGTCGAGTACATCGGGACGATTGGTCGCTGCAATCACAATCACACCGCTGGCTCCTTCAAAACCATCCATCTCCACTAGCAATGCATTCAGGGTTTGTTCACGCTCATCATTACCGCCGCCCAAGCCAGCGCCACGTTGGCGACCGACTGCATCAATTTCATCAATAAACACAATGCACGGTGCCTGTTTCTTAGCCTGCTCAAACATGTCGCGCACACGCGCCGCACCCACGCCGACAAACATTTCTACAAAGTCAGAACCAGAAATTGAGAAAAATGGCACATTAGCTTCACCCGCAATGGCCTTTGCCAGCAACGTTTTGCCGGTACCGGGACTACCCAATAGCAACACCCCGCGTGGAATACGACCGCCCAAATTCTGAAATTTGGTTGGATCACGCAGGAAATCTACAATCTCAGATACTTCTACCTTAGCTTCATCGCAACCTGCCACGTCAGCAAAAGTAACACGTTCTTTAGTCTCGTCCAGCATGCGCGCCTTGCTCTTGCCAAAAGAGAAAAGCCCCCCTCCTTTACCGCCGCCTTGCATCTGGCGCATGAAAAAAACCCACACACCAATGAGCAGCAACATTGGGAACCACGAAACAAAAATGCTCATCAGGAAGGATTGCTCCTCTTCCGGCTTGGCCTCAATCGTGACACCGTTCTTGATCAAGTCAGATACCAACCACAAATCTTGCGGCGCATAGCTGCTAATACGCTTACCATCGTTAGTAACAGCCTTCAGCATGCGCCCTTCGATAGTTACCTTAGTGATACTCCCCAGCCTGACTTCTTCCAGAAAGCGCGAGTAATCCATCTGCGTCTGCGAGGTCTGCTGCTGACGCGTATTGAATTGATTAAATACGGTCATCAGCACCAACGCCACGACCATCCAAATTCCGATACTCTTAAACAAATTGTTCAAAGTTACTCCTTAAAACCAGCGCACAATCGCTACTATGCGTCCATTAAACTACGTCTGGCCCGATTACTCAAGGGCACCACTATAAATCCAACAATATTGCGATACTGCGTTAATCTGTAAACTCTACCGCTTACATGTTAAATATATACCGCCTGTTAAACTTATCTCACACCTTGTCTCAATTTAGAAAGTTGAATTTTCAAATGTATGCTCAACTTTTGAAGTTCCCAAGAGATACAATTCATTACTTCGATCGCGTGAAGAATCTGGCTTGCGTGTCACCACTCGAGCAAAGTAACTACGCATCAACTTAATATAGTCCTCAAAACCTACGCCTTGAAACACTTTGACTAAAAATGCGCCGCTTGGTTGCAAATGGCGTAATGAAAAATCCAGCGCCAGTTCCGCCAAATGCATAGCACGTGCCTGATCGCTCATGTTGATGCCACTAATATTGGGGGACATATCTGAAATTACAAGTCCAATTTTTTTGCCACTCAGTTTGCTCTCAATTTGTGCCATCACACTGTCGTCACGGAAGTCACCTTGAATAAATTCCACGCCATGTATCGGGTGCAATGGCAACAGGTCGACTGCAATTACTTTGCCACCTTCAGCCACCTTGATGGCAGCGACTTGCGACCAACCGCCAGGGGCCGCACCCAAATCAACCACCACCATACCACGTTTGAGTAGATGGTCGCGCTCATCAATTTCTAATAATTTGTATGCCGCACGCGAACGGTAACCTTCCTTCTGCGCACGCTGCACATATGAATCATTAACATGTTCATGCATCCATTGTTTACTACTTTTGGATCGCTTCATCGTTTAAAATGTCAGTCTTATCAGGAGCCAATAAATTGCTAACACTAACTGTATTACAACGCCAAAACCTCAAAGCACGTGCTCATCCGCTTAAACCCACCGTCATGATTGGAGCAGCAGGACTAACCCCCACCGTACTGGGAGAAATCTCCTGCGCCTTGAAAAGTCATGAATTAATCAAAATCAGGGTTATGAATGAGGATCGGGAAGCACGCGTAGTTATCTTGGAACAAATTTGCACACAATTGAACGCAATAGCGGTACAACATATTGGCAAAATCCTGGTGATATATCAACCACAAGAAGATGTACCCGAAAAGAAGCCTGTAAAGCACAAGGGCAAACGGCTCAGCAAAAAACAGTTGGGTAGCCGCTAAACTTCCCGGCCTTACATTATGTACTGCCACCTCTTGTGCAGAGGTGGGCAAAGCAACCATACCGCATCTTCCCAGATACTGAAAAGTCACTAGCGGCAAAAGGTCTTAGCTGCATTTTCCTTAAGCCTTTCAAAGGTGCTTAGAAGGCTTAAATATATTGTACATTCACAATTTCATATTCGCGAACACCGCCCGGAGCTTGCACTTCAGCGATATCTCCACTGTACTTGCCAATTAATGCTCGTGCAATCGGAGAGCTGATAGAAATCTTGCCCTGCCTGATGTCAGCTTCATCATCTCCGACAATCTGATAAGTCACCACATCGCCGTTTGCGAGATCTTCCAGCTTTACGGTCGCGCCAAACACACAACGACCGTCTGCGTTAATAGTCTTTGGATCTATCACTTGAGCATTACCCAGCTTGCTTCCCAACTCTATGATGCGCCCCTCAACAAAACTTTGACGTTCTTTAGCCGCTTCATATTCAGCATTTTCCGACAAGTCACCTTGCGCACGCGCTTCGGAAATAGCATTTATCACCCATGGGCGATCAACAGTTTTCAAATGATGCAGTTCATTACGCAATAGCTCAGCACCTACCACAGTTAATGGAATCTTGCTCATACTGATTTGTTCCTTCTATGTTCTTAATGGATCAGACGCTGATGCTGCGTCTGCAAGTCATACACATGTAATTCAGCGATGTGCTGCATGCCCAAACAAGCGGCACGCGCACCTGCCAAAGTGGTGTAATACGTCACACGTCCCTGCAATGCGGCATGACGGATAGAATAAGAGTCTTGCATCGCGCTACGCTTACTGTCCACGGTATTAATAATCAGACTGATCTCGCCGTTCTTGATCATATCCACGATGTGCGGACGACCTTCTGCCACCTTGTTCGCCACCGTCACAGCAACATTCGCGGCCACTAATGCCGCAGCGGTGCCACGCGTGGCCAACACGGCAAAGCCCATATCACGCAGGCTCTTGGCAATTTCAACAGCACCCAACTTATCCGCACCACGTACACTGATAAATACTTTGCCAGTGGACGGCAATTTCACTCCCGCCGCCAATTGCGATTTAACAAAGGCTTCCGCAAAGGTGTCGCCCACCCCCATCACCTCCCCAGTAGATTTCATTTCTGGGCCAAGAATGATATCCACACCAGGGAACTTAATAAATGGAAACACCGCTTCCTTGACCGAATAATATGATGGAATAACTTCTTTAGTCACGCCCTGCTGCGCCAAGGTTTCACCAACCATACAACGTGCAGCCACCTTGGCCAGCGGAATTCCAGTCGCTTTAGACACGAAGGGCACGGTGCGTGAGGCGCGCGGATTGACTTCCAGTATAAATACAGATTCACCCTGAATGGCATACTGTACATTCATCAAGCCAACTACATTCAGCGCCTTGGCCATCGCTTTGGTTTGACGGCGCAACTCATCCTGAAGCTTTGGCGACAAACTAAAAGGTGGCAAGGAACAGGCCGAGTCGCCGGAATGCACACCCGCCTCTTCGATGTGCTCCATGATGCCGCCGACCAACACATCTGTACCGTCACTTACCGCATCGATATCTACCTCAATCGCATCATTAAGAAAGCGGTCGAGCAAAATCGGCATACGTTCTGGAAAAATATTCGCGCTCTCCACTGCTTCGCGCATATAACGTTCCAAATCAGGTTGTGAATGTACAATCTCCATGGCACGCCCACCCAATACGTTACTGGGCCGCATCACCAGTGGGTAGCCAATTTCTTGCGCTGCCAACACTGCCTGTTCCGGCGTGCTAACCGTTCGATTAGGCGGTTGTTTTAAGTTCAATTGCTGCAACATTACACGGAAACGCGCACGGTCTTCCGCACAATCAATCATGTCCGGCGTGGTACCTATGATGGGTACACCATTTTTCTCTAAACCACGCGCCAGCTTCAGCGGCGTCTGCCCCCCAAACTGCACAATCACACCAGCCGGTTTTTCTACGGCCACAATTTCCAGCACATCTTCCAGCGTCAGCGGTTCGAAATATAGACGGTCGGACGTATCATAATCAGTAGACACAGTCTCTGGATTACAGTTGACCATGATAGTTTCATAGCCATCCTCACGTAATGCCAGTGCGGCATGCACACAACAATAATCAAACTCGATTCCTTGACCAATGCGATTCGGCCCACCACCCAGCACTATAATTTTTTTTCTGGTGGTAGGCTGTGCCTCACATTCCTCTTCATAGGTAGAATACATATAGGCAGTATTGGTGGCGAATTCGGCGGCACACGTGTCCACCCGTTTGAACACCGGACGAATATCCAGTACGTGACGGCGAGTACGCACGGCAGCTGCATCATTCCCCAGCAACTTGGCCAAGCGTTTATCCGAAAAACCTTTGCGCTTTAATCCACGCAACTCTTCCCTATTCATACTATCCAGCGTACGACCCTCCAGCGCAACTTCGCGCTTGATCAAGTCTTCAATCTGCACCAAGAACCAAGGGTCAATTTTACTTAGGCTGAACACCTCTTCTAGCGTCATGCCCAATCGGAAAGCATCTCCCACATACCAGATACGATCTGGCCCCGGCACACCCAATTCAGCG
This sequence comes from Nitrosomonadales bacterium, assembly GCA_016721605.1. Classification (GTDB taxonomy): domain Bacteria; phylum Pseudomonadota; class Gammaproteobacteria; order Burkholderiales; family Gallionellaceae; genus Nitrotoga. The sequence goes on from JADKHS010000035.1 coordinate 84,253, forward strand.
GCAATCAATTCGTAATCATTTGTTTTTTCGTCCAGTCCATCCACACCTACTTCCAGTCCGCGTAGCGCCTTCTGAAACGATTCCTGGAAAGTCCGGCCGATTGCCATCACTTCGCCCACTGATTTCATCTGAGTGGTTAAACGGTCATTGGCCTGCGTGAATTTCTCAAAAGCGAAACGAGGAATTTTGGTCACTACATAATCTATTGTCGGTTCAAATGAAGCTGGAGTTGCCCCACCCGTAATTTCATTCTTCAACTCATCCAGCGTGTATCCTACCGCCAGTTTCGCCGCCACTTTGGCAATTGGAAAACCGGTGGCCTTGGATGCCAGCGCCGAGGAGCGCGATACGCGCGGATTCATCTCAATTACCACCATACGTCCATTATCAGGATTAATGGCAAACTGCACGTTGGATCCACCCGTATCCACGCCAATTTCGCGTAGCACCGCGATGCTCGCATTGCGCATGATCTGGTATTCCTTATCAGTCAGCGTCTGTGCTGGTGCCACAGTAATGGAGTCACCCGTGTGCACACCCATTGGATCTAAATTTTCAATGGAACAAATGATTATGCAGTTGTCGGCACGATCACGCACCACTTCCATTTCGAACTCTTTCCAGCCAAGCAGTGACTCTTCAATCAACAACTCCTTAGTGGGGCTAGCCTCAAGACCGCGCTCACAAATCTCGACGAACTCTTCTCGATTATAAGCAATACCACCGCCCGAACCACCCATGGTAAAGGATGGACGGATAACGGTAGGGAAGCCCATCACCTGCTGCACCTGCAACGCCTCCTCCATGCTATGCGCAATCGCCGAGCGCGCCGATGCTAAGCCAATGCGCGTCATCGCCTGCTTAAATTTTTCGCGGTCTTCCGCCATGTCAATGGCCTCGCGCGAGGCACCTATCATTTCTACGGCATATTTTTCCAGAACACCATGTTTAGCCAAATCTAGCGCACAGTTCAACGCGGTCTGTCCACCCATGGTGGGCAGGATCGCATCCGGCCTTTCCTTGGCAATTATTTTTTCCACTATCCGCCAAGTAATCGGCTCAATATAGGTAGCGTCCGCCATGTTTGGATCGGTCATGATGGTAGCCGGATTCGAATTCACCAGAATCACGCGATAACCTTCTTCACGCAGCGCCTTACATGCCTGTACACCGGAATAATCAAATTCACACGCCTGTCCGATGATGATGGGACCCGCTCCGACGATCAGGATAGATTTTATGTCAGTACGTTTAGGCATATCAGGAACTCTTGCGCATCAGCGCCACGAAGCGATCAAACAAATAATCCACATCATGTGGGCCGGGGCTGGCTTCAGGATGGCCCTGGAAACAGAACGCAGGCTTATCGGTCAACTCAAAGCCCTGTAACGTGCCATCGAACAGTGACACGTGCGTCACACGCGCATTCGCCGGCAAGGTCGTCGCATCCACCGCAAAACCGTGGTTCTGACTGGTAATCATCACATGTTTACTCTGCACATCCTGAACCGGATGGTTTGCGCCTCGATGACCGAGCATCATTTTCACCGTCTGGGCTCCCACTGCTAAGCTAAGAATCTGATGTCCCAGACAAATACCGAACAACGGTACACCTACACGTAAAAGTTGCTGCGTTGCCGCAATAGCATAATCGCACGGCTCGGGATCACCCGGACCATTTGGCAGTAGCACACCGTCCGGCTTGAGCGCCAACACATCTTCAGCGCTGGTCTTAGCGGGTACGACTGTGATCTTGCAGCCACGTTCGGCCAATTTGCGCAGAATATTGAGCTTCGTGCCAAAGTCATATGCCACCACATGAAACTCGGAACGCACATTACTGCGGTAACCGTCTTTCAGATTCCACTCTCGTTGCGTCCAATCGTAATGCTTTTCACAAGAGACATCCTGCGCCAGATCCATCCCGTTTAGCCCCACAAAGTCGCGCGCCGCTTGCAGCGCCGCCCTCATCCATACCGGTGGCAATACAGCCGTTCTGAGCACCCTTTTCGCGCAGAATGCGCGTTAGCTTGCGAGTGTCAATATCGGAAATCGCCACTACTTTATTGGCCTTGAGGTAATCGGACAGCGATTGCGTACTGCGCCAGTTGCTTACCGTCAAGGATAAATCGCGGATCACCAGTCCACTGGCGAACACTTGGCGCGACTCTTCGTCCTCAGCATTTACGCCCACATTACCGACATGAGGATAAGTCAGGGTGACAATTTGTTTACAATAAGAAGGGTCGGTAAGAATTTCCTGGTAGCCGGTCATCGAGGTATTAAACACCACCTCGCCCACGCACATACCAGAAACGCCAATGGCAGTACCACGAAACACCGTCCCATCGGCAAGCACAAGAATGGCAGGGTTCGTTTGCGACACCAAATACTCTCCAAGGCTAGCTACTAGCCTAAATGTTTTATAAATTTGCGTGATGATTGAGCAAGACTTTGCGAACTGGGAAATACTTCCCCCAGCGAACTTTACTTACTTGATTAGCCAGCATTGTGAACGGACGGGTCATAATTCCCGAGAGAACAAAACCTTGCATGGCAACCATTAAAGGCCACAGAGAGCACGCGCCAATTTATGAAACATTCGGGCTAACAGCTCGGATGACATAAAGAAGCGGAACGAACCGATCGTTCATCCCGCCATACTATGTGTGAATTATACCTGATAGCCGGGGGAGTATCAAATGCGATGACCTAATCTACCTGCTTAACTAAATTCACTGTCACCCTGACAAATAATCAGGTCGCAGCCAACACTTTATGTATGACTGCCTGTAGTTCTGGGGTGAAGTTAAACTTTAATGCAGTTATGTGGCCTTTTTCAGACATTTTTTTCCAAGTTTTGCGGAGAATGTTGAGCAGCTTTTCTTCTTCAAAATGATTATATTTATTAACAAAATCTGCCAGATAATACTGAAGAAACACTAAGCCAACGACATCTTCTAATATTTGGCTTTCCGGGTTAGTTTTAAGCTTTTCTTTGCGCAACAACGCTTGTACATTGGCGATCATTTCCTCGTCATAGCCTACCTCGCGCATAATCCCACCTGTTATTTCACCGTGGAATTTATACAATTCCATGCGCCAACATTTATAACCTATTCTATCTAGCGGATAATTGTTACGTGGGATTTTCCAGCGGCAGATATGCTGGCAACGCGCAGCCAGTTGCAATGTTTCAGAAGCATCAGGTTCAAAATGCTTAAGCATGGCCGTCATGCGTTTAGCATAGAGCAGTTCTTTAGGATACATTACACCCTCAAAAACATCCTGATTAGGATCAGCGGCGTTAGCGGCATCAAATTTTACAAACGCTTGCTCAAAGCGGGGGATATTAACAATCATATTGCCATCTTTAGCATCTCGACAATTAACTAAACGACTGTGCTAAACATTAATTTATCTCTAAATTGCAAGCTCTACCTAAGCATTTACTTCAATCCAAGCACATCCTGCATGTCATACATCCCAACCGCATTGCCTTGCAGAAAACGTGCGGCGCGTAGCGCACCGAGAGCAAAAGTAGCGCGACTACTAGCCTTGTGAGTAATTTCAATACGCTCACCAATGCCCGCAAATAATACGGTGTGATCCCCCACAATGTCGCCACCGCGCACGGTGGCAAAGCCAATGGTGGACGGATCACGTTCACCCGTGACACCTTCACGACCATATACAGCGCATTTAGCAAGGTCGCGCCCCAGCGTTTTTGCAATAACTTCTCCCATGCCCAGCGCAGTGCCAGAGGGTGCATCCACTTTATGACGGTGATGTGCTTCAATGATTTCAATATCATAGCCATGGCTTAAGACTTTGGACGCCATTTCCAACAACTTGAAGGTAAGGTTCACACCTACGCTCATGTTGGGAGCAAACACGATACCGATGCGTTGCGCTGCCGCACCCAGCTGCGCCTTTTGCTGCGCAGAAAAACCAGTGGTGCCTATAACCATAGCCACGCCGAGTTTTATACATACTTCAAGGTGATACATCGTTCCTTCCGGGCGAGTAAAATCAATTAACGCGTCCGCACCCTGTAGCGCATCCTCCACATCAGCAGTGATCTTCACGCCACATGCACTACCGAACAATTCACCAGCATCTTTCCCCAACTGCGCACTTGAGGTATGTTCCAAAGCCGCATGCAACTCCAGATCATCCGACTGTAATATGCCTTCCAGCAAAGCCTTGCCCATTCGCCCACTACAACCGGCAATTACGATTTTTATTTTATTCATCGCTATTCCTTGAGAATTTTTCAGGGCGAAATCTCGTCCATTGGTTCAACCGGCACAGGCACGGTTACTGCTGGTAGTGCGGGCATATTGCCATCATCAATGCGGGTTAGGCTTTCACCCTCGAAATATAACGTCATGCCCTGTTTTTCCAACAACTTACCCTTTTTTTCGAGTCTATACACATAATCCCAACGGTTAGAATGAAAGACGTCATTGACCAGTGGCGTGCCCAGGATAGCTTGCACCTGTAATCGCGTCATACCCAGCTTGAGCTTATGACGCATCTCCGGAGTAACCATGTTACCTTGATTAATTTCCATCTTGTGGACAGTGAAAGAGGGTAACTTAGGCATAGTCATTTCACTGCACGACGTGAGCAACACAGAGACAACAATCAACTGAATGCGCATAATAAAAACCATTGAAATGGAACCTTCACATGATACATCAAAGCTGCTTTAGGGCGACAGACCAAGCCCCACCTGGAGCATTTCAGCCGCATGTTTACGTGTGGTATCAGTAATTGTTACTCCACCCAACATGCGTGCAATTTCCTCGACACGTTCCGCCTGATTGAGGATAGATATAGTACTCACGGTAGCACCGTTTCGGCTGGACTTGCTCACCTGCCATTGTGCATCTGCCATTGCTGCCACCTGCGGCAAATGCGTTACACACATCACTTGATGACGCTGCCCCAAGCGTTTAAGCAAAACACCCACAATTTCCGCCACACGCCCGCCTATGCCACTATCCACTTCGTCAAAAATCAACGTGGGCACGGTGGCTGCCTGGCTAGTGGCCACCTGTATCGCCAAACTGATACGCGATAATTCGCCACCAGAGGCAATTTTTGCCAAGCTGCGCAACGGCGAACCAGGATTAATCGCCACCTGAAATTCGGGCGCTTCCAGCCCATGTGCATTTCCTTCAGCAAGCGGTTTCAGTGCCACGGCAAAGTGGCCGCCCTGCATTGCCAAAGTCTGCATTGCAGTAGTGATTTCACGCGATAATTTTTCAGCTGCTTTCTTGCGCGCCGCACCCAATTTTTTCGCGGCGGATAGATACTGCTCACGCGCCGCAGCCTCTTGCTGCGCCAATGCGGCAATATCGGCATCGCTGCCCAGATCATCCAGCCGCGCGACAATACTCTGCAAGGCTCCGGGCAATTGCTCCGGCATTACCCGGTATTTACGCGACGCATCCACCACCGCAGCCATGCGCCGTTCCTGCTCACGCAGTTTTTGCGGGTCAGCATCCACTTTCTGTGGGTAATGGCGTAACGCGTATACGGCCTCCTGCAAATCGTTCTGGGCGCTTTCTATCATGTTAAGCGTTTCCTGCAGGGATCCATCAAATTCAATGCCTGCGCGTAAACGGGCAGTAAGCGCATTTAATTGCGCAAGACAGGCAGTATCGGCTTCACTTAATATTTCCATGCCAAATTGTGCGGTTTCCAGCAGGTCAGCGGCGTGCGACAGACGCGCATAATCGGCCTGCATTTCCATCCACGCCTGCACACTGAAGTTCAACATTTCCAGCTCACGCCGTTGGAACAATAGCAATTCGCGCTCACTAGCCACCACCTCAGCACTTTGCTCCAACTTTGAATGACGGCGAAGCAACGTTTGCCACTCGCGGAATAATGCCGCCAACTCTCCCGCCTCGCTGATCAAACCGGCATAGCCATCCAGCAAGTCGCGCTGGGCATCGGGACGCAATAAGGATTGATGCGTATGCTGACCGTGAATATCGAGCAGATATTCACCCGCATCGCGCATCTGTTGCAACGTGGCGCTACATCCATTAATGAAACCACGCGAACGTCCGTTGGCATCCAACACCCTGCGCAGCAAGCATACATTCGCATCACCTACCAACTCTTGCTCGCGCAACCAGCATTGCAAATCGGGTAAGTCAGCTATATCGAATTCGGTACTGATCTCGGCGCGCTCGCAACCGCTACGCACCATACCCGCATCGCCACGTTCGCCCAACGCCAGCGATAATGCGTCAATCAAAATAGATTTCCCCGCGCCCGTCTCACCGGTAAGTGCGGTGAAGCTGGAGGAAAATCGAGCTCAAGGGAATCAATGATGACAAAGTCGCGGATACTAAGAAACTTCAACATTACAATGTTTTATTCCAGAGCAATTTTTCACGCAATGTACGGTAATAGCTGTGTCCTACTGGATGCAATAGGCAAGCCGGCTTTAAATGACGCCGCACCACCACTTTTTCATTTTCCTGCAAATCAAAATAGGCGTGACTATCAAAATGCACGCGCACATCAGAAATGCGGTGCGGCAGAATTTCCAGCAGCGATTCGCTTTTAACAACGATGGGACGATTGCTTAAGGTATGCGGACAGACAGGAACCAGGGCGATAAGGTCGAGTGAAGGATGCAAGATAGGGCCGCCAGCGGATAACGCATATGCTGTAGAACCAGTAGGGGTCGCTATAATTAAACCATCTGCACGCTGAAGGTATAGATACTCACCGTCGATGCGCACCTCGAATTCAATCATGCTGCTGGTATTGCCACGGTGCAACACCACTTCGTTGAACGCTAGCGAATTAAATACCTCTGCACCATCGCGCAAAATACAGGTAGACAACAACATGCGCTGCTCAGTAACGAAATTGCCGCCCAGCATAGCGGCTATGGTTTGCTGCATGGTATCAAGCGAAATATCGGTAAGAAAACCTAACCGCCCTTGATTCACTCCTACTAGCGGAATACCGAGGGGCGCCAAGGTACGCGCAATGTTCAGCATGGTTCCATCACCGCCCAGCACGATGGCCAGATCCACCCTCTCTCCCATCGCGTCCAAGGCCATAACGCTATAGTCGTGCTGCTTTAGGTGCTCGGCTGTGAGGCTATCTACCACTACAAAAACATTTTGTCCGGAAAGAAATGCAGCCAACCGTAACAACGGCTCAGTAATTTCTGGCGTCTTGTATTTTCCAATCAGAGCGACAGTTTTAAAAGGGAATTTCATAGCAAAAATTGTGGCTCTCTATACTTTTTGGCAATGTCCCCTGCGACACCCTCTTTAGGATTTGGAATTGATGGGGCATAAATCCTAATATTTAGAGCATACCTCTATCACAATAAAACCATGGGCGGAATTAAACCATAGCAATAGTTTAATTCCGAAGACCAAAACACACACATCACAGCCAAATTACAAATAGCACAGTATTGCCACGCTGAATATTATTCACCCTTGACATTTAGTCTCATTGCTTGCATTCCGTGCAACGAAAACTCACGAATAAGTTGGCATACGATTTACGGGAGCGTTCTGGCAAGACGAAATCCAACCTTGTATTCATACCGTTTTATCTCTTCATTACCCATACGGTATGCTGAGCGCATAAATTCCGAACTGTATTTCCAAGAGCCGCCGCGTATAACACGACCTACAGACCTATCATTGCCAGATGTTCTTTGCACCCAAGCACTTCCATTGGTTGGTGCACCTTTATAATTATTATGATAAGTATCCTCCGTCCATTCCCACACATTGCCAAGCATGTCGTACAGGCCAAAAGCATTAGGCTGGAAGCTGCCTACAGGGGAAGATGATGCTCCCTCCCACGGAGTGGCAGACCCATCCCACTTGTGGCCGCAATCACTGCAGTTAGCATTATTACGTCCGACATCATTACCCCAGTAGCGGGCGGTTGTCGTGCCGGCGCGGGCGGCATATTCCCATTCCGCTTCGGTCGGAAGACGGTAGTTCTTTCCGGTTTTCTTTGATAACCATTGGACGTAGGCTTGAGCATCAAACCAATTGACACAGGAAACCGGACGGTTATCAAACTGGCTGTCGCCAGCAAGGTCTTTACGAAAGACAAACTCACCCGAATTGCGGCCAGCGCGGTCTTCAACCCAACCACTTTCGTTGACTGCCCAACATGTTCCTGCGTCATGTTTTGTATCGCCCACAAATGCCGCATACTGACTTCGGGTAATTTCGGTTGTGCTTAATGCAAAGGACGGTAGAGTGACCCGATGAACAGGACCCTCATCAACGCCGTGCCCGACCTCATTAGCCGGCGAACCCATGTCAAAGCTTCCAGCAGGGATGACTATCATTTCTGGACAGCCTGGGCAATCTTTGAACGTTCCCTTTTTAACCTCAGCCTGCTCAGGTTCGCGTCGTTTACTTGCGGCATTAAGTTGCGCCGCACCCAATTGGACTTCAACTTTTTTAATCGCACCGTCTCCCACACGGATTTCTTGTTCAAATATGCGATCATTCAAAGCATCGACTTTCTTTTGCACCCGCAGCTTCAAAGTGCCTTCAGACACCTGCACGTCCAGCGGACATGCGCCCTTGAGTTTATCGTCGATGAATACTTCAGCGTCCATATCATCAATTTTACAGGTGACACTCAGCAATGACCCCTTCTTCGCCCCAGTCTGCCCCAGGCTCGACTGCGCTGGTTCCTGATGCTTGCTTTCGGCGTTATTTTGCGGCGCACCCAATAACACTTCAATTGATTTAAGCACATTATCGCCCATGCGAATTTCTTGCTCGAATATACGCACATTGGAAGCATCAACTTTCTTTTGCACCTTCAACTTTAACTTACCTTCTGGCACCAGCACATCCACAGGGCATTCGCCCTTGAATTCACCGTTAACCAACACATCAGCACCTACATCATCACCTTTGCAGGCTACACTCAGCGTGGAGTCAGCCGCATATACGTCAGTAAATGCCGTGGCGGCCACGATTAATAAGGTTGAAATATAAACTGATTTCATGGTTTCTCCGTTTTAAAAAATGATTGAGGTGGCAAACTTATTCATCTTCAATTATGAACCGCCATTATTTATGGGTAGCGTGATACATTAAATTCATCGACGCTGAGACTAGCTTGATACAAAATGGCGCGTAATGTACCACGGGCAAGTTCATTATTGTCAGGAACTGCATAATTGAAAAAAAATTAGCACCTTGCGGGAAAATTTTGGGGTGGCATTGGACTTTTTTTAAAACAACTAGTTACGGCAATTTTATCCACAACCAAACTCCTGAACAATAAGTTCAGTTTATGGCCTCATTGAAAATGTAGTACCCAGATATCAGCAAATCATAGTAATTTTCAGAACTTAAGTTTACAGACCATCCCAATGCAGAATATCTGGCAACCATAAATTTATGATCAATAATTCTGCGTCAATTTCATCAAAGGTATATTGAACAAGATATATATTGATCCAGTAAAAAATGAATGAATATAATTTGGTGGCATTTTCCAAACTTTGCAGACGCCAAACAGGAACACTGACCTCGATTAAAATAATTTCCAGCTTACCAAACGGATATAATATTCCTATGTACATTCACGGTCTAAACACTGTAATTAGATAGTGTTTGAGCAACATTGCCTGTCGACTAACCACGGACCTTTATTAAAAAACCACGCCACTACTTTTTCAGACCAGATCAAATGTCTACCATTCTTAACAACCGCGCACAAATTTTGCTAAAAACATTAGTGGATCGCTATATTAATAACGGTCAGCCGGTGGGTTCGCGCGCGCTACTACAGTTTTCCGGTTTGGAAGTCAGCTCTGCCACTATCCGTAATGTAATGGCCGACCTCGAAGAAATGGGGCTGGTGAGCAGTCCACATACTTCCGCTGGGCGCGTGCCGACGGCGCGGGGTTATCGTTTGTTTATTGACACATTGATGGTAGTGCAACCGCTGGACAGCGCACGTGTGCAGCAACTCGAACACCAATTACAACCAGACAATCCTTCGCGCTTGCTGATGCAGGCGTCCAATTTGTTGTCAGAGCTCACCCATTTTGCCGGTGTGGTCGCCACGCCAAAGCGCGCCGCCATCACAGTGAGCCATATCGAATTTTTACGCTTATCCAAAAAGAGAGTTCTGCTAATTATCGTAATGCCAAATAATGAGGTGGAAAACCGCGTATTGCTGACTCATAAGGATTACACCCAATCGCAGCTCACTGAAGCTGGAAATTTTTTAAGCCAGCACTATGCTAACTGCTCATTCCAGGATATCCACCAACGCGTACAGTCCGAGTTACATCAATTGCAGCATGACCTGACATCTCTAATGAGCGCGGCGATGGCGGCAGGTGATGCGGTAATAGCACGAAAAAATGAAGATTACGTGATCAGCGGCGAACGCAATCTTTTGTATGTAAACGATCTTTCATCAAACATGCAACAATTACGCGGACTGTTCAGCGTGTTCGAACAGAAAACTGAGCTGCTTCAGTTGCTTGATGTAAGCCGCCACGCACCCGGCGTGCACATTTTTGTCGGTAACGAATCCGGTTTGCCCGGGTTGGATGAGTGCAGTGTAGTTAGTGCACCGTACACTTCTGACGGTCAGGTTGTTGGCACACTGGCGGTAGTCGGTCCTAAGCGCATGAATTATGAAAAAGTCGTCCCGATCGTGGACATCACCTCCAAGCTGCTCAGCAATGCACTGTCGCAATATTAGCAAAAACAAAATACCAACATTAAAGACATAGAGAAGTACAGTCCACAACTTTTCAATTGGTATTATGTTTGGCTTTTTCTCAGTAGCAAATTTTTTTGGATAAAACGTTATGCCTTACCAAATTGAACCCACTTACACCCACGGCATACCTGAAAAATGTGCTGTGTTATTGCTTAACCTTGGCACGCCAGATGCTCCCACCGCCCAAGCAGTTAAACCTTATCTGCGTGAATTTTTGGGTGACCCGCGCGTGGTAGAAATTCCCAGGCTGGTCTGGTGGTTCATTCTGAACGGCATTATCCTGAACACCAGACCAAAAAAATCTGCCGCCAAATATGCCAGCATTTGGATGCCGGAAGGCTCACCCCTGAAAGTACATACCGAACGTCAGACGAGACTACTAGAAAACTATCTGGGGGAACGTACCCATGGCATGCCACTGGTGGTGGATTACGCCATGCGCTACGGCAACCCCTCAATTCCCAGCGTGCTGGACAAACTCAAGGCACAAAACTGTCAGCGCATCCTGCTTGTGCCGATGTATCCACAATATGCCGCCAGTGCAACCGGCACTGCATGGGATATAGTTTTTAACGAACTCACCAAACAGCGCAACATGCCCTCGTTACGCACCATTAAGCACTTCCACGACAACCCCGGCTACATTGCGGCCACCGTACAAAACATCCGTGATTATTGGACACTACATGGCCGTCCGGATAAGCTCGTGATGAGCTTTCACGGTTTACCGCGCTATACGCTGGACAAGGGAGATCCGTATCACTGCGAATGCCACAAAAGCGGACGCCTAATAGCTGAGGCGCTGCAACTTAATGTAGAACAATACACTGTTTGCTTCCAGTCGCGCTTCGGCCGCTCTGAGTGGATCAAACCTTACACCACTGCCATACTTAAAGAGTTGGGTACGAAAAAAACTAAACGTGTTGATGTGGTTTGTCCTGGCTTCGTAGCAGACTGCCTGGAAACACTGGAAGAGATTGCAATGGAAGGCAAGGAAGACTTCAAGCATGCGGGCGGAGGCGAGTATCACTACATCCCTTGCCTCAATGAACGACCAGGCTGGATACACGCCTTAACGGATTTGGTGTTGGATAACCTACACGGCTGGCTGGATAAACCGCAAGCTGCGCAACTGGAACAGAGCCGCTTAAGCGCTCTGGCAATGGGCGCTAAGCGTTAGCTTGAATAAAGTGCATGCGCCATATGAGCTAACCCATACAGCGGGGCAAACAAGCCTTTATATCCGAATAAAATGCTCACGGTAATACTTCATCTCATTGATAGATTCATAAATATCAGCTAGCGCTTCATGCTTACCATGTTTCTTTATTCCCTGAGCCACTTCAGGCTTCCAGCGTTTAGCAAGTTCTTTAAGGGTGCTTACATCCAAATTGCGGTAGTGGAAATAGCTTTCCAGTTGTGGCATCCAGCGTGCAAGAAAACGCCGATCCTGGCAGATGGAATTGCCGCACATCGGTGATGTGCGGGCGGGTACATATTCCTTGAGAAACTCCAGCATCTGCACTTCTACTGCTGCGGCGTCCAATGTAGACGCTTTTACCTTGTCGATGAGGCCAGATTTGCCATGAGTGGCTTTATTCCAGCTATCCATACCATCCAATATGGTATCTGCTTGATGCACCACCAAAACCGGTGCTTCAACAATAGTATTCAAATCGCTATCGGTAATAACCAGAGCAACTTCAATAATGCAATCAGTTTCTGGAACTAGACCGGTCATTTCCATGTCTATCCAAATAAGGTAGTTTTGATTTTGTGCCATAATTCACTGAGTTTGTTCATTGACATTGTCGGACAGGTATTGTGCCATATCAACACCATAAGCCGATTATTTATAATCGGCAAAGCATAGCCGAAATACGCTATAAAATTTAAAATAAACAACTAATATCAATTGCTTACAGTCTTTTTTATAAAAACCAGACTAAATGAATCCATTCCAATTTTCCGCGTTATTTATTAGCGCACTGATTTTAACTACGATCGCCCAAATGTGGCTGGCACGACGTCATCTTGCACACATTCAGGCGCATCGCGCGGAAGTTCCATCGAATTTTCGCGAGCAGATTGACCTCTCGGCACACCAAAAAGCGGCAGACTACACAAGCGCCAAAACGCGATTGACTATGCTGAGTACGCCATTCAATGCTCTGCTGCTATTCGTATTCACCCTCGGTGGCGGGGTGCAGTGGATCGCAGATTTGTGGTTAGCCACTTTTACCAATTCACTCATACAAGGCTTGGCGGTCATCCTAACGGTACTGCTACTTTCATCCCTGTTGGAAATGCCATTCAGCCTATACCGCACATTCGTCATTGAGGCACGCTACGGCTTCAATAAAATGACACTGGTCATGTATCTGGCCGATGCCGCAAAGGGCTTATTACTTGGTGCCATATTCGGCCTGCCATTATTATTTGGAGTGTTGTGGCTGATGGAACGCATGGGCGCAAATTGGTGGCTGTATGTGTGGGGCGTATGGGTAACGTTCAATTTGCTGTTACTCTTCATCTATCCCTCTTTCATTGCACCGCTCTTCAACAAGTTCAGCCCACTGCAAGATGAGACGCTCAAAACGCGTATCAAAGCACTATTACAAAAATGCGGATGCACCGCACAGGGGCTATTCGTAATGGATGGCTCCAAGCGTACCTCACACGGAAATGCCTACTTCACGGGCTTCGGAAAAACCTAACGGCTTGTGTTTTTCGACACCCTGCTGGAACGCCTCGCGCCCATAGAAATTGAGGCAGTACTAGCGCATGAGCTGGGACATTTCAAACGTCACCATGTGCTGAAGCGTATCGTTTTCACCTTTGCCTTGAGCCTAGGTTTTTTATGGCTGCTAGCACAATTGATGGAGGCAAACTGGTTCTATAACGGACTTGGCGTTACCACTCCATCGACCGCACTGGCACTATTACTGTTCTTTATGATATTGCCGGTGTTCAGCTTTTTACTGCATCCACTTATGAGCTATTACTCACGCAAACATGAATTTGAAGCGGATGCCTATGCCGCGCAACAAACCAATGCGCATGATTTGGCCAGCGCCCTGGTAAAGATGTACCAAGACAATGCGGCAACACTTACGCCAGATCCGTTGTATTCTACGTTTTACGACTCACATCCGCCCGCTCTGATGCGTATTGCCCGATTACAAACTTTACAAGGAGCCTAGCCATGAAGAAATTTTTTGCTCTATTTTTATTACTGTGCGGTACAGCACAAGCCGAGCCCTTTGCCGATGGCCAACCTGAAGCCGGTAAAAAATTGTTCGACAAATACCAGTGTAACCGTTGCCATAGCGGCAAGATGGGCGGTGACGGCAATACCATCTTCACGCGCCCCGACCGCAAGGTGAAGGATCCGCAGCAGCTAGCGGCACAAATTTTAGTATGCGCCCGTAATGCGCGCGCAAATTTGTCCACACAGGAAAAACTAGACCTCGCAGCTTATCTCAACAAAAATTTCTATAAATTCAAATGAGCGTTGTGACAACTTCCTGTGATTTGGCAAACAAAAAATGTGAACCTTGCGAAGGCGGTATACAACCGTTACCTCAGGATAAAGTTAACATTCTGATAAAGCAGCTGGATGGCTGGGTACAGCGCGATCACACCATCGGCAAGGTTTTCGACTTCAAGAACTATTATCAGACTATGGCCTTCGTAAATGCAGTGGCATGGCTTTCTCACCGCGAAGATCATCATCCCGATCTGAACGTAAGCTACAACAAGTGCCATGTAGAATATTCCACACATGCCATTAATGGCCTGTCGGAGAATGACTTCATTTGCGCCGCCAAGGTAGACGCCTTGCTAAAAGTTTGAATTCACCAATCCAAGGGCAGGTGGTCGCTGCCTTCAGCCGTCAATATATGGTTGAACTGTGTGATGGAGAGCTACTGCCATGTCTGACACACGGGAAAAAAAGCGAAGTTGCGTGTGGTGACGTTGTAGAAATTCAGCGCATAAGTGACGCGCAAGGGGTGATAGAACGTACCCTGCCGCGCCAGACCTTACTGTATCGTTCTGATGCCTACCGCCAGAAACTTATTGCCGCCAACATTACACAAATTATTGTGGTCGTGGCAAGCAAACCTTCATTCAGCGACGAACTACTGGCGCGCTGCCTCATCGCCGCACACGATCAGCAACTTACAACTCTCATCGTGCTGAATAAATGCGATTTACTGGAAGCAGCAATAATTGCGCGTGCCCAACTGGAACCCTACCGCGCCATTGGTTACCGTGTGCTGGAACTGTGTGCCAAAGAGAATTCCACCCCTCTGCGCCCCTTTCTACAAGGCCACACCAGCATATTGGTGGGGCAATCCGGCATGGGTAAATCTACTCTCATCAATGCATTGCTGCCGGATGCGCAAGCACCCACACGCGAAATTTCCACTGCACTGAATTCAGGGAAACACACCACCACCCACGCACGTCTCTATCACTTAGACACGGAAAGCCATTTGATAGACTGCCCCGGCGTGCAAGCATTCGGGCTACACCACCTGGATTTTGGTGCCATCGAAGCGGGCTTTGTAGAATTCGCAGCCTATCATGGCCAATGTCGCTTCCATAACTGTCATCACACGCACGAGCCGGGCTGCGCACTGAAAAAACAGAGCAAGAAGGAAAGATCGATGCACGGAGACTAAAGCTGTTTCAGGAGATTAGCCAGAGTAAGTGCTGACTTGCCTCCTTGAAAAGGAAATAATTGATTGGCTTACAATAGCTCATCAAACAAGGAACCAATATTACGGATATCTCAGATCCTAACTAATGTTGCCAATCCTAACAATAACAACAACACCATCCAAAACACCAGCGCGCGCCACACCAATCCTATCGCACTTTGCATGAAGTCCACATCAGCCTCATCCCCTATCCCCAGTTCGGGACGATCCAACGGCAAACCACCCTGCGAAATCGGCAATCCAAGCCGTACACCAATCGCTCCCGCACCGCTTGCCAGCACAATGCCTGCCTCTGGATCAGGCCAGTTTTGTGCCTGTGTACGCCAGCAATACACTGTATCTTCAAAGTCGCCGACAATAGCAAAGATCGTGGCGGTAAGGCGCAACGGTAGCCATTCTATCCAATGGTAAGCTTGTCGTGAGAACACCCCGAATTCGCTAAGTTCGACATCCTTCTGATTATCCCAACGCGTATAAATAAATTGCGACATACGATACAGTATTGCGCCGACTGGCCCAGCCCCAGCAGCATTGTAATCACAAACCATACGATTACACCGAACACACGACGGTGCGAGGCCAGCAACCCTTCTTCGATAGTGACGCGCGCAACTTCCTCATAATTCAGGTCCTGACGCTGACATTCCCGCCATGTAGAAAGAATACTGCGCGCTTTATCCAAATCGTTGTCACGTAGCGCTTGGTGAATGTCGGTGTAGTAATGACTGAACTGGCGGAAGCCCATGGTGAGGTACAGCACCAGCACACTGAATGCCCAGGCAAACGCCGGATGGATAAGGAATGACAACCAATACAGTGCAGCTGTCCCGCATAACGGTAATAACACCGCCAGTAGCCAAGCAATCTTGCCATGTTTATGCTCACCGGTGTCTAAGTGGCGCTGAAAAAAATTGACGTAGCGTGTCAGCCAAACAAACAAATATTTGCGCGAAGCAAGCGGATGTAATTGTTCCAGCAATAGGGCGGCAATTAGTGAAAACAGGCTCATGTCATCTCAGGGTGAGTAGGCTAAATTAGCCCGCAAGATACCACACGCACACATAATTATGCGACACACCATTCATCCTATTTCTTTCAGCTGAACTTGTAAAAACGGCTGCGAACCCAATACTGGAGCAGATTAACGGCGGATGCGGAGAGTTACCTAATGGGTGAGTGAATTTGAGCAAAAAGCGAGGCTACAAACCGTTGATTCGGCGTTACAGGTACAAGCCCAGGAACGGGTAGTGGAAGACATTCGCTTGGTGACACCAGGCGGGTGATTTCAAGGTTCGTTGAGACGGGAACGGAGATCCGACCGCACTGGGGCAGTTGACGCTCTTTGCCGAATTTCTCAAAATCATTGGGTTATTCGCCCGCTAGATGGAAGGCTGCCCGATGTTGTACACCAGCCCCAACGCACCCGCAAAAGTCGACGTCCCCGGCACCTGACTCCCGATTCTCGATGGGCAGCGACGAGAGCCTGCGCCGCGCCGAGGGGGGGGGGGGAAGTGGCATGAACAGTCGTTCGACTCCGCCTGGGCCCAAAAACACGCTGCTAGAGCAAATGCTCCGCATTTAAGCGGGCGCGCACATCGCAACGCCCTCGTCTGCCCAACCGAGCGCCACCACTTCGGCGATGTCTTGCTGGTTCGTTGAGTACCGATGATTTGAATCCCACGCATTTTTCGCCCCGTTGTCAGCAAAAGCGCGGTTGTAAGCCCGATACACCGGAACACTCGCTTGCGGGCATGAAAATGAACCGTCAGCGTTTTTCCGTGGCACATTCATCGGGAACGAATAACCTTCGAAATTCCACTGTTGCTCAGTCGTTGGTCGCGGCGTTTTTTGCAAATTTTTTAACGCCGCGCAATCGGCATCGCCCACCGTGAAAAAGTGTGAGTTTGGCCCGGGCGAGACGCTGCCATAGAAGCGACAGGTACGCACGAAACCGCCTGCGTTGAACGACTTACCCGTGCGAACAAAGTGACCCGCACCGCCGGAATCAAGAAATGCCGCTTCCGCCGGATCGCTTGTGTAGAAAAAATTACCGCCTGGTGATTTGGGAAATCTTGTATGTTGCGGAATTCGATCACCGTACCCGCACGTTTTGGAGCGGGAAGGTCGCGCAACTTGATCACATCAAAGTAGCCTGTTACGCCTAGCTCATAGCCAATCCCTAAACCAGCGCTGAGTCCGTTGAGTCCAGAGACGACAAACTCTTCAAACTCAAACCCCGTAACGGTAGTAGCTCGCTGCACACCTTCAGAGATTGTGTAGCAAGGAACCATTGGGGGTGGACTCCAGCCTAAAAGAGGCGGCACAATGGATAGGGATACGTTACAACTCGGCACGCCCGGAGCACTTATAGTCCCTTTTTCCGAAAGGATGTTGGGGAGAAAGGGGCCAGACGGATAATACTCAGAGATTACAGTAGTTACAGTGTCACTGTGAAAACCTTTAAAACTTGAAAACAAGTTTTCAAAGTGGACACGCGGCTCGATTCCACTGCTACTGCGCAGGTCGAATCCAAAAGCAGATAGTACAAAATCAGATAGTAGAGGAGAAGGCGGTGGCAAAATATTCACAAACCGAACACTAGACCGCTTCGGAAAATCACCTTGTGCGGTCGGCGGCAGATTTTCTGTTTGCGTAAAAAGCCGCGTATAAGTATCGGGGTAAAAGTCCAGTGGAGGGGGTATAACAAACTCCAAAAAAAGCCCCTCGCGTGGAACGACTGAAAACGGGCCAGGTTCAACGACACTTGCAGCCCATGAAGGCAAAAATGGCACTAACCAGAGTAACGCAAAAGCCGCTACTAAGAGCCAGTTTTTATGCGCCATTGATCGGCTGAATGCAATCATGGAAGCTGTACACGCTGTGGATTTGATCCTGCAACGATCGAGTATTCGATTAACAGTCTCGTGCGCGAGCCTAAATAATCATTCCCGCCGCAACCGTATTATTCGTCGCTTCATCAATGACAATAAAGCTGCCCGTAAAACGGTTTGTAATATAGCTGTCGAATACCAGCGGCTGTTGCACCTTCATCGCCACGCGGGCAATGTCGTTCATATTAAGCGTGGCGCTGTTGTGCTGTTCCAGTGTATTAACATCTACACGATATTCAAGGCGCGCAAACACACACTTCACCACACGCGTGGTGTGCTTAATAATGTACTTGCGACTCAGGTCAAGCGGCGACTCAGACAGCCAACACAACATGGCCTCAAATTCCTTGGCAGCTTGCGGCATAATGGCAGACTTCACGAACATATCGCCGCGCGAGATATCGATCTCATCCGTCAGGGTTAACGTGACTGACTGCGGCGCATAAGCGCGTTGCAAGTTGCCATCGTAGGTGACGATCTCCTTCACCTTGGTGGTGCGGCCGGAAGGCAGGATGGTAATTTCATCACCCGCCGCGATTTCTCCTGACTCGATACGTCCCATGTAGCCGCGGAAATCGTGATATTCCTGCGTCTGCGGACGGCACACCCATTGCACCGGGTAGCGGAAATCGGTAGTGTTGATGTCATGGTCAATCACCACATTTTCCAGCAGTTCCAGCAGTGGGCTGCCTTGATACCAATTTAAATTTTCACCGCGCTCCACCACCATGTCGCCATTCAATGCCGACATGGGAATGCAGGTCATCTCATGCAGGCCCAGCTGCGCGGCAAATGCACGATACTCTGCGCAAATCGCATCGAACGTTTCTTCCGAATAACCCACCATATCCATTTTATTAACGGCCAGCACAATATGCGGCACACCTACCAGGCTGGCGATGAAAGTATGGCGGCGTGTTTGTGTCAGTACGCCCTTGCGTGCATCGATCAGGATGATAGCAAGGTTCGCTGTGCTGGCCGCAGTGACCATGTTGCGCGTATATTGCTCGTGCCCAGGCGTGTCGCCGATAATAAATTTGCGTTTGGGCGTGGCAAAGTAACGATAAGCCACGTCAATGGTAATTCCCTGCTCGCGCTCCGCCTGCAAGCCATCGGTGAGTAGTGATAAATCCACTGCGCCCATTCCGCCGCGCCGCTCGCTGGTTTTGGTAATGGCAGAAAGTTGGTCTTCGAAAATAGACTTGGAGTCGTGTAACAAGCGGCCAATCAACGTGCTCTTGCCATCGTCGACGCTGCCAGCAGTGATAAAACGAAGTAGCTGTGTGGTGTTGCTCATAATTAAAAGTAACCTTCTTTTTTGCGCAGTTCCATTGATGCCTCTGAAGTCTGATCGTCCATACGTGTCGCACCGCGCTCAGTAATACGTGTGATGGCTGTTTCTTCAATAATTTCCTGCGCGTTGCGTGCATGCGACTCTACCGGACAGGTACAAGTCATATCGCCCACCGTACGGAAACGCACCATCATTTTTTCCACCGTTTCACCTGATCTCGGCTGTACCAGATGCGACACGGGCAAAATACCATTGTCACGGCGAATCACTTCGCGCTCATGCGCGTAGTAGATGTCGGGGATGTATAGCTTCTCGCGTGCGATATATTCCCAAATATCCATTTCTGTCCAGTTACTGATCGGAAACACGCGAATATTTTCACCGGCATGCACCCTTGTGTTGTATGTATCCCACAACTCGGGGCGCTGATTCTTCGGATCCCACTGACCGAACTCGTCGCGGAAAGAAAAGATGCGCTCCTTGGCTCGTGCCTTCTCCTCGTCGCGGCGCGCACCGCCAATACAAGCATCGAAACCAAACTCGGCGATCGTTTCCAGCAAGGTCACAGACTGAAAGGCATTGCGTCCCTGATCTGCATTTTTCAGCACAATCGTTCCCTTCTTGATCGAGCCATCCAGCGAACGTACGATTAGCCGCTCACCCAAATCAGAAGCCAGTTTGTCGCGGCAAGCGA
The DNA here is from genome assembly GCA_016721605.1 of Nitrosomonadales bacterium. Classification (GTDB taxonomy): domain Bacteria; phylum Pseudomonadota; class Gammaproteobacteria; order Burkholderiales; family Gallionellaceae; genus Nitrotoga. The sequence continues at coordinate 104,635 of JADKHS010000035.1, forward strand.
TCACTTCCGGAAAGTTATGCTCGGTATCATATGCACCAACGGAAACGGAAAGCGCGCCGGGCGAAAAGCCTTTTCTGCCAGGCGCAACATGACGATGGAGTCCTTACCACCGGAGAATAGCAGCGCAGGATTTTTGCATTCCGCCGCCACCTCCCGCATGATGTGGATAGATTCACTTTCCAGCACATCCAGGTGGGTAAAAGGTTGATTACTCATTTTTTCTCAACTTCTAAAAATATAAATTCAAGATAACTGAATCTATGGTTCAACAAATAATGCGCCGGGGGTGAATAAGGCACGCCTTTCCAGACATCTACCGAAAGCCAGAACAGCCTATACCTGCCTGATCGAAGTAATCTTGTTCACATGCAAACCGCACTCCTTATTTTGCGCATCCTCCCACCACCAGCGCCCGGAGCGAATATCTTCGCCCGGTGTGATAGCACGCGTACAGGGTGCGCAACCAATACTGGGATAAAAATGGTCATGCAGTTTGTTATAAGGCACTTCATACTGCTTGAGATATTCCCATACTTCAGCATTACTCCAATCGAGCAGCGGATTGAATTTCTGCAAGCCGTTATCGGCGTCGAACGCCGATACCTGCAAAATACCCGCGTGGGCGCCTGCTCATGACGCATACCTGTGATCCAGGCGCGTTTGCCGGATAAAGCGCGACGCAACGGCTCCACCTTGCGGATATGGCAGCAGCTCTTACGCAGCTCCACGCTGTCGTAAAAACCGTTCACTCCATTTTGGGCGACGTACTCTTCAATCCGCCGGGCCTCCGGGAAAAAAATTTGCAGCGGCACGCTGTAATGCGCACGAACCTCCTGCATCAGGTCGTAAGTTTCCTGCGGCAGACGCCCGGTATCCAAGCTAAACATCTCAATATCAGGCTGATATTTATTGATCAAATCGGTCAGCACCATATCTTCCGCTCCCAAACTGTTAGCGAAAATAATGGGCGCGTAGTCGCGCGCAGCATTGGCCAACACAGTGCGTACTTGATCAATTTTTGGTTGCAACTCAATCATTTGCTGAACCTGCTGTTGCAATTCCATCACGTTTTACACGACGGAACAGGGGTAGTTTTTGATCCAGCGAAGTTTGATAGGTTTCTGAAAAGTCCGTTAAGCCCTTTAGCGCATCATGAATATTCTTATCCGGGCGCGGCGCAAAAGCATCAAAGCCAACGCGTTGCATGTAGAACATCTGGTCGCGCAACACATCACCAATAGCGCGCAATTCGCCAACATAACCAAGACGGGCGCGTAGATTGTAAGCAATCGAATAACCACGGCCATCCGCAAATTTAGGAAAATCTACAGCGATGACAGCAAATTTTTCCATCTCGCCTTTCAACTCTTCCGGCCGCTCATTACTGGCCAGCCACACACCCAGTTCAGCGCGATTTTGCAGCGTGGCCCGTTGCGCCTGCCAAACTTTAAGCGGAACAATGATTTTTCCGGCAGGAACGGTGACTGATTCTGGCGTCTCATTTTCACTCAGGCGAAGGATGGTCCAGTCATCGCTGACCACGGCTTTGTTTTTAATAATCATGATCGTTAAAACCTCGATTTACGTTGAACTGTATAGTTATCAGGCTTGCTTATAAACCCATAAGCATCTTTATCAACAGTATCTTCTGCATTAATCGGTGTTGCATACACACATTCTTTAAAGGGTGCCATGCCTATCCTGCGTACCGTGTCGATGAAAAGTTCTTCTTCAAGACGCTCACGCACATAAACTTGCAACAGCCGATCAATCACCTCAGGCATTTGTTGAAAGTTAAAAGAGGGGCCAATTATTTTACCGATTGCGGCATCGTTACCCTGGGCACCACCAACCGACACTTGGTACCACTCCCCACCATCCTTCTTGTCGACGCCGATAACGCCAATGTGTCCAACATGATTATGCCCGCAAGCATTGACGCAACCTGACATATTGAGTTCGATCTCACCAATATCATGTAAAAAATCGAGGTTATCGAAGCGCTCTGCAATCATTTTTGCAAGCGGGATCGATCTGGCAAATGCCAAGGTGCAGAAATCCGCACCGGGACAGCAGATGATATCGGTTAACAAACCAATGTTGGGCGATGCCATACCATGCTCTGCCGCTTCTTTCCAAAGGCTGACAAGGTCAGATTGTTTAACGTCGGCCAGCACCAAATTCTGCTTATGAGTGACACGCAGTTCACCGAAGCTGAAGCGATCTGCCATATCTGCCACGACATCCATTTGCTCCGCACTCGCATCTCCCGGCGCTATGCCCGTTTTCTTCAGTGACAACACCACAACCGCATAGCCCGGAATCTTGTGCGGTTTTACGTTGCGCTGCAACCAATTCGCAAAAGCCTTGTTCTCGGTCTTGTATAAAGCCACACCGGGATCATTGGCCGGCAATGTTTCATAAGCGGGCGCTGTAAAGTAGGCCGCGACACGGTTCAGTTCTTCAACAGTCAACGTGCCCGGGCCGTTTTTGATATCAGCCCAATCCGCTTCGACCTGACGTCTAAACTCTTCAATCCCGATGGCTTTTACCAGTATCTTGATACGTGACTTGTACATATTGTCGCGGCGGCCATATTGGTTGTAGACACGCATGATGGATTCAATGTACGTCAACACATGCTGCCACGGCAAAAAGTCGCATATCTCGCTACCGATAATAGGTGTGCGTGCCGTACCGCCACCTACCAGCACGCGGAAACCAATTTCCCCCTGCTCATTTTTGAGCACGGACAGCCCGATGTCATGCACCGCGATCGCGGCGCGGTCTTCAGCCGCACCATTTATTGCGATCTTGAATTTGCGCGGCAAGTAAGCGAACTCTGGATGGAAAGTGCTCCACTGGCGTAGTATTTCAGCGTACGGACGCGGGTCAATAATTTCATCTGCCGCAACGCCCGCATATTCATCCGATGTAATGTTGCGGATGCAGTTGCCCGAAGTCTGAATTCCGTGCATTTCAACCGTGGCAAGATCAGCCAATAAATCCGGTGTCTCTTCCAGCTTGATCAATTGAACTGAAGATTTTGACGGGTCGTGAAGTGACCATAACCACGGTCATATTTGCGCGCGATGTGCGCAAACATGCGCATCTGCGCAGAAGACACCAAACCATAAGGTACAGCGATACGCAGCATATAAGCATGAATTTGCATATAAAGCCCGTTCTGCAATCGCAGCGGACGAAACTCATCTTCTGTCAGTTCATCTGACAAACGGCGGCGCACCTGGTCGCGATACTGAGCGACGCGCTCATCGACAATTTGATGGTCATAAACATCGTATTTATACATTTTTCAATTTCCTTACATTAACGGCGCATTATAAAGCTAAGTTAAGCTAACTTTGCCTCCGCGGCCAATTTTAAAAACGCACGTTATCTATCAAGTAACAATTGTTAATACAGCATCAGCTTGACACCGATAATAGTCAACATGGTTGCCAGAATCGGGCGCAGCACATGGTCTGGGATCTTTATACCAAGATGGCTACCCAAATAAATTCCAGGCAGCGAACCCAGCAACAAACTGCCCAGCAGCCCGTAATTTACCGTACCCAGCGCGGCATGACCCAACCCGGCAATCAGGGTGAGCGGCACCGCGTGTGCAATATCAGTGCCGACGATCTGGGCCATAGGCGCGCGCGGATAAAGAAACAGCAAAACCACCACGCCCAATGCACCCGCACCCACCGATGAAATGGTTACCAGCACACCCAGAACCGCACCGGTTAAAATGGTCGCACCGGTTAAATGATGCGCATGCAGTTCAAACATCACACCATCCGGACGTCTCCCAAGCTTTATCAAATACGGCTTGAACAACAGTGCCGCGGCAGTCAGCAACAATGCAACGCTCAATACGCTGGTAATCAGCGACTTAAGATGCTTCTCGTCCAACGCCAAATAATGGAGCAGCGCCATGCTGAGCAAAGCGGCGGGTAAACTCCCCATCGCCAGCAATTTAACCACCTTCCAATCTACCGTGCCGCGTCGCCCATGCACCCAACTGCCGCCCATCTTTGTCAGCGACGCATACAGTAAGTCAGTGCCGACTGCCGTGGCCGGGGCAATGCCAAACATCAGCACCAGTACCGGTGTCATTAAGGAGCCGCCGCCAACGCCGGTCACGCCGACCACAAAGCCGACTATAAAACCAGAAAATGTATAAAGCCAATCCATCTAAACTCCCTAAAACGGCGCGCATGGTAGCGCACCTCCATATTGTTATCAAATAACAATATGTTAGTATTTTATAACCTATTGTTATAAGAAAAATTGCTATGAATTTACAACAATTTCGCTACCTGCATGAGATTGTTAAACGTGAACTCAATATTTCCGATGCAGCGAAAGCTCTATATACCTCACAACCTGGGTTGAGTACGCAAATAAAATCTTTGGAAGAAGAGCTAGGGATCGAGATATTTGTGCGCAATGGCAAACGCCTCACCGCAATCACCGAGCCAGGCAAGGCCGTGCTCGAAATTGCCCAGCGCATGCTTCATGATGCGGACAATTTAAAACAAGTGGGCCAGGAGTTCCGCAGCCAGGATAGTGGCTCGCTTACCATCGCCACCACCCATACCCAGGCGCGCTATGCTTTGCCGCCAGTGGTCAAACAATTCATTGGACGTTATCCAAAAGTCAAACTCAGCCTGCATCAAGGCAGCCCCACCCAAATTGCGCAACAGGTCCTTAATGGAGAAGCAGACATCGCCATCGCCACTGAAAGTCTGATTATGTACAACGAGCTGACAACCTTGCCATGCTATGAATGGCACCACTGCATCGTAGTACCTGCAGAGCACCCGCTATTGGCGGAAAAGAAATTGACACTGAAAAAATTGCTCAATATCCCATCATTACTTACGATTTCGCATTTAGCGGGCGAGGCAAGATTAACGCCGCCTTCAATGCACACCATATCACTCCTAACATCGTACTCACCGCTATTGATGCGGACGTAATTAAAACCTATGTGGAATTAGGCTTGGGTATCGGCATAGTCGCCCAAATGGCATTTATTCCAGAACGCGATAAACTCTTACGCATGATAGATACTGGCAATCTATTTCAATCCAGCACCACGCGCATTGCCATCCGCCGCAACGAATTTCTGCGCGGTTATACGTATCACTTCATCGAACTATTTGCCCCCCACCTTACCCGCGAGGTAGTGGCTAAAGCCCTGCGTATTTAATAACCCGATCCATTCACCAGACCAACGCACTCCTGAAATACGCCAATAACTTACAGTTAACACCACAGTTATCGCTCGCGAGTTCAAGTTAGGCGTTGCACTTCAAACTTGAACTCGCGCCTTAAATGCGCCATGACTGCGCCTTCATAAGGAATGTGAACCTCTCCGCCCCATTCAATCGTTTCAGTGCGGGAAGGGATGATGTGCTGTGGTACTACTGTCGACTATCTGAAATTTTCAGAGAGCAAGATGCCGCACCAGCAATGGCGCTAAGCAAAGAGTTTCAAGCTGTAGAAAACAAGGTAAATGCGCTTCTCAATTAACTCATCTCTAAGAGTGCCATTCTATGATTACGAAAATTATTTCCGGCGGCCAAACTGGCGCGGATCGCGCCGCGCTTGATTGGGCTATTGCTCATGGCATTCCATATGGCGGCTGGTGTCCCGCCGGGCGCATGGCTGAAGATGGCGTCATTCCGGCGAAATACCAACTGGCCGAAATGCCGGATGGTGGCGGGTATCGACAGCGCAACAAAGCCAACGTCCATGATTCAGATGCCACGCTTATCTTGACAATCAGCCCGGAACTTAGCGGCGGCAGCAAGCAAACGGTTTCATTCGCTAAACATCTGCGCAAACCCTGGCTGCATGTTCATCCAGAAATGAACTGGCAAGACGCAATCACCAGTTGGCTGGCCTCGATCCAGATCGAAATTCTCAACGTGGCGGGGCCTCGATCCAGCAAAGAGCCTGACATCGGTGTATTCGTGATGAAAGTTTTCGATGCAATCGCTGGCAACACCATTGGCTCGTCTGGCGGGCGCGGGCTGGGATAGATTGATCTGAAGGAGTTTTGCGGTGGGGCTTGAAGACGAATGCAGTCTAGGCGAAGCCTATACCGCAGCCGCCCGCTCCAGCGTAGCGACCGGTAAATACAAACTCAGCGGATTATCCACGCAAACAATGAACCCCAGCTTCACGTAAAACGCTTTTGCCTGGTCATGCTTGGCATCCACCACCACGGCATACAACCCCCCCCGTTGCGAGAATTCCACGGCCAAACGCAAAGCGAACGCCAGCAAATCCTGCCCCACTCCGCTGCCCTGATGTTGCGCATCCACCGCCAATCGTCCGATACGCAGAACGGGAGCGGGATAGCGCGGCAATTTAGTTTGGGAAGATAATGCGGAAGTGGCAACCTGACCGGCGCTCACCGTGACAAATCCGATGGCGCTCACGCCATCGTCAGCCAGTGCCACATAGGTTTTGCCGAAACCACGCCGTTGTTGCTGCCCGGCCTGGCGCAACAGAAAATCATTCAGTGCCGCATCGCCACAATCAAACCCCTCGCGGCGATGCTCTGCCCCCAGCAACTGAATGGCAACCAATTGCTTAACGACGCGCCATCAATTTACGTAAAGCAGCATTAGGTTTGGGGGGCTTCTCAATGGATGCGGTGAACGCTTCAAAGTCCCGCTGGGTCAACAACAGCGTATCGGTCTCTGACACAATCCGGCGCGCAGCCTCAAAAGCGTTTTGCAACATAAAGCTGGAAACCGTTGTACCCATTAGCGCAGCGGCGCGTTCGATCATCGCCTTCGCTTCGGCACTGGTGCGCAGATTGATCCGGGCGGATTCGTTGGCAAGGGTAGTCGGCATGGCGTTTTCTCCAAAAACTGATGGCTTTATTGTACGTCAATTTTACGCACAACACTCCAGGACTACTGCCAGATTTCTGTTTAAGTTGGAAGTGGCAGATTTTGCGGTGCAACTGAAGACGAATGCGGGCTAGCCCAATTACGGAGTATCGTGCTTCCTAAGCGTAGCGATGGGCTCAGACAGAGCAAGCGAATTGATGATTTGACGCGCCCAGCGTTGAACAATGCTATTCATAAAACTCAACTATCTTTTCTTTAATCAAGCCGACACATTTGTTTTTAATTGCGCTAACTCCCTTTCCTGCAATGCCATCGACTCAACTATTTTCTGCTTTCGTTTTCGTACTCCGCGAAGTATTGCTCTATATCGGCTTCACCGTTTAGTAGACATTCTGGAATAGGAAGATTGTTTATGGTGGGCTGGGCGATATTCTTCTGACAAGCACCCACCGCCATTGCTGTAAGATATTTCTGCACGTCAAAAAATTGATATAGCCTGCTATTGCATTGGCCGAAAATCCATCCTTAACTTTAGCTGTGATTACAAAACCAGAAGCAACATAAACATATTCATCAAAATTGAAAGATGGGTGATTTGTTGACAATGCAACGCCTATAGTGCCTGACCTTGTAATCAGCACCATATCCGGCTCTAAATCAAAATAACCGCTTAAATCTTTTACTTCATCAGTGAGGTAATTTTGATTCTTATCGATCAGGCCGTATTCTTTGATCTGAGAGACAGATAAATCCAGCGTATCCGTTTCTTCCATAGAATAAAAATCGGTTTTGATGTTCATGCCATTTCGCACGCCCTCTAAAACTGAACCCAGCGCAACCCAAGTAATTTTCTCATTGGAAAAAAAGCTCTCCGCTACGTTGATATTCCGCTTAAAGTGCGTGTCGCACCTTATTGGCGAAAAGCTAGCAAGATAATTTACTGAGTTCTTTTCCATCACTATTGCCATAGCCGTAACGCCCTCAATTGCCCTAAAACAGTATTCTTGTCTTTGTGGTCATACTTGCTCCAAGAATGAGCATATTTCAGATTGTAAATTCGACAGCCGTCATTATCGTAAATTGCCATGAGTTCATTCGGCTTGTCTTTTGAACCTTTCTTGCCAGCCTTGTAACCCATGTTGGAAATAGAGAAATTATAGAACTCACTTTTAATTTTCTTAGTGACGTTAAATAAAACCCATCGGCTTCTAACGCTTAAAACCGTATCTCGTATCTTTTTTTCAACTGGCTGAAATTGTCAGCACTGAATAAAACTTATCATCAAGTATGGCAAAACGATAAAGCCGTGTCCGAATTCCTTATCAAAAAATGCTCGGCTTTTAATGCGAAGACTTCTGATGCTTTCATCTTTCTGTTTATCCGCCAACACGAAGCTCAGATTATCCTTTGATACAGCCAAAATGGCATGGACACGGCTGTATTTCTCGTCAAATAAAATCGTCTGCTTATCCCACGATGACTGGAACTTCTCTTCCTCCACCTGTGTTTTTTTGCTCGCAAACAAAAGACTTGTAGAGGTAGTGGTGTGAGGCGAAAAGGCATGACTTGGAAGCGACACTATCGCTTTGATATTGAAGTGCCCGTATAGGAATAGCCGACCCTCAACGTCATCTTCTACTGAAAAAAAACTCTCAGGTAGAACAACGCCAATTCGTCCACCAGGTTTAAGTAGTTGATACCACCGCTCTAAAAAGTAAGCTTCCGACTTGCCATTTATTTCAAAATTCTGTTGAACCGATGCCTTATTGATGTTGACGTTGAACGGCGGATTAGAAATAACAATGTCGAACCTATCAATTGAGCTTTTTGGATAATAGGTTCTATCTGTTTGGGGCTTTGAAGAAAGTATGTTGTTTGGCCCGTGACTTCCAGTTTCGAATAGTTCTAAAACTATCCCAAACCATCCGTGCCATAGATGTTTGTGCTTCCATCACCATGGAGGATCATATTGATTTGGCAGAGCCGTGTGCCTGACTGCTCATTATCAAGGCCGTAGACGTAATCAATGACCCATTTGTACGCACTATTCCCCGACAGTTGTCGATCAATGAAATCGGCAATATCGTCATCCCCCATTGAAATGGTCGCTCTATTCTCGTCAACAAATTTCTGAACAAATTTCATGTAATGCAAAAGAAAAGTCCCAGTGCCGCAGCTAGGGTCTATTACAAAAGGCAGTCTATATCTGCTGTCTTCATCGGGATTTTTCAATCTCTCGCTGACCATATTCTCAACATCTAGCACAGCGAGGATAAACAAAACGATGTTGGGGTGGGTCAAGAATAGCCCTTTGGTTTGCTTGAAAGCTTCCCTGATGACCATTTCATAAAATTCACCCAACACGTCAACATTTTTATATCTGTTTTTCTGAAATGAAATTGGGCTTAGAAGTTCAACGCACTTGCTAATCAACTGCGGGAAAACTCTTTTGAAGTCGATTCCTTTACGTCTTTAAGTTCGATGGTCTTGTCTTTAGACAAGTATTCTATAAATGCGCGACGATAGAGTAGGTCAACATCATTTGACACTTCTTCCTCAGTTTGCGGCGAACCACTCCTGAATTTCCGCTGAAACTGATAAGCAGAACCTTTCTTGGTTTTGCGCTCGTCATAAATCTTGGCAAGCAATACCTTATTGAAGTTTTCAAATTTCTTATTATCCTCAAGAGTCCCTCCCCAAATATGATCCCAGAGAGTGCGCCAAATGCGGCGTAAAACATCTATGCCAAATTTGTCGTTCAGGTCTTTGAACTGTTTTTGTAGATTCTTCTCATCGCCAGAAAGCTTGATGAAAATATCTTGGATAACTGGCTTTTCGTCCGGGCGGACAATATCAACGAGGTGCGGTGTTCTACCTTGTTTTGACCACTCTTCATAAGTTTTCGATACACCGGTATCTATCCCAATACAATTTAGCGGGAATTGTTCTTTGTTGAGTGGAACGTCAAGGGACACATAAAAAGGTATTTTGGGATTTGTATTTAACGATATTCGTCGTGCGGATCGAATAGTTGCTTTTTAATTGAGCTGTCGTCCACTCCTTTATATTCGTGAATGCGTTTTACTTCGCAGACTATTTCGATTATTCCCTGTTTATTTTTGATAACAATGTCAGTCTCGACAGCCCTTGCGCCTTCTTCGCGCCTGCCGCCGATAGCAAAGGTATTTTCAATCTCGATACTTTCTGGCTTGTATCCGTAAATTCTTTATGAGGTTGAGCAATATCAAGCACCGGGTCATTTCTTCGTCGGATGGCCTGCCGGATATTTTCTCTCCGCTCTTTAAGTTTTTGCGATTATAGGTAAGCGTGTCGTTGTCTTTATCAACGGTAACAAACTGCTTCTCGCTATCAGATGCAAGATAGCGTTATAGAAACAAAGACGCTCTTCGTCGGAAAATTTCGTTTTGCTCATCGTATTAACACAAGGACATAGCGTTGTTCGGTCTGGTGTTTATTTATCTCGTCCGCAATTCCCAGATAGTTAAATTTGCGTATACGCAAATACTATCACGAACTACTTGCGGATAAAGTTTGCGCCACACGCAGGATAAAACAGAATTGCCGCATGAAAATCGGTGAGATAATCAAGCAACTGCGTTTAAAGCGCGGGGGCAACTCAAGAGGATGGCACTGGAAGCCGGTACAAATGCTGGCAATCTGTCACGCATCGAAAGGTGTCAGCAGCAACCTGCTCTTGAACTGGTAGAGAAAATCGCTACGGCACTTGGAATGACGGTAGCAGAGGCGCTTATGCCGCCCAACAAACGAAGACCACGAAGAGTAAAGCGAAACCCAAAGTCGGCAGCAAAGATAGTTCGAATGCAGCTATCCTCTTTCGTCGGGGCTTCCAACAACTCACCCCCGAAAACAAACGCATCGCCGTTGAGTTCGTCAAATTACTGAACCGTTTGCAGCGGGATACCTGATACCACCCCGCACAGTACAACTCATTTCACATCTTCCTTGAGGCGGCTTTACCTAAGCCAGCATCCCCAAACCGTTATTACACATTTCCTGGGCTATCGCCTTCGCCAGCTCGTTAACACCCGACTGCATGGCCTGCTGCGGCGTTGCTAGTCCTTTGATGATTTCACCCTGCCGCTGGTAGGCCACTTCGCCGTAATTCAAAAATGTCGCCATGACTTTTTCATGCCCAAGGTTCTGGCTCCAGGCCTTAAATGCTTCGGGGTTATTGCAGGTTGTTTCCCCCAGCCGAACAAGCGTATTTCTAAAACTGTGCGGGTTAAAATAATCCAGTCCGGCACTAACGAGAGCATCACGAAAGAGGGTACGTATCGGGGTGGCAGTGCTCCAGTGCTTGCGATCAAGGCCAACCACTTCAATTGCCTGGATGCGCCGACGGCAATGCGGTAATTGTCAATCTAGTTGTCGCCTGAATGCTTGCGTTCATGCTGCCATTTGAGCTCTAAATATTGCAATAATTAAGAGCATTAACGAACTCGCAGCTAGCGGAGGATTTACGAGGGTAATCTCTATTGAATCACTGAGGCTTATGGTGTTGCCCAGAAGAGGTGTCTTCTGGTTAATGAGGATTGCTGAATCGACCTACAAATGTCACACCATTTGACTGATCGATAAGATCAAAAGCCCTGACCAAGAATGACTTGGTTTGGACCTTAATACAATAAGTAAAAATGCTAATAACGATAATTAGCACCAGACCCATTTTGTAAATAATCTATCTTCAAGCCACGCAGCAGGATAAGAACATCGGCAAGAATAATACAACCATAGGTACAAAATAATGTTTAAACTAAATAACATACGTACAATAAATGGCGGAGAGGGTGGGATTCGAACCCACGGTACGGGAAAACCGTACAACAGATTTCGAGTCTGTCGCATTCGACCACTCTGCCACCTCTCCGCAGAGGCGGATTTTACCATCAAAGCATAAAATCAGGCAGAATGTTCATATGATCAAGCCTATAGATTCATTCTTTTCAAGAATAAAGTTCTTCACGCTCATACTCCTGAACGTCGCTTTATTCGCAGCCTGCACGCCTGAAAAGCCCGCCCAAAAACCATGGCGAGAAGAATTAACCGGTCATCGTGCCAGCTGAGAATAGTGTGGACTCTGAATTCGAGCTCCAACTCGTTAATCTTTTCGCCGAGCAAATGCACGTAAAGATAAAACTGATGCCATTGCCACTGGATCAAGTCATGAAATCCATTGTAACGAATCAGGCACATTTCGCCACATCTGGACTACGCAGCAACGGAAGTGAAAGCGTGAGGTTCGGCCCATCCTATCAAACTGTAGCTGAACAAGCGGTGTGCAATAGCGCGCCTCTGCGGCGCATGGAAGGGCTTTTCAAAAAAAATATCGCCGTCATGGCGGGTTCCGCACAAGAAACAGCTTTGCACGAAGCACAGAAAAAATTTCCGGCACTGCACTGGCATACACGCCCTAATCAGTCAGCTGCCAAGCTTCTGAAAGAAGTAGCAGAGGGCAAACTGGAATGCACTGTCGCCAACGAAGAACAACTGTCGCTGGCACGCAATTACCATCCCAACCTGGATTCCACAATCGACATTGCTACACCCTCCAATCTAGCGTGGGCATTTGCGCCAGACACCGCCGCTGATTTATTGACGGAAGCAGAAAAGTTTTTCACCCTTATTAAACAAGATGGCACTTTACGCCGCCTGCTGGATCACTATTACGGGCACAACAAACAACTGGAGTCAGACGACGCGGTTGCATTTATCACCAAAGCGCGGACTGTGTTACCCCACATCCGGAGACTATTTGAAGAAGCCGCTACTTTAACCGGAATGGAGTGGCAGCTATTCGCCGCTCTCGCCTATCAAGAATCACATTGGGATCCGCTTGCCACTTCACCCACCAAAGTGCGCGGCATGATGATGCTAACTGAAGATACCGCTGACCGTATGGGTGTAACCAACCGGCTGGATGCACGCCAGAGCATTATTGGCGGGGCAAAATACCTGCTGATGCTGAAGGAGCAACTGCCACTACGTATCAAAGAACCAGATCGCACTTGGCTGGCTCTGGCAGCTTATAACCAAGGATATGGGCATCTTGAGGATGCACGTGTGCTAACACAGCAACAAGGTAACAATCCGGATAAATGGGCAGATGTGAAGAAGGTGATGCCGCTACTGGCGCAACCACTGTACTTTGAACAGACCAAATATGGCTATGCACGCGGTGGCGAAGCGGTCAATCTGGTTGAAATGGTGCGTATGCACCATGACATGTTAAACAACCTACCTTTGGGCACTGTGCCGCGACTACTTACTCCGGCGCAAGATTATAAATTGCTGGAAAAAAGGAAAGGTAAGGATGAAGCACAACTCCGTCCACCCTCAAATGCCATCAATGGTCTATCTGTATCCGGTAAATCTCTCAGCGTCTATCATCCTACAAGGGAGGGGGCACAACATGCCCGCTAATTCAATTCGCCCCGCCTCCAAGTGCCCACTACATTTCACAGTTCACCAAGAGAACTTAATAGCCATAACTTTCATGTACTCTTGATTAACACGGCCCAGCATCGTTTCAAGCTCACCTTGCCAAGCCTCCGTCACTTTTAACGGACCTTCCTCTTTACACAGCGCTTTAAGAGCAGACGAATCCGGTATATTCTCATTAAGGAGTTGTTTCAAGTTAAGGATCAACTGGTAAAAATCTGCGCAATTTTTTGCGAAATCCTTGAATCGCATGTCGATTGCCAAATGCCAAAGAACTGGACCTCCTCTTCCTGAAATGTGCTGCCCACTTGCTTTAAATCATCCATCAGATTCATGATTTTCTTTTCAGCGGCTTCAAATCCACTTCGTTCGCTTGTTTAGCAATGCGTAACGTTTTTTTCAAAAATATCGCCAGTTTTTGGCAGTTTCCCTGCAACTCAGCTGCCATCTCTCTGCGCTGGACAAGAGCATCACTTCTGAGCTCAATGGGGCGCTTCAAAATGGTGCTCAATGTTGAAATTCCCGATACTTCCATTTCTATCTCCTTATACACATACATCAACACCTACCTATCAGGTAGACACATTTTTTAAAGTACCCTAAATATACATTGCTACTGGAAATGGTATATGTCACAGCATTCCCCATTGCGACAACCATGATCATCACGATGCCCTGATATATTCCAGCTTTCCCATATAAGGCCGTAACACCTCAGGTACCACAACACTTCCATCGGCTTGCTGATAGTTTTCTAGTATCGCAACCAATGTGCGCCCTACCGCGAGACCAGAACCATTAACGGTATGCAGCAATTCCGGCTTTCCCTGTTCATTTCGGAAGCGCGCCTGCATACGCCGTGCCTGGAAGGCTTCAAAATTGGAGCAGGAAGAAATCTCGCGGTAGGCGTTCTGGGCCGGCAACCAAACTTCAATATCGTAAGTCATTGCGGCAGAAAAACCCATATCACCCGAACATAGTTTCATTACCCGGTATGGCAAAGCCAGTTTTTGCAAAATCGTTTCGGCATGTGCTAGCAATTGTTCCAGCGCGTCATAGGAATGCTCAGGATGCACAATCTGCACCAACTCCACCTTGTCGAATTGATGCTGACGGATCATGCCCCGTGTATCGCGCCCGTAGGAGCCAGCCTCGCTGCGAAAGCAGGGGGTGTGCGCCACAAACTTCAGCGGCAGTTTCTCTAGCGGAGTGATGCTGTCACGCACCATGTTGGTCACTGGGACTTCGGCGGTGGGCAAATAAACCCCCCTGAGCGAAACAATCATCAAACCATGCTCACCTTCAAGCTTCTTTACCCAGCTGATGCGGGGAAGTCGGCACGGGTTGGAAAATCCTGCGGCTTACGAAACAAATCCTCCTCGAATTTCGGCAACTGCCCGGTGCCTCGCATGGAGTCTGCATTCACCAGATACGGCACATACACTTCCGTGTAGCCGTGCTGCTCGGTGTGAGTATCCAGCATGAACTGCGCCAGCGCCCGGTGCAACCGCGCCAGCGGACCTTTTAACAACGAGAAGCGCGCGCCGCTGATCTTGGCGGCGGTTTCAAAATCCAACCCACCCACGTCCTCGCCCAAACTGACGTGATCCTTAACCTCAAAATCAAATTCAGGCGGTGATCCTACGCGGCGCATTTCAACATTGTCGGCCTCTGACTTACCTACAGGCACACTAATGTGCGGTGTGTTAGGAATGACCGAGAGAAAAGCTTGCAAGTCTTGCTGTATATGCTCAAGTTGCGCCTCAAGTTCCTTAAGCTCATCGCCCAAACCGGCCACCTCCGCCAGGATGGCCGACACATCCTCGCCCTTGGCCTTGCCCATACCAATCTGTTTGGAGGCAGCATTGCGCTTGGCTTGCAGCTCTTGCGTGCGTGTTTGAATCGTTTTACGCGAACTCTCCAGCTGCCCGAAACGAATCGTATCCAGCGGGTAACCCCGTGCCGCCAGACGTGCCGCCACGGCGTCCAAATCATTGCGTAATGCTTGTAGATCTAACATGCTCTCCTCCAACGCGATGCAACCTTACTCGGTTACATGCTGTAATCATTTTTCATTTCTCTTTGCCGCAGCATCCAGCTCACGAAGGTGGGCCAGTTTTTCCGCGATTTTAGTTTCCAGCCCTCGCTCGGCAGGTTGGTAAAAACTTACCTCAGGCAGCCCCTCCGGAAAATAATTTTCACCTGCTGCATAGCCTTCCACTTCATTGTGTGCGTAACGATAGTCCTTGCCATAATCAAGCTGTTTCATCAATTTGGTTGGCGCATTGCGTAAATGCAGCGGTACCGGACGCGACCCATCTTGGGCGACCAAGGCGCGGGCGGCATTATACGCGACATAACCCGCATTCGACTTGGCCGCAGCGGCAAGGTAGAGCACCGCTTGCGCCAATGCCAGTTCGCCTTCCGGCGAGCCCAGTTGTTCGTAGGTCTGGGCGGCATTCAGCGTTAATTGAATCGCGCGCGGATCAGCCAGACCAATATCTTCCCACGCCATACGCACAATACGTCGCGCCAGATAACGCGGATCGGCACCGCCATCCAGCATACGCACCAGCCAATACAGAGCGGCATCGGGATTGGAACCCCGCACCGATTTATGCAGGGCGGAGATCTGATCGTAGAACGCTTCTCCACCCTTATCGAAACGACGCAGGTTTTGCGCCAAAGCGCTGTCCAAAAAGTCGGCATCGATGCGACTAACATGCGGGTCGGCGGCGGTTTGCAGCTGCTCAAGCACGTTGAGCAAACGGCGCGCATCGCCATCGGCATAGCCGACGATACGTTCACGTACCGCGTCGTCAAATTCCAAATCCGGCAAGGCAAGCTGTTGCGTGCGTTCGAACAGTTGATTCAATTCAGCCTCGGACAAGGCTTGCAGCACATAAACCTGGGCGCGCGACAACAACGCGCTAATCACTTCAAATGAAGGATTTTCAGTAGTTGCGCCAATGAAGGTGACCAAGCCCTGTTCGACGAAAGGCAGGAACGCATCCTGCTGCGATTTATTGAAGCGATGTACCTCGTCAACGAACAAAATAGTGTGGCGCCCGCTCTGCTGCAAGGTGTGCTGCGCTTGCGCAATAGCATCGCGGATGTCCTTCACCCCGGACAGCACCGCCGATAGCGGCACAAACTCAGCATCAAACGCCGAGGCCATGAGCCTGGCCAAGGTGGTCTTGCCCACCCCGGGTGGCCCCCACAGAATCATGGAATGCAGCTTGCCGGATTCAAACGCCAAGCGCAGTGGCCGGCCCAGGCCCAGCAAATGGGCTTGCCCTATCACTTCGTCGATGTGCTGGGGGCGCAGGCGCTCAGCTAAGGGCGCGACGGGTGCAGGAGGATCGAACAAGTTATCGCGGGTGGTGAACATAATCCGGCAATGATACGAAGAAGTTGCATTTTTTAATGCAATTATTAAAGGGCACCTCTAAAATAATAGGCTTGACGATACTATCTTCAATAATTCCAGGGTAATTATAGGGCACTTCTAAAAATTCAGATTTCGTCACAATACGTTATTGCTCACAAAAAATATTTCCTTACATATCAACCATATGCTTCGTCAACATTTTTTATTCGCGCCTAGTCTTGTTTAGAACTCTTAATTTTTAGAAGTGCCCTATAGAACCAACCATCAAATAGATTGATAAAACATCCGGATTTCGGCCTTCGCGGGTATAACGGCGTACTATTTAATGGCCGACTCTATAATGGACTAGCCGGTTCAACCAAGACTCAGCAGCCAGCTTATTGATCTCCAGAACCTGATCAGGGAAAAATCCCCAAAATAGTACCAATAATGCCGGTATGCATAACAACCCGAATTCGCGAGAGCGCAGATCCTGCACTTGATTTAAGTGAGCATGAACAATTGGCCCAAAAAAAGCACGGCGGATAAAGGACAGCGTATAAGCTGCGCCAAGAATTGCCCCTAGTAATGCAGCAACACCCAAGCCAGGATGGGCATTTATCGCGCTTATAATCAATAACAACTCTGCCGCAAAACCACTGGTTCCAGGCATGCCGATACTAGCGGCGGCAAATAAAAAGAAAAAACTGGTCAATCTAGGCATCACTTTCGCTAACCCACCAAGGTGAACAGCTTCAGTGCTACCTATGCGATGCTGGATAAAACCTGCAATCAACATCAGACAGCTTGCAATCAAGGAAAAATTGAGCAATTGAAAGATCGCCCCTTGAACGCCTTGTATATTGAGAGTCGCAATACCGATTATCACCAGTCCCACATGGCTAATGCTGGCATACGCCAGCAAACGGCGTAAATTGGTCTGTTGCAGGGCAATCATCGCGGCGTAAATCAAAGTAATGGCACCTACGATACTCAGCACCCAGGCATACTTAACCGATGCATTGGGGGTTAACGGCAAAGCAAAACGCAGTATGCCAAACGCACCTAATTTCAGACCAACGAGTAATGCTGTCAATTGTGTCGGTGCCTCAACGGCGGTAGTTGGCAGCCAAGTATGAAATGGCACCAACGGTATCTTAACTGCAAATCCAATAATTAATAACAAAAAAACAATAGCTTGGATATTATCCGGTATAGCTGTGTTCAACAACCGGATACTGAAGGATAAGCTCTGTGGAATGCTGCCACCCATCTGGGTAGCATGATTTACCGCCAGCATGACAAAGGCAAACAACAATAGCACTCCGCTGAATAACATATACAGCATGTATTTCATCGCCGCGCCGCGCCGCTGGGGGCCTGCGCCCCACAAACCAATCAGAAAGAAAATCGGCGGCAATATCAATTCCCAGAACAAAAAGAACAACATCAGATCCATCGCGACAAACACGCCCATAGTGCCGCCTTCCAGCGCCAGCAGCAGCGCAAAATGAAAACGGGTTAAATTTTGCACCGAATTCCACGAGGCGATAATGGCAACCAATGTCAACAGAGCTGACATTGGTAAAAATAAGATTGAAATACCATCTATCCCGATCAGGAATTCGATATTCAGACTCGGAATCCAGGCATATTGTTCGACAAGCTGAAAATTATTGCCCTTAGCTGCATCAAACAACCATACCACCACCAGCGTTGCGATCAACTCAAGCCCAGCAATTGATAAGGCAATCTTTTTGGCCAAATTAACGTTGTGGGTGATCCCAATTGCAATGGCGCCTAATAAAGGCAGCAGAATAGTGAGGCTTAATATGGGAAAAGCTTCATTAATCATGTTTACCGTTCCCTATCGCCCTGTCATCGATGAGTGTAAGCGGCGGACTACTAGCGTGTTTCTCTTCATGTTTTTGGTAGTGCTCATCTATAACGTTCGGGGCTTTTTCAATAAAATGTAACCAGGGTTGCGTGTTAAAACCGATGCCTATAAGCAGCGAGCAAATTGTTACGGCTATGACTGGTTCGATCTTGGCCGCATAAGGGTTATTGCTAGGTTGCTGTATGACGCGTTTGGCTCTGGTCATAAACATCTGTTGAAAGGCTATCAGCAGGGAAGCGGCTGCCAGCACATTGCCAACCAGAATAAAGATCGCAGTTAACCAGCCATATTCATCGATAGTGCCTTCAATCAAGAGATGTGCCGCGTCATAGCCTGGTGTGCCTGGCATGACCATGGTACTCAGCGCGGCCATAAAAAAAAGTAGCGCGACGCTAATATTGCTGTCAAAAAGGCCGCCCAAGCGCGGAGTGAAAGCCGTGCGCGTTCGCTTATAAATCAGACCGATGCTTAACAGCATACCCGCTGATGCCAAACCATATACCAGCGACAGGAATACGCTGCCATTCAACCCATGCGCGTTAAAACAGAAAACACCTATTACCAGCATCCCGGTATGGCTAATGACGGCAAAAGCCAGTAAGCGGCGAATATTAATCTGCATCAATGCCAACAATGCACCGTAAAAAATCCCTATCAGGCTCAGTACAACCACAAATCCAGCCCAGTGTTCAGCAACCTCCGTAACCAGCGGCAAGATAAAACGGATGGTGGCGTAAATACCCAGCTTCAAGCCAACCAGGAAAACGGTGGCACTGGCGACTGAACCTTGTTCTGCCAAAACCGGTAACCAGCCATGAAACGGAAACAGGGGCATGCGAATCGCAAAGCCACAAAAAAGCAAAATAAAAATCAATGTTCCATTTTGTAACAGAGCCTTATTTTGTTTCAGCGTCGACCAGTCGAAACTCGGAATGGCCTCTGAGCCCACTAAGCCAAAACTCAGTAGCAGAAAGCCGGATAAAGTCATTAGCAACCCCCAACTCCAGTACCGCACCAGACAAGTGATCGCCCAGTGCTTTTTTTGTCCAGTTCCGGCATAGCGTGTCAATAAGATAACCGGCAGTAATTCCAATAAGGTCCAAAACCAGAATTGCATCACATTTAATGCAGAGAAGGCGCCAATCAGGATGACTTCATAGCCAAGCAGGCAGGCTATGAATTTCCAATCAGTGTCTTGACGGGTAATTAATTTATAAACCAGAATCAGCAGCGCCAAGATCGCTGTGAGCGGAATAAACAGAACGCTCAGGCCATCAACACCAACACTGTAATTAATAAAACCAAAGAAATGTTTCTGCTCGGCCAGTTGAATTCCAGCTGTATCTGGATCAAACACGGACAGCAAATAAAAACTTAGAAATAAATTGAGCAGTGTGCCCGCAAAACCGAGACCCAGAGCGACAGTGGTAGAGCGTGAAAATAGAATGGCTGACATGGCCGCCAGCGGCACGATAGTCAGCGTAGTCAACAGCGGAAAAGCTACCGACTCTGACCAGAAAGTGACATTTGTAACCATCAGCGCCTCACAGTGCGGCCAGTAATATTATCGCCACAAACAATACGAGATAGCCGGGTTGAAGCAGCAACTGCTCTATGTTGTTGGTAGCATGACCAATCCGACGACCGTAATCGATCATATCTTTGCCAATCCCGCGTATCACCAAGCGATCCTCAAACCAATACAGAGCAGCGGCAACCCGGTGGGCAAAATTACCGATCAAACCGCTGCCTCGGGCAAAGTCGTCATCCTGACTCTTCAGCTTCCCGTCAATTTTTTGTTTTTCCAGTTGTGCCAGTGAAGATATTGTATGCATTGCGGGGATTGGAATCCCCATGGCACGATCAACAACATGATCATCAAAATACGCCAGGTCACGAGCCAACCTGCGTACTGGTTTTACCAAAATCCTGTCAGCAATCTGATCCATCCAAAGACGCTGCAGGGATGCAATATAAGCCCAGCGTAAATTTGCAATTTTAGAAAAAAAAGGCTTGATCGGATTGCCCCGTATATAGTGCATTAACGATGGGGCAGTTAGTACCAGATAACCGCGAACTATCGCGTGGGCGCAAAGATGCCAGCTTGCGAGTTGCCAAAAACCAAGCCCACATTCCAGGAACATCAACCCTAATTGGCTTGTTGTCGATGAGAACAGCGAACTCTTAACATCAGTCTGGGTGAGTCCGACAAAGAAACCATACACGGCCGTTAACAAACCTACGATTGCAACCAAAATCATGATCAGCGGTGCCCGCTCAAGAATGGGCTGCAATAAAATCATAAGATAGACGCCTGAATGCACCATAATCGCACCGTAAAATCCCGCGCTGGATGGCGTAGGCCCCTCCGCTGCCCTTGCCAGCCAAGGGGAAAAAGGTAGCTGCGCTGATTTTGCAAAAGCTGCTATGGCAAAACAGAATGCAATCGCACTGGCCTGTCTGGGAGATAGTTGCGCTGACAAAATATTAATCTGCGACCAATCGAGGCTGTGAAGCCACGCATAACTAAATCCAATACCCAACAAAAATCCGGCATCGCCAATGCGGTTAGCGACAAATACACGCGTCGCATTCGAGGCCGCAACAGGACGGTCATAAGCATAAGCTATCAACAAATACGAGGAAAATCCGGCAATCTCCCAGCTCATAAAAGTGCCCACTGCACTATCTGATAGCACTAACATCATCATTGCTGCAGCAAACAGGCTCAAGATAAAGAAGAAGCGGTGAAAACCAACTTCCCGGTGCATGTAATTTATCGAAAACCGAAAAACGATGAATAACAGAATGCAAAATAGGGCTGCCAATTTCACGCTGAAACCGGTAGTAATAAAATTTATCTGAATGTTCAACGTGCCACTGGTAAGCCATTGACCGAGAACCCATGAACCGGAATTTTTACCCAGCAAATCTGCACCGAGCAGGATCAAAGCCAGCAGACAGGACAGCGTAATAGCCCAGCTGGCGACAGCCGCTGTCGTCTTTTCACTGGCTTCGCCTTTAAGCACACCCAATAAATAGCCAATGCCAATAACAGCGGCGGCGACCAAGGGAAACAATGGAATTAAAGCGACTAAATTATCCACTTTCAAGCTTCCACCAGTTGGGATTGTCTTATCAAGGCAGGCGGTAACTTAGGCTCTGATTCCGGAAATAGTCTGCTGATTTTTTGCATATGGGTAAATCCCTGACTTCGGCCTTCCAGGAAACAAACCCAATTCCGCGCTCAAAGATAGATATGTCGCCACTATCTGGATCTATCGCGGTCAAATGCACCCAACCACCTGCAATCAATTCGCGTAACCCTTCTTGCCGGGCATATATTTGCCCCAGAATCTCGGTTTTTGCTTCGACTATAATCTGCAGTCGCATCGGCTCATGGATTTCGACCATTTGCCGAGGCAGGCCTGTACGCAAATCGCTGGACGCACCCTCCATGACGCCGAACATTCCTGTCACGTTATGCGGTACTTTTGTTCCACAACCGAAACGTTCGTTATCAATAGTGGAGAAATAATATTCCAGGCTAATGCCTGCACCTACAGGCCCTGCGACCAGCAAGATGTTTTCGATAATTTTTCCATCCGGATCCTGAGTTGCATCGTAGGAAATCAAAAACATGCGGCGATCGAGGAAGATTCCCTGAGTGACCGCACGCCGTCCAATAACCGCGGCAGCATTGGTAGCATGGCCATATTCAGGACGAACCTGGCTTAAATCCTGGGAGCGTTGTGTCACATGCTGCAATGCAGCCGAAGGCGACGAAGGATTATTGGCCGAGACGAAACGTCGGCAACGTTCCTGGGCCGAAAGTTCACGAGCCTGGAGGACGCAGGACTTGAAGTTATCAAAAGCGTCCCACAGATTTGCCGGCATATCTTCTAAATCGTACCAAATAATGGTATCACTACAAGTATCGTGCTGGGCACCGACAAATCGGCAATCTTCGGGAATAAGAATGCCTCGTTCCGCCAATAGTTGGCGTATTTCAGGGCGAACGTAGAAGCCCGGCAACCCGGTCAGCCTGCTGTTGATCGGTAAAACCCAGGCTAGGGTGATCCAGCGTTGCCGCCGCAACGACATCCTTGGAAGTAAACTGAAGCTTAGTCGCCACTTTTGGTATGAGAATTTGGCGTAAACGATCTACTAATGCTTGCTGTTGTTTAGGTATGATTGCTTTACCAAGCAGGCCAAGGAGCGTGAATGGTGCCAGCAGATCAATAGCCGCGTGCGACAGCAACAAGTTACGGCGGATATTTTGATGCAGCAGATAGACAAGCCGTCCGTATAAGCTCCGTCCTTTATTATGCGCAGCAAGTTGTTCCGCACTACCCTCTTGGGGTATTTCGTTAACGTCATTAACCGGAATGACTCCAAGGGGGCATAAGGGCGTTACATCATGGTCATCCAAGCCTTTATAGTTCATCGGGACACCAAAAAACCCCGCAGCACCCAATGTTTCGATAGCAGGATTTAATTCTTCCAAATGACGACGAACACTTTCTTCACGTTCATCCATGCAGAACATGATCTGTGCGTCGGGGCGCTTATCGCGTTTTTCCCAGCGTCCCTGCTTATGGTTAGCACGCATCGCCTGGAAAATACTGTCAGAATAATGGCGCTCATATGCGTACAGCCAAACTTTGCCGCGCTCCGCCACTGTAAACTGATCCAATAATGTCAGCATCTGTAACAAATCCTGCTTTTGAAATGCTTGGGCATGTGACGCATCTAGCCCCAAGTGCTGGCATAAACGAAACAATCGCCAGCCGCTGCTATAAATTGTATGGGTGGCACCTTGCTGTTCAGCGAGCGGGCTGGATTGCCAAGTTTGAATCAGGTCAGCAAGCTGCTGCCAATCCGCTCGCTCATGTCGTTCCGAGCCCGCAAGCCTGATCAGCGACTCTGCCCGCTGGGTCAGATATTCCGGCAAATTGCCTTGGTATAGCTGACTGCGCACCATAAATTCCGAGAGGTTTCTTTGGAAATAGGCCTGCAAACTACTCAGTTTAGCTTCGATTAACCAGTTTTCGCGGCAAACTTGATTTAACCAGAGTTGATCCAGCGTTAACCGTATTGCCAGATAATCGGCAAGACTAGGTTTAGAATCATCTGGAGCATGATATTTAGGATTATGCTGGCGCCAATTGATAAAACCTGACCACCCAGGAAGTTCAAGTGCCAGTCGCTGCAGGTATCCTTCCCATTTTTCTTGCGGAATCTCAAGCCGGGTTAGTTGCAGAATGATTGTGTCCACCGCATCCACGGGCAACTCAGCCATTACCGCTTGCCAATTAGGTAACTCATCCAGATACGGATTGGCATCATATCGGGTGGTTTCTCGCCACGAGGCATATAGCCCCAAGCGGCTGCGCTCTGGTATATGCCATGCCGCTACGCCTTCGTCCATGCAGGATGCACAAATACGAATCAGTTGTGGACGAACGGAGTCAAGAATATCAATCCCGCTCACCGCCAGAATAAAACCGCGCAAAGTAATGCCATCACCCACTTGACCCAGCAAATTATTCAATGCCTCACTAGCCTGCTGTTGTATTCGCTCATGAGTCGATGACATATTCCCATCGCGAACGTGCTCAAGCCATTCTTCAGCTTGCTCCAATGACAAATCCAGCAGATTCTCTGGATGTAGCCCCGCATCTTCCATTTCAAGCCTTGTTAGGATGGCTTCCCACAATTGCCGGATGATATTATCCGAAACCATGCTATCAGCCCGCAATTCCTTACGGACTTGGTCCGGGACATCGGCTTGCACGGTATCCAATACGTTCAATTCTTCTATCTGCCAATTTAACTGGCTGACGGTTAATGGCTGTAGGTCAAATAACAAGGCGATGCGATAAATATCTTTGCGCCGGATGGTTCTATCCTTTGCCTGGCAGACTATTTGCTCTGACTGTAATTGCGGGTCATGCGCGAGCGCCGCAAAAATGTCGCTGTCGTCAATACGGCCTTGTTGATAATAATTACGGCTAAGTGTTTCCGGGAAGATAACCGTACATTCCGGTTAACGCTTCGCCCGCCGCCAATGCTTTTTCAAACGGAAGGTGCTGAAAACCATGCAGGGTGTTGTGGTGTACGAAATTATGGAGAGGTGCTTGCCCGGGCAAAACATGATCCAGATGATGTATTGCCATCGTGATTTGCTCGCGTAAGTTATTTGCTTGATCATCGCATTTTAAATGTGCTTCATGCATTAACTAACCCTCCAAAATTCGCAACCTGATCAAACCGTTCATTTGTGAGATGGTTGCCGCTGACAGCTCGACCAACGATGCAGGAAACAGACCGAATAACACGATTCCGCCAACCAGAACGCTAAGCGCCAATAACTCCGGCGGTCTTAAATCTTCGATATGCTTCATCTGCGGCTTTACCGGGCCGGTAAATAGCAAGCCAATGGTACGAATCGCATAAGCGGTACTGATGAGAATTCCCAGGCTAAAAAACACCATTAAACCACCCCACTGCTGAAAACCACCGACCATCGCGTGCAGTTCTGCCACCGCTCCGATCGATCCCGGCATTCCCATCGCTGCCAGCAGTATTACGGTAGTAAAAAACGCGAAGCGCGGCATCACTTGGACCAGTGAGCTGTAATCCTGGATGTTACGGGTGTGGGTGCGCTCATACAGCATACCTACTACCATAAACATCCCGCCGGCAATCAAACCGTGAGCACTCATCTGCATAACAGCGCCTGTGAGGCCGACCTCATTTAATGTGGAAATACCTAACAAAACGATGCCCATATGACTAATTGAAGAATAGGCAACCATGGCCTTAAGGTCGCTCTGCCGCCAAGCCAATAAACCTCCATAAATTATGCCGAACAATGCCAGAAAAACCAGCAACGATTGCAATGTATGAGCGGCTGTTGGCAGCATGACAACTACCCGCAATAGACCGTAAGCGCCCATTTTTATCAAAATACCGGACATCAAGATACTAACTGGACTGGGCGCTTCGACGTGCGCCAGCGGTAACCAACCGTGCAGTGGAAAAATAGGCATCTTGACACCGAAGCCGATTAAAAAACCGATAAATGCCCATATTTGCTGGTTTTTTGGCATATTTTCTGACACATGGGTCATCGCGCTCATCAGGGAGACATGTTCTGGAACATACTGAAAGACTGCGATCAAGCTAACCAACATGAATACCGAACCGCTCATGGTATACAGTACAAAATTAAGACTTGCTGTTTGTCGCCGTTTGCCGCCCCAGCGGTCTATCAGGAAAAATAGCGGGATTAAGGTGATTTCCCAGAAAATGTAGAAAAGAGACCAGTCCTGAGCCAGAAAAACACCCAGCATGCCAAATTCGGACAACAGTATGCCAATGTTGTAACCTTTGACATTTTTAGTAATATCGGCAGAAGCTAATAACGCAAATAAAGTGAGCAGTGATGTCAAGACGACCAGCGGCATGGACAAACCGTCAACACCTAGCGCATAAGAACTACCGATTTTGGGATTAATCGAGAAATATTCATTGAACTGCATACCTGCATCATGCGGGTCATAACTGAAAAGCAAGTAACAAGTAAGCAATAAGACGATGCTGGTAACCAGCTTGCCAATGCCGCGAGCGACATCTGGATTCCGGCCAGGGAGCAGCGCCAACACCAAGGCACCAATTGCCGGCGTCAAGAGTATTGAACTTAAAATCCCCATTATTTAGTTCAATTAATCCAAAAAAATATTTAATTATTGTGCTCACAATACTACAATGGAATTGGATCAATACATAATTTTAAAAACGAAGTAAGATATGCACAGTATCTTAAATTCAAGGATTTTTTAAACCAACGAACGTTTACATATATAACTATTCCAGCATCATTAAAAAACCATGAAAACCTTAACTAAACAAATGCAATCAACTATTACTCCTGCAATGGCACTAGAGTTATTAAAAGAAGGCAACCGAAGGTTTCAAAGCAACCTCAAAGCAAATCGTAATCTGTTGCAACAAGCCAGTGAAACGTCGGATGGTCAACATCCATTTGCAATTGTTTTAAGTTGTATAGATTCCCGCACCTCAGTGGAGTTAATTTTTGACCAAGGTTTGGGCGATGTCTTTAGTGTACGGATTGCCGGCAATATCATGAATGAAGACATTCTTGGCAGTATGGAATATGGCTGCAAAGTCGCTGGCGCCAAAATTATAGTAGTTTTAGGCCATACCAATTGCGGCGCCATAGCGGGTGCTTGCGACCACATAGAAATGGGTAACCTGACAGCCTTGTTAAATAAAATACAACCGGCTGTTTTTAATGAAAAAAGCGAAACAAAAAACCGTAGTTCAAGCAACCCTGAGTTCGTAGAGAAAGTATCTACTATCAACATAAAAAGAACAATACATACCATCATGGAACGTAGCCCAATTTTAAAAGAGCTGGTTGAAACTGGTGCAATTGGACTTGTTGGTGGAAAACATGACATCGCATCGGGTGTAGTCACTTTTTATGACGACACGTTAATTATCAATAATCCCAAGGAGCCACTCTCAAATACAAACTGATTTCACAAAACAAAATCAGTCAATAACTGCATTATTCACCCAGAACATCTGCCCCTTTGGGTGGCGCAAATTTGAATAATTGCGGCGATAGTTGTGGGTTGCGTTGCAGCTTCGAAAAACGAAGCACGGTAGTGTGGCCAAAGACATCTTGCAATTCCATGACCACCAGCTCGGATTGCGCGTTAAACGCCATGAGAACTTTTTCAAAGCTGGTGTCCTGCGCACGGGGCGTAGCTTGCAGCCATTCCAGGTTATCCTTGGTTCCACTATCTTTCAACTTAAAGCCGCGCTCAATTTCATTGTTACCTGACAGGAGTGCCGCCGGGCTGCTGCCCAGCGCAGCATCTATTTTTTTCACTGTGACCTGATTAAGTTCCACGTCATGCAGCCAAAATTTCTCGCCATCACCCACGATCAATTGTTCAGAAGGCTTTTGATAGACCCAACGGAATTTTCCGGGCCGTACAAACTGCATAGTGCCGGAAGCCGACTGAATACGCTTGCCACTTTTGTCCCGAACCTCTTGGGTGAAATTAGCCTGTGCTGAATGCGTGGACGCGATGAAATTTTTCAGTTTATCGGTGGCTCCAGCATACGCGGAGAGAGGAAAAGCAAAAAATAACAAAATAAAAAACTTATACATATGGCATTCCTCTCTGCATTAACCTCTCTTTGTCGGGAGAGGTTAGATGAATTTGGGTTTTACTGCTTACTCCTGCCTGGCAGGCGCAATCACTTCACGGTTGCCGTTACTCTGCATGGGCGTCACCACTCCGGCACGCTCCATCTGTTCCACCAAGCGCGCAGCACGATTGTAGCCAATACGCAAATGGCGCTGCACCAGCGAGATAGAGGCGCGACGCGATTTCACCACAATATCCACCGCCTGATCATAGAGTGCATCGGCTTCCACGCTACCTCCACTTTCGACTTCGCCGCCCGCGTCAAGTTCATCCAACGAAGTTAGCACGCCTTCGACATATTGCGGTACACCCTGCGCCTTGAGATATTCGGCGACGCGGTGTACCTCCTGGTCGGAAACGAAAGCACCATGCACTCGCTGCGGATACCCGGTACCAGGCGGTAAATAAAGCATGTCGCCTTGGCCAAGCAATGCTTCCGCACCCATCTGATCGAGAATGGTGCGCGAATCAATCTTGCTGGATACCTGAAATGCCACACGAGTTGGCACGTTAGCCTTGATCAAGCCTGTAATAACGTCCACCGAAGGGCGTTGCGTCGCTAATACCAAGTGAATACCGGAGGCGCGCGCCTTCTGCGCCAGACGCGCAATCAACACCTTGACCTTTTTGTCTACTATCATCATCAAGTCGGCCAATTCGTCGATAAACACCACAATGAACGGTAATTCTTCCGCCGCTTCAGGGTTATCCGGAGTAAGCGTAAATGGATTGGTCAGCGGTCGATCCGCCTTGATGGCATCACGTACCTTCTGGTTGTAACCGGCAATGTTGCGCACACCCAGTGACGACATCAGGCGATACCGCCTGTCCATTTCCTGCACGCACCAGTTGAGCGCGGACGCAGCTTCGCGCATGTCAGTCACCACGGGGGCTAACAGGTGCGGGATGCCTTCATACACGGACAGTTCGAGCATCTTGGGATCAACCAGCAACAACCGTACCTGCTGCGGCGTAGCCTTGTAGAGCAAGCTCAGAATCATGGCATTAATCGCCACCGACTTGCCGGAACCGGTGGTACCTGCCACCAAAACATGCGGCATCTTGCCCAGATCGGCAACCACGGGTTTACCGGAAATATCCTTGCCCATCGCCATAGTGAGCGGCGAATTCATGCCCGCGTAATCCTGCGAACTGAGAATTTCGGACAACCGCACCATCTGCCGCTTCGGATTGGGCAATTCCAACGCCATATAGGACTTGCCCGGTATCGTTTCCACCACGCGAATGCTGACCACTGACAGTGCGCGCGCCAAATCTCTCACCAGACTCGTTATCTGGCTGCCCTTCACCCCAACGGCAGGCTCGATCTCGTAGCGTGTAATGACCGGCCCCGGATAGGCCGCCACCACTTTCACTTCCACGCAGAAATCTTTAAGTTTGCGTTCAATCAAACGTGAAGTGAATTCCAGCGTGTCAGCAGACAGCATTTCAACTTCTTGCACCGGCTGATCCAGCAGATGCAGCGGCGGTAGCGGCGAATCAGGCATTTCAGGAAACAATGGCACCTGTTTTTCTTCCGATACACGCGCAGACTGTCGCACTTCAATCAATGGCTGCTCGATATATATCGGCAGATGGTTCTCTACACGTTTTTTTTCTTCTTCTACTACAACCTGACGCTCGCTTAATGCTTGTGCACCAACACGCTTGTCCTGCCAAGTCCGCCGAGTATTTTGCGTCCAATAATAGAAGGCTTCAAGAACTGCGCCTAATCGATCAGTAAACCGCAGCCACGACAGGCCACTAAACAAACTAAATCCGATGGCTATCAGCACCAGCAGAAATAAAGTGGCACCGGTAAACCCCAACAAGTGCGCTAACCCGTCACCCAGCACCATGCCCAACATACCGCCTGGCGCGTGTGGCAGTGCGGCCTTCAGGGTATGCAGCCGCAACGCTTCCAATGAACTGCTGGCCAGCAACAATACGGCAAAGCCAATTAGCGCGATCCATAGAGCACGACGATCGAACAGGCTATTTTTTGATATGCCGCGATAGTCCACCCATATCCGCTGCAACAGGAATGCAACCCACCACCAGGCAGAGAAACCGAATACATACAGCAGTACATCCGCCAGCCAAGCGCCGAACACGCCGCCCGAATTATGTGGCACGGCACCGCTGGCACTATTCGACCAGGCAGGATCGTTTCGGTCATAACCATACAGGACGAGGATTAAATAAATTGCCACCGCAACCAGCAACAACAAGCGCGATTCGCGCAACAATGCAGCCAATCGTCCTGATAGCGGAGAGGGTTTTTCAAGCTTGCTACTCAATAACGCCATAGTAATAAAGCCATAGTGCGTTCATACCCCATTTTTCTTGACTATCACACCTTACAGAGAGATGAAACCTTCCCGGCTCAAGTTATCTTGGCGCGCCATGTGCGGTAACAATTATAGCTTGCGCGCGCAATCCGGCGCAGAGGCCATGCTGCTTCTGGAAGAACAAACAGTTCCATTTACAACCTCCCAACTCCAAACTGGACCGCTATGTTTCCTCAAGCAATTCGAGTTTGAGTTGCAAGGCCACCATCTTCGCATCCGGCTGCGGCTGCCAAGGCACCACGCCAAGTAGCGGAGCGGCCAAGCGTTGCTGCAATGCCACAATATTGGCTTGTACCGCGAGCATCTCTGCATCCAGCACATTAGCCACCCATCCGGCACATTTTAATCCACATGTCTCAATCGCGCTTGCTGTCAGCAGCGCATGATTGAGACACCCCAAACGCATGCCCACCACCAAAATAACAGGCAAACCCAATTGCAGGGCCAGATCGGCGATGTCTTGATTGTTATTCAGCGGCACTCTAAATCCTCCTGCGCCTTCTATTATCACCACATCCGCTTGTGATGCCAGCTCGTGATATGACGTCAGGATGCGTGCAAAATCGATGCGCACACCTGCATTCTGCGCAGCAATATGCGGCGCGACAGCATTTAGAAAACTATAGGGATTGATCTGGCCATAGCTCACCAAGACATTGCTGGCCGCCTGCAATTGCCTCACATCCTGATTATGTCCGTCATCATCACAACCCACCGCCACCGGCTTCATACCGACTACGCGCTGTCCTTGCGCAGCAAAGGCATGCAGCAATGCGCAACTGATCAGCGTCTTGCCGACGCCAGTATCAGTACCTGTTACGAAGTAACTCATCTTATTCCTCGAATACGTGTGGGGTTTCCTGCGCTTAGGCTAGGGCGGTAGTTTGACGCATAGCAGGGGCTGGCGCTAAATGAACAATCGCCACAGACATAGGTCATATAAGTGATTTCAGCAAGATACATGAGGAATGCAATTAATGAGCTAAGTCAAAATACTTAATAACTATCGCCCACTATTTACTTAAAGAATGAATGTGGTAACTGCGTTAAACCCGAAACCAAAATGAATATGCACATCGCAACGCGGATAGATCGCGACGTGCACAAAAGGAAACTTGCCTTCAAATAAACTTCCTGGAACACATTTATTTACGAACTTACTCTCCGCCTTGAACACCCAGGTGACCGCCAGTTCCAAGCCCACCTTTAACCTCTTGCGCTTTGTAAGAACGCACGGCTTTCACCATATTGTTGTAAGAATCAGTAAATGCAGCAACGATCACCTTCCCTTCTGCTGTGTTGGAATAACCTCCGCCCACCCCGCCAAGCGCACCTCCGAACAAGCCACCCAAGAATCCAAAGTCCATATTGCGTGCGCTACCCTCAGCTGCGGCTAACTGAACGCCAGAACGGTTATCAACCAAGGTCAACATGGTGCTGGACTCTTTGGCAGACATACTACCGCCCAATAGAGCACCAACGGATCCAAAGATGCCACCAAGAGCAGCACCCGCGCCTCCGGCATTCGTATTGCTGAACGTGATAGAAGGAGTCATAGAGAAGTCGGCCGCTACCATTTGTCCTTTTTGGAACTTAGAGCCCTTGCGTAACTCTCCCGATTCCGCCAATGCACGCTCCCCCATCATATTGCCCATCGCACGCCCCCGGTCTACCACCACAAAGCAGTTAGACTGTTGAACAAGCATCTTAAGTACGGGAGTAGTGGATCCTAATTTCATTTGTCCAGTTAAGATGCCATACCATGGGGCGTTGGTATCCTCTACGACTGCCAAAGTACCCAGAGATTCAGCGCATTTTTCAAGCTTGCTGTTGGCGTTCTGTGATGTTGCGCCACCCGCAGAGCCAGTGGCGGTCGTTTTCGCTTCCTGAGACCCCATCTTCATGTCGGCACAACCCGCCAGGAAAGCACAACTCGCCATGAAAATAGAAACAACCGTTACCGTGGTTGTACGGCAGAAACCGTGAGAAACATTCTTCATAATTTACCTCCCCTTAATTTTTTAATATTATCGAACGCGGTAGTGAATGACTTGTTGATTACAAATCATTTACTCATTACGGATACAGCTGACCAAACTTTAAAACCTTAAAATTGTACCATAGTTTCAAAGCGGTACGGCCAACCCTGAGATGACACCGTGTTCATATTCAGCCTCTTTTATTAGAATTACGCATAAGCCTTGCAACCTCCGTATGTATCTATAAATCCACGCGCGTCGTAATTTTCACCACAGGTCAAGGTAAGGATGTGGCGCTGATACTTGCCATCTGGTCAAACCGAGCTTTGAGCTTCTGATCTATCGTGCGCCATTGCGCAATATATTGGCTGGGCAGTTCATACCTCAGAGTGAAAACCGCCTTATTGATGGGCTTAGATATTACTGTGTTTGGTACAGGACGATAAAAGGTTTCAACTACGCAAATTGGAAATGCACTATGAAAAAAATTTTCATCAACACATCGAATACGCACCAGTTCGTCCGTAGGATGATCATGGCTAAAGAATATATTTGCTTTGCCGGATGGGTCGTAATAATGCAACATCCCCGGTAATTCCGGTGAATCTGGTTGCCGCTGCAATCTTTCAAAAAAATATTTAAAATAATGATCCCACGGCCTCGTATGCGTAATAGAAGCGTGCAAGTTTTGTCCCCATGCTAATTTTTCAAATTGCGCTAGATTTTCTTCCATCACTGGAGAAATATCCGGCAATATGGCGTCAATTTTGATGAAGTCAACAATCAACCTTTTCTTACTTTCAATCTGTTTTTGCGGCACATCCGACCAGCCACGTAATTGCTGGCTGTATCCTTTAAAGTTATATACAAGCGGTACATCAAAATTAACGCCATCCATACTTACGCGAAAATTGATTTTATTAGCCTCTACTAGGTTGACGACCTTCCGTTGCGGGACAATCGACGGTTTTACTTTCCCTCGATAAAAAACAGTCTCCGCCCATATTGGTAGCTGCTGCCATGTCACCGCAGTAATCACAGCAACGGTGAAAATTCCCCATACCCATGGATTTTTGCCACGCATCCTTGCCGCTTTGGCCGCAAAAAAACCCAACAAAACGATACCCAATATAAGGGGCAGCAGTCCAATTTTGAACACCATTATCATTTCACCTGGCAAATCCTCAGATAACAATTTCCATTTTGCGCATCCGCGTTGAGCGCCGAGTTAGCTACCACCCCATAAAAAATCGGCAAGGGATACTAAACGTCACCTCCATCGACCGCATGAAGTATCCACACTGGTCAAGAGCCATACTCCGTCCTTCTATTTTAGTCAAAAAAAATTAAATATTTTTTAATCAATATATTATACATATCACTATACATTTTTAACGATACCCGCAACACTCTTCTTCGACGTAAAAAAGGGGCGTATACGCCCCTTTTTGTTCGCATTTAAGGCAAACATTTACCTAACGGGAAGCACGCTTACGATCTTGTTCAGTAAGATGACGCTTACGCACACGTATAGACAACGGGGTGATTTCCACCAGCTCGTCGTCATCAATAAATTCAACAGCAGATTCTAGCGTCATCTGAATTGGCGTGGTCAAGCGCACCGCTTCATCCGTGCCGGAAGAACGTACATTGGTCAATTGCTTGCCCTTGATCGGGTTAACCACAAGGTCGTTATCGCGACTGTGTATACCAATGACCATGCCTTCATACAATTTATCCCCAGGGCTGACAAACATGCGGCCACGATCTTCCAATTTCCACAAGGCATAGGCCACAGCCTCGCCATTGTCTTGAGAAATCAGCACTCCATTATGACGACCTGGCATATCAGGCTTGACCGGGCCGTAATCATCGAATACGTGTGAGATAAGTCCGGTGCCACGGGTCATGGTCATAAAATCACCTTGAAAACCAATCAAACTACGTGCCGGAATACGATACTCCAAACGCACGCGTCCCCTTCCATCTGATTGCATGTCCTGCAAATCGCCACGCCGACGGCCTAGCTCTTCCATTACCGCACCCTGGTTTGCCTCTTCAACGTCCACAGAGAGCATTTCATACGGCTCACATTTTTCACCATTAATTTCACGGAACACCACACGTGGTTTAGATACCGCTAATTCAAAGCCTTCCCGACGCATATTTTCCAGCAGAATGGTCAAGTGCAATTCACCACGTCCCGACACCAGGAAAGAATCTGTCTCACCCGTTTCTTCCACGCGCAATGCCACATTAACCAACAATTCTTTAGTCAAACGATCTTTAATCTGGCGGCTAGTAACAAACTTGCCTTCTTGTCCCGCCAAGGGAGAGCTGTTCACTTGGAAGGTCATGGTCAACGTAGGCTCATCCACCTTAGGCATAGGTAAAGCTTCTGGCTGGTTAATATCGGCCAAGGTAACACCAATACCGATATCTTCGATACCGTTAACCAGAATGATGTCGCCAACACCCGCTTCCTCCATCTGTACCCGCTCAATGCCACGGAAGCCCAGCACCTGATTAACCCGCGCTTTCTTCGGCGGTTTATCGCCATTCAGCACCATAACCTCTTGACCAGGCTTAATCCGTCCCCGAGAAACACGGCCAACACCGATGCGTCCAACAAAACTGGAATAATCCAGCGC
This sequence comes from Nitrosomonadales bacterium, assembly GCA_016721605.1. Classification (GTDB taxonomy): domain Bacteria; phylum Pseudomonadota; class Gammaproteobacteria; order Burkholderiales; family Gallionellaceae; genus Nitrotoga. The sequence goes on from JADKHS010000035.1 coordinate 139,492, forward strand.
AGAAATTTGAAATTGCAACGGCCCATCCATATCGCCAACTGGCGCCGGCACATGCTTTAGCACGGTATCAAATAGCGGACGCATATCCTTGCTTGGATTCGCCAAATCCAATGTCGCGAAACCATTCAATGCTGATGCGTAGACTATCGGAAAATCCATTTGAGCTTCGGTTGCGCCAAGTTTATCGAACAAATCAAAGGTATGATCCACTACCCACTCTGGCCGTGCACCGGGGCGATCAATCTTGTTAATCACGACTATAGGACGCAAACCCAGCGCCAGCGCCTTGCGTGTAACAAAGCGGGTTTGCGGCATCGGGCCTTCCACGGCATCTACCAGCAGCAACACGCCGTCTACCATCGACAGAACACGTTCCACCTCACCCCCAAAGTCGGCATGCCCTGGTGTGTCCACGATATTGATATGTACTCCTTCATATTCCACTGCGCAGTTTTTTGCCAGGATGGTGATGCCACGTTCTTTCTCAAGATCGTTGCTGTCCATCACACGCTCAGCGATATGCTGGTGCGCGGCAAAAGTGGCTGTCTGGGACAGCAGCTTGTCCACCATAGTGGTTTTGCCATGATCAACGTGGGCAATGATGGCGATATTACGGAGTGCACGCGACATGTTTACGACCTAAGCTAGATAAAGGGCGCGCATTCTAGCATAAGGTCACTTCTAAACATTGGAATTCATTCCAAACCCTAATTAAAATGGTAAAAGTTATTACAGCCTACGTTTCGATTACAGCTTATTTTTCAAGTAGGCAAAGCTCATCCAGATATATTTTCTGGCTATCATTGCTTAACCTGTGTACAATGTGCCCTTGCTGCGATATTCGTGCAGCGAAAGCTCATCGTTTTCTGACCTCTGGCGTCTCTGACGCGTCTTGCTTTTACCGGTTAGCGACGATGTTTTGCGCTGGTAGAGTCTTATGATCTCCCTACTAAATTTTAGTGTGTGGCTTTAGCCACGCATGCGCTTTGATTTAATCATTTAATGAAGGAACAATCGTGTCTATTGAAAACACAGTTACACCTATTAAAGTTATTACTTTTGCCTCTTTGGGATTAAACCCCTTGATCCTTAATGCCGTGGAAGAGTCTGGCTATACCGTGCCCTCGCCCATTCAGGCCGAAGCCATTCCTGAAGTGATGGCGGGTCACGATCTGATGGCATCTGCCCAGACTGGTACCGGCAAAACTGCCGCTTTCATACTGCCAGCATTACACCGCATCGCCGAACCTGCTGCCGTGCGTAGCAAAGGCCCACGCGTGCTGGTGCTAACCCCGACGCGCGAGCTGGCACAACAGGTTTCAGACGCCGCCACTAAATACGGCAAAAACATGCGCCTGAAAGTGGTGAGCATTCTTGGTGGCATGCCCTACCCGCTACAAAACAAATTACTATCCAGCCCAGTCGATATTTTAGTGGCCACTCCGGGGCGTTTAATTGATCACATCGAGCGCGGCCGTATCGATTTCTCACGCCTCGAAATGTTAGTGCTGGACGAAGCCGACCGCATGCTGGACATGGGTTTCATTGATGACGTGGAGCGCATCGCCGCAGCCACCCCGGCCACACGCCAGACGCTACTGTTCTCCGCCACACTGGATGGTGTAATTGGTAACCTGGCAAAACGGCTACTCACAAATCCAAAGCGCATAAGTGTCGCAGCTACACAGGCACGCCACGAAAATATCGAACAACGCCTAATGTATGTGGACGACATGGCACACAAAGGCCGTTTGCTGGATCACTTGCTGCGTGATGCGGGCTTGAATCAAGCGTTGGTATTCACCGCTACGAAACGCGACGCTGATGCTTTGGCTGACCAGCTGTTGTCCCAAGGACATTCTGCTGCCGCGCTACACGGCGACATGAACCAGCGCGAGCGTAACCGCACACTGGTTAGCCTGCGCCGTGGTCAAGTGCGTATTTTGGTAGCGACTGACGTAGCAGCACGTGGCATCGACGTTCCAGGTATTTCCCATGTAATCAATTTTGACCTGCCCAAGGCCGCCGAAGACTACGTGCACCGTATCGGCCGCACCGGTCGCGCTGGATCTTCCGGTATTGCCGTATCGTTTGCATCCAACCGCGATGCCGGAAACCTGCAAAAGATCGAACGCTACACCGGACAGAGCATAACCGCTCATATCGTTGCCGGTCTGGAACCCAAATTTAAACCGCGTTCACAGCCCTCCAGCACACGTGGCAAACCCGGCGGATTCGGACGCCACACTTCCCCCGATAGCCGCCATGCTCATACCGATGGCGCTCGACGTGAAGGTCAATCCCACAATCGTTTCGGCGCAAATGCACCGCGGCGTAATGGCAACACCGGCAACACAAGTCCTGCTGGCCAGGAACGTCGTCCGGCAAGTAACTTCTCGAATGGGCGCGGCTACAACAGCGGCAACCGTTAAGCATTAAACGTTTTTCGCTAAAAACAAAAAGGCATGCCTAGGCATGCCTTTTTTATTTCTGCTGGTAATCATACTGATGGGTCGCCTCTATACACTCAAAGTTCATCCAAATGCCAAGGGCAGAAAAAATTTGTGAGCATCTTCTGCTTGCCTCACTTCCATACTACAAAGCTGGAAATCAAATGGCCTCACTAGGCAGATTGCTCGGATAGCTGCTTTTTAAAGGCATCCTGTTGTGCCTGCGCCCTATCCAAAATCTATTTGCACCTCAATCAATCATCAGGTTTGCCATGGCGTGCCGGGTGAAAAAAAACTCAAGAACGGCGACATCCTAAATATTGATGTCACCACCATCAAACAAGCCTATCACGGCGATACCAGCCGCATGTTCCATGTCGGCGAAACCTCCATCCAGGCAAAACGGCTGTGCGATACCACTTATGAGGCGATGTGGCGAGGCATCCGCGTGGTCAAACCCGGCGCATATTTAGGTGATATCGGCCACGCCATCCAGAGCTTCGTCGAAGCGTTGGGCTACAGCGTGGTACGCGAATTCTGCGGCCACGGCATCGGCAGGGGATTTCATGAAGAACCACAGGTATTGCACTACGGCAAGCCTAAAAGTGGTTTAAAACTGGAAGCGGGCATGATCTTCACCATAGAACCGATGATTAACGCAGGCAAGGCTGGCATCACTCAACTCGGCGATGGCTGGACCATCGTGACCAAAGATCACAGTTTGTCGGCTCAGTGGGAACATACCGTTCTGGTAACCGAATCCGGCTTTGAAGTACTGACAACTTCTGCTGGATCTCCACCTCCTCCACCTTAAATAAGTCGTGCAAAATGCCGCTGAAATCCGCCAAAGCTTGCGTGCTGCGCGATTATTCCTGCAACAGGATTATGAACGTCACGCGCAGCCAGCTCGCCTGCTGCGTGCCCATGCCAAACTGGTAGATGAACATTTACGCGCGGCATGGCAACTCCTCGCCATGCCGCCAAATCTGACGCTCGTAGGCGTAGGCGGCTATGGGCGCAGCGAGTTATATCCCAAGTCCGACATTGATCTGCTAATCCTATTGCCGGAGGAACCGAATCCGGCATTGCAACAACAGTTGCAGGAACTGGTTGGCCTGCTGTGGGACATTGGCCTGGAAGTCGGCCACAGCATCCGTACCGTTGCTCAATGCGTAGAGGAATCCGTCGATATTACGGTGCAGACCAATCTGTTAGAAGCACGTTTAATTATCGGCGCACCCCAACTGTTTGAGAAAATGGTCAGCACGCTGACACAACACCTTAATCATCGCACTTTCTACCTTGCCAAGCAGAACGAACAACAACGGCGCCACGCTCGTTTTATTGACGCGGACTACAACCTCGAACCCCACCTGAAAGAAAGCCCCGGTGGTCTGCGCGATTTGCAGACCGTGCTGTGGATTAGCCGCGCCTGCAATTTGGGCGACACTTGGCGTGAACTAGCCAAGGCAGGCATGATTACCGAACCTGAAGCGCGCGCCATCGCGCGTCACGAAGCCCTACTGCAAAACCTGCGCATTCGCCTGCATTATTTAGCCAGGCGGCGTGAAGATCGCCTGCTATTCGATTACCAAACCGAATTGGCGAAACAAATGCACATCACTGCTACAGGTGTACGCCGTGCCAGCGAACACATGATGCAGCGCTACTACCGCACTAAACAAGCTGTATTACAACTTAATGACGTGCTATTGCAAAACTTGCATACACACCTGTTCCCCGAAGCGAGCACAATAAATCCACTAAATGCCCGCTTTATAATGCGTGATGATTTGCTCGAAGCGCGTGACGAAGCCCTGTTCGAACGCGAACCATCCGCCATTATGGAAAGCTTCCTGTTACTTGAACAACATCCACGTCTGAGCGGATTTTCTGCCCCCACTTTACGCGCTCTGTGGCGGGCACGTCCTAAGATCGATGCTGCATTCCGACGCGATGCACAGAACCGTGCATTGTTCATGGCTATTCTGCGCCAGCCGCACGGCCTTACCCATGCGCTGCGACGCATGAATCAAAATGACATTCTGGGCCGCTACCTACCTGCGTTTGGCCGCATCGTCGGGCAAATGCAGCATGATCTGTTTCATGTTTACACTGTAGACGAACACATCCTAATGGTAGTACGCAATCTGCGCCGCTTGACCTTGGCAGAACACGCGCATGAATACCCCCTGTGTAACAAGCTGATCAAGGATTTCGCGCGCGTCGAAGTGCTGTATATTGCCGGACTGTTCCACGACATCGCCAAGGGACGCGGCGGCGATCATTCGATGCTGGGGCGTGCGGACGCTGCACGTTTCTGCAAACAACACGGGCTAACGCAGGAAGATGCCGACTTAGTGGTATGGCTGGTAGAGCGTCATCTAACCATGTCCACCACCGCACAAAAACAAGATTTGTCCGACCAGGATGTGATCGCGGCCTTCGCTGCAAAAGTAAAGAATGATCGCTATCTAGTAGCGTTGTACCTGCTCACCGTGGCCGATATTCGTGGCACCAGCCCAAAAGTGTGGAATGCCTGGAAGGGCAAGTTGCTTGAAGATCTGTTCTGGGCAACGCGCCGCTACATGGTTGATGGCAAAATTGCCGATCAGGTCGGTGAAATCCGCACACGCACACTGGAAATACTAAGTTTGTATGCGATTGATCCTGAAGTACATGAGACACTGTGGGCGCAACTAGACCCAGAGTACTTCCTGCGCCACGAACCGCAGGAAATTGCCTGGCACACTCGCCTGCTGGCACATCAAGTTAATAACGATACAGCCATCGTCAAGACACGTCTAAGCCCCATCGGAGAGGGCATTCAGTTAATGGTCTATAGCCCCGACCAGCCTTATATTTTTGCGCGCATCTGCAATTTTTTCGAGCGGTTGAACTACAACATCATGGAAGCAAAGATCCACACCACCCAGCACGGTTATGCGCTAGACAGCTTTCTGGCAATGGATGCAGGCAATAGCAAGCCAGCATATCGCGATGTAATGAATTACATCGAGTATGAACTGTCACGGGAGATAGCTACCGCCGATGAACCCGCCGTACCAAAATCCGCCAGAATATCCCGCCAGCTCAAACATTTTCCCATCTCGCCCGAGGTTAATATAACGTCAGATAATAAAGGCAATTATCTGCTTTCCATCATCGCTGGCGACCGCCCCGGCCTGTTGGCACGGATCGCACATGTATTGGCACGGCATGGCATAGCAATACGTAGCGCCAAGATCAACACTCTGGGGGCGCGCGCCGAGGACACCTTCCATATAGCCAGCGCAGCGCTAATTCATCCGCAGACAATTACAGCGCTCCGCGAAGAACTGTTACGGCAGATTACTTAAATGTTATCCGGAAGAATACCTAGTATCAGAGAAAGATTAAGGACAGGGCTGTGGCGAGTGATACATATTTTCCCACTTGTCTTATAAAGACAAAAATTGTGCATACGGCATCATTGGTCAGCATGTGACACGTGATCATTGTCAACACGAACCCGGTCCCCAATTTTTATATCACTAACACTACTTTGAGTGACTGTGTAAATAGTGCCGTTACTCAACCGAACGCGAACACGATGCCCTTCTCGATTTGCAGCTTGTATCCGCTTTTCAATTTCGCGACCGGCAACAGCACCTCCGACCGCACCAGCAACTGTGGCTGCTGCCTGACCTTTTCCGCTACCAACTTGATGCCCCAACAGACCACCCACCGCTCCCCCAATTAAGAGTCCGGTAATATGGTTATCATCGTCGGAAGCTTTAATGGCCTCTATATCTTCAACCACGCCATAGCCAATAAAACCGGAAGATGATGAAGTGGGTAACCCTGAAGATGTACTGATCGGCGCGGCAGGATTGCTACTGTTGGCACAACCTCCCAATAACGCCAACGTTAAGATACTTACTGCCAATCCCGCAAGAGTGTATTTTTTCAATTCCATCATTTAGTTAAACTCCCTGAATACACTGCATACCGGATAAATGATGTATTTTCACATTCATTTTCATTTAGCCATAAAAAAATCGAATCGATAATATATTTGCTACTTACTGATCTCGTGACCAATAACCCCTCCAACTGCGGCACCACCAATCGTCCCTGCTGTGCTGCCTCCTGTAAGTACCGCACCGCCAATTGCGCCTGCCCCAGCACCGATAGCTGTATTTTTACCCTGCGTTGACATGCCGGAACATCCACCTAAGCCCAGAAACATAACTGTGATTAATGTGTTTACTGCAACTTTATGTATCGTTTTCATGTTAGTTCCTTTTTAGTTAGATAAAATTAATCATAGCCACGAACTCTAAGCCCAACCATTTTCCGTAATCAATTTTAGCCAAACATTTACCATTAACATTCCATGTCAAAGCATCATGTTTTTCTTTAACTATTTTGTAGTCTACATTATCAAACTCCCACTGACTTCCTACTGTAATCTTTACATACTTCCATACTCTGTTCAGTACGCTAACGAACATACTGACTGGCACTCAAATTATTTTTAAGTTATTTACGCGCAGTTTCGTACAGTGGCATAACGGTTGGCAGCAACTTTTCAATCTGTCGAATACGAGTTGCATCAGCTGGATGGCTGCTCAACAATTCAGGTGAACGCTGACCGCTTTTGCCATTCATCATTTTCTGCCACAATGAAACTCCTGCGCGTGGGTCGTAACCTGCTCGCGCACTTAATTCCAAACCAATTTGATCAGCCTCGGTCTCGTCAGTACGGCTAAATTTGGTTGCGACTAATGCCTGATAGCCAGAACCAACCAAATCTGCCGCCCCCCCACCTAAACCTAACAATGCCGCGCCAACATTAATTGTAGTATTGGCAACCATTGCCTGAGACACCTGTTCACGAGAATGCTCGCGCAAGGCGTGGGCAATTTCATGTCCCATTACAATTGCAACTTCATCATCGGTTAGTTTTAACTCGTTGATCAATCCTGAATAGAAAATAATTTTACCGCCAGGCATACAGAATGCGTTAAGTTGCTTATCACTGATTATATTGGTTTCCCACTTCCAACTTGGTGCATCAGAGCGGAATGTTGAAGTATGTGGTTTTATGCGATTGGTAATTGTAAGTAACCGTTCTAGCATCGCGCGATCTTGATTAAGCACCCCCTTTTGTTCTGCTTCTGCCTTCAGCTTGTTATAGCTTTGTGCAGCAACTTGCTCCAGCTGCTGTGAAGAAACAAGCATAAGCTGAGAGCCTTTTACGCCGACTGCACCGCCAGAAGTAGTGGTTTTGCATCCGCCGAATGCAGCCAATGACAAACTGATAAATACTGCTGAATAAATCCTATTATTAAACATACTTTCCTTTACAATTCTTGCTTGTCTATCATAATGTTTTGCATCATGACGAGCTGCCAAACCGTTCTATACAAAAACAGAAGAATTAACGACGATTCAGAAGCAGCCCAATCACTGCCCCAATTCCAACAGCTACACCTATGGCACACCAAGGGTTTTCATGAACATAATTGTCAGTGGCCCGAACTGCTATCTTGGTAGTTTCAATTGCAGTTTCTTCAATATGGCGCAGCCTACTTTTGGCTGCCTTCAAATTTGATTCCATCTTTGCAAGTAAAGCATTAGCCTTATCGCCACCTTCATCGGCCACAGACTTCAACAACTGCTCACCTTCGCTTACAACGGCATTGAAATCTTTAAGTAAATCATTTTTTAAAGTCTGGCTAATAGATTGAGTCATAACGCATTCCTTTTTCATTAAAAATTTAAGACACTTAAAATATTGTATAGTTTAAAAATCTTCAAGAAATCATAGATTTTATTCAGAATATTACTAAATAATAAGTACTGTCGGTTCGTTAGCTAACATAATTGCGATTTAATCCATATCGACCAATAACCGCATAATACATAAAGAGATTTTTTAAGATACAGCCTTAATCGCCTGTAAAATCTGATCGAAATTGACAATGCTCTGATAAGTAGCAATCGTAGTGGAAAGCTGAGGAACGTGCTGGTTTTATCACCATGCGACAGGTCTCCGCCGTGACAAAAAACAGGTGGCGAAGCTAGCGGCTAACTGCCTGGGTACATATGACCATTGGCAACCTCAAGGCGTTTTTGCTGGAAACTAGCACTGAATGAAGGCCGCGCTACGACTAATCAAATGATTAATTTACGCTGCCTGCACTGAAATTTCATCGCGCTGAGCGATAATACGATTGTGACCATCCACATACACCAGTTGGGGATGGAATTTCTGCAACTCCAGTTCGGTATACATTGCGTAAGTGGCGATGATTAGTATGTCACCTGGATTGGCCTTATGCGCCGCAGCGCCATTCACAGAGATGACGCCGGAACCGCGTTGTGCGCGGATGGCATAAGTAGTGAAACGTTCACCATTAGTGACGTTATAAATATCGATCTGCTGGTATTCACGGATATCAGCGGCATCCAATAAATCGTCATCGATCGCACACGAGCCTTCATAATGCAATTCCGAATGCGTCACATGCACTCGATGCAATTTGGCTTTGAGCATAGTTCTTTGCATTGCGTCACCCCCTATGGGAGAACAAGGGCAGGCATTATATAAGGCCGCCTCTGTAAATCCAAATTTCGTCCCAATACTGTTTCACCCATGAAGTTTTATTATTTATGTATTCAATCATTCGGCGCACTCAAATTTCTTGCGGGCTTTCGTTTGTGGCTTGTCTGAATAAATCCCTGGCAACCCAATCACCACTCTCTTGAGACCTCCAAATTGTCTATAAGTCGGGTTTGCCCTAGCCTAGCCGCAGCCAATATGACCAAATTACGCTCGCTCGCTGTTGGCTCAGCCAAGTTGGACTGAGCACGTATTGTCACGTAATCAACCTGCCAGCCACGCGCGGTAAGCGCTTCGATAGCTTGCCGTTCCAGTTTAAGAAAATCCGTTGCGCCATCCATAATAGCCACACTAATTCCAATAAGGGTTTGATATAGAAAAACCGCTTCAGTTCGCTCCGCAATGTTCAAATATTGGTTGCGCGAACTCAGCGCCAGACCATCCGATGCACGTACAGTTTCGCCGCCGATAATCTCTACTGGCAAATTCAATTGTGCCGCCATTTGGCGCATTAAATACAGCTGTTGATAATCCTTCTTGCCGAATACCGCGATGCGCGGCTGCACAATGTTGAACAACTTCAGCACTACCGTCGCCGCGCCGCGAAAATGACCGGGACGGAAAGCACCGCATAACTCATCGGCGATGGGTGGTAAATCCACTGTCACCTGCTGCGGCTGAGGATATAAATCACGCTCGCCCGGCGCAAATACCATATCCACCCCGCACTGCTCCAGCATTTTGCAATCCTGCTCGAGTGTCCGCGGGTATTTGGAATAATCCTCGTTCACGCCAAACTGTAGCGGATTGACAAATATGCTTACCACCACAAACTGACCATGCTGGCGCGCAATCCGCACCAGATCAAGGTGCCCCTGGTGCAGATTGCCCATGGTCGGCACCAAGACGATGCCAGTTAAACCTTGCAAACGTGCACGCAGTTCGGCAATGGTGTGAATCACTAGCATCAATGCACCTTAAAAAATTATCAGAAGCTGTGTTCCGCACCAGGAAAGGCGCCGGATTTCACCTCAATCACATACCGCTTCACCGCTTCGGCAATGCCTTGCGCACCCTGCATATAATTCTTCACAAAGCGTGCTTTTTTGCCTGGATAAATATCCAGCATATCGTGCAACACCAGCACTTGGCCGGAACAAGCCGCGCCCGCGCCTATGCCTATGGTAGGAATAGAAATATTGGCAGTAATTTCTGCGGCCAGCAGCGCTGGCATGGCTTCCAACACCACCAGTCCAGCCCCCGCCTGCTCGACGATTACTGCATCTTGCAGCAGACGCTGCGAGTCGGCTTCATTCTTACCTTGCACACGGTAACCGCCGATCTGGTGCACCGACTGCGGCGTAAGCCCAATATGGGCACATACTGGAATGCCGCGCCCGGAGAGAAAGGAGATAGTCTCGGCCATCGCCGCACCGCCTTCGAGTTTGATCATTTGTGCGCCTGCTGCCATTAGACGCGCAGCACTTCCAAATGTTTTTTCCGGGCTAACCTGAAAAGTGCCGAACGGCATATCAGTGATTATGAATGCCTGCTTCGACCCACGCGCTACGCAAACTGTGTGGTAAACCATCTCGTCCAAGGTCACCGGCAGAGTAGTCTCTTGCCCTTGCAATACCATGCCGAGCGAATCGCCGACCAGCAGCACGTCCACGCCGCCTGCTTCGAGCAACGCCGCAAAGCTGGCGTCGTAACAGGTCAACACAGCGATTTTTTCGCCTTTATCACATAAAGCCTGCAATGACGTTAATGTCGTTCGCATCATGCCCCTCTACTAAAGAATTCACGCGGCCCGCGCATCCCCTCGATACGCTGTAACAGCAAAGCGAAATCCTCATCGCTATCCACAAAATTCAAAGTTGGCACGCCTGTGTACGCGCTCGACCAGAGCTTCCGGCGAGGCTTGCAGGTAAATCACCAAGTCCGGCGCAGGCGCTTGCGGTGCCAAATTGCGGTAGATGTTCTGGTATAGCGCAAACTCATCATCGCTAAGATTCAAACGGGCAAACAATACATCCTTGTCGAACAAATAATCCGTCACGGTACTGGTATGGAATAAATCCATCTGCGCTAAATCACGCACCTCATCAATACGCTGAAATAAAAAGAACAATTGAGTAGACAACGCGTGACGCGCTGGATTTTCATAAAACCGTGCCAAAAAAGGATTTTCTTCGGGCTTTTCCAACAGCGCAGCCGCTTCATAATGTTCGGCAAGACGGCGCGCCAAACTGGTCTTGCCCACCCCGATCGGTCCCTCGACCACTACGTAACGGTACTTATCAAACAACATCTACAATCCGCTCCAATTGCTGTTGCTGACAGCCTAGCAATGCTTCTGCCACCGCGCCCACACCGGGAATAACACAATCCGGCGCAATTTCCAGCAAGGGGCGCAATACGAATGCACGCAAGTGCATCTGTGGATGAGGAATGGTCAGGGTGTGCTCATGGTGACGCAAATCATCATACAACAGCACATCCAAATCCAGCGTTCGCGGAGCGTTACGAAATTCTCGCGTACGTCCACACTCGCGTTCCAGTCCAAGTAGCGCATCCAGCAGGGCGCGTGGACTCAAAGCCGTTTCCAATTGCGCTACCGCATTAATGAAATCGGGCTGTTCAAGATAGCCGACTGGCGCGCTGCGGTAGAAAGAAGAGCTCGCCAATACTCGGGTATGTGGCAAGCTGGCTAACGCCCGCAAAGCGTGTGATACCTGTCCGCACGGGTCGTCCAAGTTACTGCCCAAGCCAATGAAAGCCGTATGCTTGGAATTCATTCTTAAAATACCTTATGCGATTTCAGCAGGATGTGTGTGACGAAGCGATACCTATCGCATTTTAACGAAAGTCGGCAGGCAACATAAAGTACATCGCTTGCTCTCCCTTCCGCAAATGCAGGCTTCCTTGATACTCATTATTTAACAGGCGGTTCCGAGGGTACTGTCGTACCCGATTTCTTGCGGCGACGGCGTTTTTTGACCACTTCATCAGGTAATAGCATTTCGGCACGGCGTTCTTCCGAGGCATCCTGAAACTCGTCCCACCACAATCCCAGTTGCGAATCCACCTCACCACTTTCACAACGCAGCAGCAAAAAATCATAAGCGGCGCGAAAGTGCGGCTGAGACAGCAAGCGAAATGGCCGCTGCCCACCGCGCTGCCCGAAACGGGGTTGTAATAACCATAAATCCTTCATGATCGCATCATAGCGGCGCGGGATGGCAAGCTGCGCCTGCTGCCTGCTGAGCACCTCGTCCATCGCTGCATGTAGCGCTGCGATCGGACGCTCACCTGCATCTTGATGCACTTTCCAGGCAGACAGTACGTGGTGCCACAGTAGCGCGGCAAACAAGAAAGCAGGCGATGCTGATTTTCCATCATGAATACGCTGATCGGTATTCTGCAAAGCCAGCATGACGAACTTTTCACCCAAAGGCTGTTTAAGTATCACATCCAGCATCGGCAGCAGTCCATGGTGTAAATCCATAGACCGTAGTTTTTTGATGCACTCCAACGCATGGCCCGATAACAGCAGCTTAAGCATCTCATCCAGCAAGCGTGCCTGCGGCACGTTACCCAGCAAGTCTTTCATTTTTGCGATGGGCGCGGCAGTAGCAGCCTCCAGCTTCATGCCCAGCTTGGCCGACAAGCGCACCGCGCGTAGCATGCGCACTGGATCTTCGCGGTAACGCACGGCTGGATCACCGATCATGCGCAGGGTATTGGCGCAGATGTCGGCATAACCCTTGTGGTAGTCGTAGATTTCCTGACTGGACGGATCATAAAACAGCGCGTTGGCAGTGAAATCGCGTCGTGCCGCGTCCTGCTCCTGGTCGCCGAATTCATTGTCACGCAACAACCGCCCATGTTCATCAGTTTCTGCATCTTCGCTCTCTATCTTGCGGCGGAAGGTGAAGTCTCCACAGTTTCCTCGCCGAACAAGACATGCACCAAACGGAAGCGCCGCCCGATAATCCGCGAACGACGGAACACGCGGCGCACCTCTTCCGGCGTGGCGTCAGTTGCAATATCGAAATCTTTGGGATGGCGCTTGAGCAATAAATCGCGCACCGCGCCGCCCACAACGAAAGCCGCGTAGCCCGCCGCTTGCAAACCATCTGTCACCTTGCGTGCGGCGGGACTAATGCCATCGCGGCTAACGCCATGTACATCGAAGGGAATAATGTGACAATTTCCTTCTATCCGAATGCGGACAGATTTTCCGAACATGCGCTTGAGCAGTTTTTTTATCATTGCTTTCTACTGTGACAGAAATGCCGCAACAAACCGCGACAAAATTAGGAGCACGGATTATACACCCGCTACAAACCAGCGCTCTCCCTCCACGGACAGCTCGCGTAACGGGCACTGATACAGTGCCTCCAGGTGTGCGCGCGTCAGCAACTCTTGCGCTGCACCATGCAGCACATAACCATCGGCAAACTGCAGCAGCACATGATCGCAGCAGCGTTGCGCCCAAAGGGTGTCATGCAGCACCATCATAAGCGCGCAGCCTTGCTCCTTCAACCGGCTGAACACTTGCATCGTCTGTGCCTGATGGCGCAAGTCAAGATGCTGTAACGGTTCATCCAGCAAATAACACTGTGCCTGCTGCGCCAGCGCTTGGGCAATTGCGGCACGCTGCCGTTCGCCGCCTGACAATGTATTGTAGGGTCGTTGTGTCAGCCCTTCTAACTCCATCTGCGCCAAAGCCTGCTGTGCCAGCGTTTCATCTTGTACGTTATAACCGAACAACGAGGTGCGATGGGGAAAGCGGCTCAGCAATACATATTCCTGCACGCTACCCCAAATTCACCGCCTTCACTTTGCAGCAACACCCCAACATGCTGCGCGAGGCTGCGCCTAGCATGGGCGGCCAGTGCCACCCCATTCCAACTTACCATACCAACCTGTGGCGTATGCAAACCAGCCATCGTGCGCAACAAGGTGGTCTTACCTACCCCGTTCTGCCCTAACACACCCCAACATTCGCCTGGACGAATCATCATATCAAGCTCGCGGCATATTATCTTGCCGCCTATTGCTACCGTAAGTTTATGTGCTTCCAAAACCGGATTGTTAAATGCTTGCATCAGCTCCGCCGACTCAATAACCACAACAATACTGGCACGCCCAGCAGCGCGGTGAATATACCCACGGGCAATTGCAGCGGCGACCACACCATACGTGCCAAAGTATCGGCCAGCACCAAAAAGCTGCCACCCAACAATATCGATGATGGAATGAGCCAGCGGTGCGCTGACACCAGGAGACGAATGGCATGCGGTATCATCAAACCGACGAAACCGATGCTACCGCCAAGTTGCAGCGCCGTCACAGTAAGCACGGCAGCGGCGCAATACAATCCTGCCTGCCAGCGACCAACCGCCACCCCAGTGCCGCCGCTTTGTCCAGTCCGCCCGCCAGCACATCCAGCCCACCGGACAACACCGTGACGCACAACCCACTGCCAGCAGCACGAACCAGGCAAAAAGCAAGCCTTGCGGATGCGATAAATCCCCATCAGCAGAACAACATGCCCTTCACCTGCTCACCCTGCGCCAAGGTCAGCAGCAAGCTGATCAACGCGCCGCAACCGGCAGAAAGCACCACGCCGGTAAGCAGCAGGCGGTAGATGTTTCGTTCGCCGTGTCGAAAACCCAAGCCAAATACCGCGACTATAGCCAGCAATGCACCCGTAAACGAAGATAATTGCGTGGTAGCCAAACCCGCGCCAAGCAACATGGCGGCCAGCGCACCCACCGCCGCGCCGCCGGAAATACCGAGAATATAAGGATCTGCCAGCGGATTGCGCAACAGCGCCTGCAACAGCACACCGGACAAAGCCAGCAGCCCGCCACAGACAAATGCCGCCAGTACACGCGGCAAGCGCAATTGCCACAACACCTCTGATGCGGTGTCCTCGTTATTGCCCAACAAGGCGTACCACACCTCAATCGGCGTAAGTGGCAACGAACCGCTCATCAGACCAAAGCCTAAACTCAGCGGAATGGTGCATAGCAAGAGGAAAAAAAGGACTCGTGGGTGCATTATTTATTTGGCATCAATAATATCGGGTAGGAGGCGTGGCCACACCCTCCATCCCCCCCGTTGGTTGAAAGCCAAGTGAGATACCAGTCCTTCCTTAAATAATTGTGGAAGAAAAAACATGGCAATCGAGAGTGTCGTAATATGGGCAACAACAAGCTGAATTTTCTTTGGCATGTAAAATTCTGGAAGAACCCTAATGTTCGAATTATTCCACAACCTAATTCAACAAGTATTTGACTAGTACTTTAGCTGGGCTTACATCTGCTTGAACAGGTGTGAGAATTTCTTACTAACTGCAATTTTCTCAAGCCTGTCGTGCAAGGTAAGCGAGACCTTACCCAGCAGATCATAATGCGCTGAAACGATTTGCCGTGCGTTCACTACCGTGCCGCGATGCACTTGCCAAAATTGCTCTGCATCAAGTTGCTCGATCAATTCCTTGAGTGGAGTACGCAATAACAACTCGGCATCGCGTGTTAGCACGGTGGTGTATTTGTCGGCGGACTGAAAATAACATACTTCTTCAACCGCCACCATGCGCACCGACTGTCCGACCTGTACACGTAACCAACGCAGCGATTGAATTTTTTCGGGAGGAGCCGCCGCCAACAGTTTTTGCAAACGCGCCAGTAAAGCATCTGGTTCAGCTTTACTGCGCTGTTGCAAGCGTTCCACACAGCGCGCCAGACGTTCATCTGAAACTGGCTTTAACAAATAATCCACTGCCGCTTGTTCAAATGCCTGCACCGCATGATCGTCATAAGCCGTGACAAACACCACGCGACAATCATCCGTTGCTGAACACGCTGCGTTTAAACCGCTTTGGCCTGGCATAGAAATATCAAGAAAAGCGATGTCGGGCTTTATTTCTGCCAGCGCAATTGCAGCAGCTACACCGTCATGTACAACTGAAGTAATTTGTAAGTCAGGCCATAAGCTTATTCAAACGGCGACGTAAATCTTCAGCCAGATGTATTTCGTCATCGGCGATAATGGCTTTCATAACGAATTTCCCATCAAAATCCCACGCCCTGATACCAGAAGAAAACCGGGTTAGCTCTTTCCCGATAAATAGTAAACACAAGGCTCAATGACTAAATATTTGCTGATCGCGGCAACTCCAACGTAGCAGTCGCGCCAATTCCGGCGTTATTCTCCAGCGTTAATCTGCCCGCCTCACCAAATAGTGCCGTCAAACGCGCACGCACATTTGCCAATCCAGCCCCACCAACACCGACATCACCAGACAATCCCATACCGCTGTCGCTAACTTCAACACACAAACCGGTATTTTTTCTAACAACCCGAATCACAATCTCACCGCCACCAATCTTCAGCTCAATACCGTGACGTACCGCATTTTCAACAAGTGGTTGCAATAACATCGGCGGAAAGGCCAATCTACGAATATCATCAGGCACATCCATCGTCCAGCGCAAACGTTCGCCAAAACGAATTTTCAAAATCTGCAAATAGTTTTCCAACATATCCAGCTCATCACCCAGGGTGCCATGATCACCACGGGTGCGTGCCAACGCTACACGCAACCAATCATTCAGCCGTCCCAATAATTTTTTCGATTGCGGTGGATCACTGTCAATTAGACTACCCACATTCGCCAAGGTATTAAATAAAAAGTGAGGCTCGATTTGGGCTTGCAGCATTTTCAATTGCGCTTCCATTTCACGCTTCGCACTTTCAATCTGGCTCAGCTGGCGTTGCTTTACTTCCAGATTCAGCTGTCCGATGCGCTCAAACAAAACAAAAGTAATGCTGGCGATAATGCCGAAAAATAATCCAATCAACAATGGCTGCCAAACATTAGGGTAAGCTTCATCACCAGATCCTGTTAACCCAATAGCCACCGCTACACCCACCACAATACTGACGGGCAGCGTCACACTCAGTGTCACATAACACCGCTTGCCGCGAGGCATCCATGATAATGCCAACGCGTTAATGATTGAGATGGAGAAACCGATACTCTGCGCAAAAATAAATTCATGCCAGAACCCGTCTTTGGGCGACAACAAGGTCAACAGCCCGGCAATGGCGGTGCAATAAGCAAAAGTGGCAAGAAGGCCAAACCAAATTTTTTTCATAATGAATTATGTGTTGTGCGTCAGGGTAGTGCAACCTTCAAACCTAATGTGACATTACGTCCAAACAGTGCAGAAAATTCCTTGCCGTGCATTGCCGGGGCTCCACACACCGAGTGCAAATGCACTAAACCGTAATCGTCAATGCTTTTTCACCATAACCGGCCAGCATGTTACCGTTGTCAGTCATGCTATGCGTCCACATCAAACGCCAAGAACTGGCACTTTCCATCTGATTACTTAGCAACACCAGATGCAGATAGTCGCGCCCCATCAAACGGGGAGCAAGCCCAACGCCATTGCAGACTGTATGGCCGCACGTTGAAAATAAGCACGCTGTTCCTCTGCATTGTACTTGCCTTCACGCAGATATTCTGCATTCAATGCGTTGCCATTCTCAAAAGTATAAGCAGCACCCATTAAAATCGTGTTGTTACGCGGGGCGGGCATTTGCACAATGAATGGTTGGGAAATATCTGCCGATAATTGCAATGCGAAAGGCGGTACGGATGAGCCGAGTTCACCGTATATCATCAGCGCATCGTTCAATGTTTGTTGCGCATACACGCCATAAAAAGTCGACGTGTGCGGCGTTTTAACCGCAACTGCACCTGCCGACCAATTTTCACCGCGCCGATCAAATTTCGCCAGCCAACTATTACGCCATTGATCCGTCTGTATATTGCTGTCACCCGAACGGACAATGCGCACCAGATTTACGCTGTATTGCATGTTGGGTGTCCATGTAACCTTGAGCACATCCATGCCAATCAACGCGCGTATCGGATTGCTGCGTCCGCCATCAAAATAAAATGGACTGGCCGGCGAACGAAATTGCGCCGCCCCCCAGTTCAATACATCCCGCCCCGCTGCAATGTTCCAACTTTCGGAGTCCCGCATCCGTACTTGCCATTGGG
>JADKHS010000036.1 GCA_016721605.1 Nitrosomonadales bacterium
ACATCGCTTGCAGGTGATCAGGTATTTACCAGAATAGCAAACAAGTGAAAATTTTTAGAAGCCCATGCCAGGCAACAGCGAGTTTGTTTAATGCGCCGCTTCCCAATTCTCGCCTTCACCCAGTCCAACTTCGTAGGCACCTTCAGCTCGGCCACATGGCACATCAGCCCAGGCAGATTTTCGTTTACTAGCGCCAATTCATTCTCCGGCACTTCGAGCACCAGTTCATCATGGACTTGCATGATAAGTCGCGTATGCAATTGTTCGCGCTCTATCCAATTTTGCACGGCGGCCATTGCCAGCTTGATTAAATCTGCTGCGGTGCCCTGCATGGGGGCATTAATGGCGGCGCGTTCGGCAGCTTGGCGGCGCATGCCGTTGCCACCGTTAATTTCTGGCAGCCACAATCTGCGGCCGAACACTGTTTCCACGTACCCTTGCTGCTTAGCCTGCTGGCGCGTGCGCTGCATGTAGTCGGCTACGCCGGGGTAGCGCATGAAATAGAGATCTATATATTGTTGCGCGGCACTACGCTCGATATTGAGTTGTGAAGCCAGGCCAAATGCGGACATGCCGTAGATAAGGCCGAAGTTGATGACCTTGGCATAGCGGCGTTGCTCATTACTCACCGCATCCAGCGGGGTGGAAAAAACTTCTGCCGCAGTGGCGCGATGGATGTCCTCGGCATTCGCGAATGCCCTGAGCAAGCCCTGGTCACCGGACAGGTGTGCCATGATGCGCAATTCGATTTGCGAATAGTCGGCAGAGACGATGCGGCTACCAGGCGGTGCGATGAACGCTTCGCGAATGCGGCGCCCTTCCACTGTGCGCACTGGGATATTCTGCAAGTTGGGATCGCTGGAAGCCAATCGTCCTGTCACTGCCACAGCCTGCGAGTAGCTGGTATGCACGCGCCCGGTTTCGCGGTTCACCATTTGCGGCAGCTTGTCGGTGTAAGTGGATTTAAGTTTTGCCATGCCACGATATTCGAGCAGGAGTTTGGGAAGCGGGTAATCCAGCGCCAGTTCCTGCAATACCTCTTCGTCAGTGGAGGGCGTGCCGCTGGGCGTTTTTCTTAACCGGCAGGCCGAGTTTATCAAACAGGATTTCCTGGATTTGCTTGGGCGAGTTGAGGTTAAATGGCTGCCCCGCCGCCGTGTATGCCTGCGCTTCAATATTAATGAGTTTTTCGCCCAGTTCGCGGCTTTGTCCCGCCAGCTTGGCGCTGTCTATCAAGACGCCATTGCGCTCCATGATGTAGAGCACTTGCCGTGCCGGTAGTTCTATATCGCGGTACACCGCATCCAGTCTGCCTTGCATCTTGATCTGCGCAATGAGTGCTTGGTGCAGTTGCAGAATGATGTCGGCGTTTTCTGCTGCGTAATGTGTAGCGGTTGCCAAGTCCACTTGATCGAAGCAGATTTGTTTGGCGCCCTTGCCCACGATTTCGGCATAGCTTGCGGTCTTCACGCCGAGATGGCGCAGCGCAAGGCTATCCAAGTCATGCGGCTTGGCTTTCCAGCACGTAAGATTGCAGCAGTGTGTCCTCGGCGATGCCCGCAAGCTGAATAGCATGGTTGGCAAAGATGTGTTGGTCATATTTGAGATCGTGCCCCAGTTTTTTGTGTTGTGCGCTTTCCAGCCACGGCTTGAGTTTTAATAGCGCATGTTCACGGCTGAGTTGATCGGGTGCCCCAGGGTAGTGGTACGCCAGTGGCAGATAGGCTGCGTGATGGGGTTGGATGGCAAATGAGATGCCCACCAGTTGCGCGCCCATCATGTCCAGTTCGGTGGTCTCGGTGTTTATGCTCACCAATTCGGCCTGCATGATTTTTTCCAGCCAGGTGTCGAGTTGCGTTTCCGTTAAGATCGTTTCGTAATGCACCGGGGTAGGCACAGGCGCTTCTTCAGCAAACATGCTGGCTTGCCGCATCCCATCCTCTTCTCCAACTTGTTTTGCTGAGGGCGAAGGCGCGGCATGAGAAAGTTCGCGTAGCCAACTTTTGAAACCACAACGTTCAAACAGGCTGCGAAGTTGCGCGTTGTCCTGTGGTGGCGCTACCAGCTCATCAAAGTGTACGGGCAATTCAACATCGCACTTTACGGTAATTAGTATGCGGCCTTGTGGCAACCAGTCCAGCGCGTTGCGTAGGTTGTCCCCCACCACTCCGGAAATTTCGTGTGCATGGGCCATTAAGTTATCCAACGTGCCATATTGCGTTAACCATTTGACAGCTGTCTTGGGGCCTACCTTGGGCACACCCGGCACGTTATCTACCGTGTCGCCGGTCAGTGTAAGGTAATCGACGATGCGTTCCGGCGGCAAACCGAATTTAGCCAGCACACCCGCTTCGTCCAGCGTTTCATTGCTCATGGTGTTAACCAGTTGCACTTGGCTGTTTACCAGTTGCGTCAGGTCTTTGTCGCCAGTGGAGATAATGCAGCGTGCTCCCCCCACTGTTGCCTGTTGTGCCAGCGTACCAATCACATCGTCCGCTTCCACTCCGGCTATCGTCAGGATATTCCAGCCGGAGGCGGCGATAAGCTGATGCAGTGGTGCAATTTGCGCGGCAAGGGGCTCTGGCATGGCAAGGCGATGCGCTTTGTAGTCGGCATATAAGTCATCACGAAAGGTTTTGCCTTTAGCGTCGAATACGCAGGCGCTATAATCCGCCGGGTAATCAGCGCGCAAGCGGCGTAACATGTTAAGCACACCGTAGATGGCTCCGGTTGGCTCACCATGCGGGCTGCGCAAGTCAGGCATGGCATGGAATGCGCGATAAAGATAAGACGAGCCATCAACCAGCAGCAATGTTTTCATTTTTTGTAAAAGGGTTCTTCAATCATGAGCAATCAGTCCAAACTGCCTTCTTCAAAATTGCCGGAAGTGTGGAATTCAAAAGAGGCATGGCGTGTGTTCGGCATTATGTCAGAATTCGTCTCTGCCACTGACCGACTGAATATCATCCAGCCAGCCGTCAGCATTTTCGGCAGCGCACGCACCAAGCCGAATCATCCATATTACAAAAAAGCCGAAGAAATTGCGCGGCTGCTATCCGATGCGGGGTTTTCCGTTATTTCGGGCGGAGGGCCCGGTGTTATGGAAGCGGCCAACAAAGGCGCATTCTATGGCAAATCACCCAGCGTAGGACTCAACATCCAATTACCGCACGAACAGCATAATAATCCCTACCAAAATATCAGCCAGACTTTCCAGCACTTTTTCGTGCGCAAGGTCATGTTCGTTAAATTTGCCAGTGCCTATGTGGTCATGCCTGGCGGCTTTGGTACGCTGGACGAACTGATGGAAGCACTCACTTTGGTGCAAACCGGCAAGACACGTCGCATTCCCATCATTCTGGTGGGAAGTGAATTTTGGCGCGGTATGCTGGACTGGTTCCGACAATCATTGCTCACCGAAGGCATGATCAGTCCGCAGGACATGGATTTGATTCAGGTGATTGATAATTCAGAAGAAGTCGTCAGTGCCATTTTCAACCATTATGAGACCCGCGGCTTTGAGCTTTCCGAGGCTGAGCGTGAAATGCAGTTGAACCTGTGATGGAAAGCAAAAATGTTGGAACAAGCACAAAGAGTGGGACGTTTAAAGCAGTCTTTTCCTTGCTTATCGGCTAGAATGCGGCCATGAAAAATCTCCGGGGGAATATGATGCGCCTGATTACCACCTTATTCCTGAGCGGCCTGCTCAGCACCGCCTCTGCCGCACAGCTGCTGCCCGGCCTGCAACCATTGCCACCGCCGCCGCCCCTTGATGTGAACGCCCACGATTCTAATTTATTGCCGTTGCCACTCCAGTCGCCCCAATTGCCTGTTGATGACAGCACGCAAGACGCTGCCCTGGGTCAGGAAGTTACCGTCACCAAGCAGGCTGAACAGACCGTGGAAGAATACCGCGCTGGCGGAAAGCTTTATATGATCAAAATTACTCCGAAAGTTGGACCCCCCTATTATTTGGTGGATGACGTTGGCGATGGCAAATTTTCACATTATCAAAATCTGGATTCAGGTTTTCGTCCACCTCGCTGGGTTATCCACAGATTCTGATACGAGTTCCGAAATATGGCAGTTTTTACCCGTGTCACCGAGCCAGAACTTATCTCTTGGCTAGAAAATTATTCGTTAGGCCAATTACTGGAATTGCAAGGTATTGCCTCGGGCATCGAGAACACCAACTACTTTGTTACTACCAGCAATGGCCGCTTCGTGCTGACGCTGTTCGAAAAACTTGCGACCAGCGAACTGCCGTCCTACCTCAATCTGATGTCCCATTTGGCCCGCCACGCCATTCCTTGCCCCAGCCCGGTGGCCAATCGGCACAATCAATTCTTGAGCGAACTAAATGGCAAGCCCGCGTGCATTGTCAGCCGTTTATCAGGCAAGTCATTGATACACCCAGAGGTGATCCACTGTGCCGCTATAGGTGAAATGCTGGGCCGATTGCACAATGCGGCACGGGACTTTGCGGAAACCATGCCTAACTCACATGATGCAATTTGGCGTGCACGTGCTGCGCAACAAGTTACACCGTTTCTATCACCGCAGGACTTGGCGTTACTGGAAAGCGAGGTTGCATTCCACGGGAAGCACACACTTGCTGCGCTACCACAAGGCGTGATCCATGCCGACCTATTCCGCGACAACGTCTTGCTTGATGGTGCGCGCATCGGCGGCCTGATCGATTTCTATTTTGCTTGTAACGACAGTCTTTTATACGATGTGGCCATTACCGTGAACGACTGGTGCATGGGCGCAGACAGCACTCTGGATGAGGCGCGCACTCAAGCCCTGCTACAGGCCTACCATGCGGTGCGGCCATTACAAAAAGAAGAGCAGGCTGCTTGGCCAATTGCCTTACGTGCAGTAGCACTGCGTTTCTGGCTATCACGCCTGTACGATATGCACTTGCCACGTGAAAATGAGCTAATACACGCACATAACCCAGATCAATTTAAATACATTCTGCAGCGGCACATCACCGCGAACAGCAATGTTATTTTGCTATAACGAGGCAAACATGGAGGCGCGAAAAGTCAATATTGCCAATGGCTGGCTGTGGATAAAGCAGGGATACTGGTTGTTCAAAAAAAGTCCGGTGCTGTGGGTGGTTTTAGCGACAGTCGGGGTAACCGGATTGCTCGGCATTTCCACCATCCCGGTAATCGGCGACCCGTTAGCTACCCTGCTATTCCCGATCCTGCTCGCTGGCTACATGGTTGGCTGCCGTGCGCTGGAACATGATGAAGAACTGGAGCTGCCGCATTTGTTCGCTGGATTCCACAACAATACTTCGCAACTGGTCACATTAGGCGGTATCAGCTTGGTTAGCCAAATGCTGATATTAGGTGTGATGATGCTCACTGGCGGCGCTACCCTGGTAAGTATCCTGATGAGCGGCAAGCCGGTGGATAACCCGGAAATTCTAGTACAAGCCACTGTAGGCGCGGGCATAGCACTGATGTTGGGCATGGTATTGTTCAGCATGTTGCTAATGTCAATGCAGTTTGCCCCGATGTTGGTGATTTTTGACAAAATGTCGCCTGTGGACGCACTGAAAACCAGCCTACGAGCTTGTCTGCGTAACATCCTTCCGCTATCGTTGTATGGCGCGATGATGTTACTTTTTATGATATTCGCCACCATGCCAATGATGCTAGGCTGGCTTCTTTTACTGCCAGTGATGATCAGCTCAATGTACGCTATCTATCGTAATTTATTTCCAACCCCAACGGAGATAGCTATTCTTGAGGGTGAAATAATTACACGCAACCAGTAACAACGCAGCTATGGATCCAGCCTCTCGTTGCAGTTAATCCAACAGTCAGGTCCACACGGGCAAACCGACACAGTCGTCACAGCTCGACTATTATTTAACGGCGACCCAGACCAGCTCAAACTATCGGTAAACTTAAGTGCGCTCGGTCGATTTGATTGAGTGCACACGCTATGTGTAGAGCAGACGGGGATGGTTAGCGTCAGTACCTAATCAGCGGCGAAGATTCGGCTATTTAATCAATTGGATTGGGCCGCAAATAGGTCTATCTAAGGCTTGTTGTGTGGAAACTGGATCCCGCCTATTTTTATAGTTACCTAAGTTAAAATGATCAGCGTAGTTGTGGATGCCGGACACTTTTAAGCATCGCATTGCGTTTTACTTGGGGTTTGAAAATACCCCCGATGACCGTTATCAAGGAGAGATTTGATGGTAAGTTTACAGCCGCCAGTTTGCGATTTTGGATGGAAGGCGCACGAATTTAACTTGTGTGGTGTGGATGGAAAGCGCTACACCCCGAAAAATACATGTGGCAAGCATGGACTGCTGGTTATGTTTATTTGCAACCATTGTCCCTATGTAAAATCCATCCGTGACCGCATTGTGCGGGATACCCGCGAGCTGCTGCAACATGGCATTAACAGCATCGCCATCATGTCGAATGACTCTGCGGAATATGAGGAAGACTCATTCGAAAATATGCAAAAAATAGCTCAGCAATATGGCTATCCATTTCCCTATGTGTGGGACGAGACACAGCAAGTTGCGAAGAATTATGGAGCAGTTTGCACGCCAGATTTTTTTGGCTTTAATGCCCAATTGGAATTGCAATACCGTGGTCGGCTGGATGCCTCACGCAAGGAAGCGGTGCCGGATGTACCGCGTGATTTGTTTAATGCCATGGTGCAAATAGCGCAAACTGGCAAGGGGCCACTAGAGCAGATCGCTAGCATGGGTTGTTCTATTAAATGGAAAAGCGAAGCATAAGCCTGGATTCGTCTTTATTGAATTGAGCACCGTTTTGTGGGTTGATGCCTATAATTTTTCCCTGTTTTGTGGCTGAACTATGTACATGCAAACAATAGATGCCGCGTTTTTAAGTAACCAGCCCAATTTAAGCCGTATTGACCTGTCGGTTTTGTGCCGGTTGGCGCACACGGCCAGACTCGTTAAGCGGTTGCAATGACGTTGAACATTATGAAAGGCAGTTGACGTGCAGATATTGATACTCGGGGCAGGACAGGTTGGTTCAACAGTAGCGGAGAGTTTGGTTGGAGAAAACAACGATATCACCGTGGTTGATACTGACGTGGAAAAATTACGCTTGCTGCAAGACCGTTTTGATCTACGCACCCTAGTGGGAAATGCTTCCCATCCTTCTGTATTGGAGCAGGCGGGTATTGCAGATGTTGATATGTTGCTAGCTGTTACGCAAAGCGATGAGGTTAATATGGTGGCCTGCAAACTTGCCGCCAGCCTATATAACACGCCGACTAAAATTGCCCGCATTCGCGCTGCGAATTATCTGGAACATCCTGAAATATTTAGTACCGATAATTTTTGTGTCGATTTTTCCATTTGCCCGGAACAGATACTCACTGACTACATCAATAAATTAATTGAGTTTCCAGAGGCCCTGCAAGTGCTGGAATTCGCTAGTGGCAAGGTGTCCCTAGTGGCGGTCAAGGCGTTTGAGGGAGGCCCTCTGGTCGGACGGGAATTGCGTTACCTACGCACGCATATGCCCCATGTTGATACTCGCGTTGCGGCAATTTTCCGTCAAGACAGGCCAATTGCTCCTGAAGCCAGTACGGTATTCAAGGCGGGTGACGAGGTTTTTTTTATTGCCGCAACTGAAAATATCCGTACTGTGTTGAAAGAGTGGCGCCACATGGATAAGCCAGCCAAACGAGTGATGATTGTAGGTGGTGGCAATATAGGATATAGGCTGGCGCGAGCGCTGGAGCGCGATTATCAAGTTAAGCTTATAGAGCACAACAAAAAAGCATGTGAGCGACTGTCAGCCGAACTGACCCATACGTTGGTACTTTGTGGCGATGGAACCGATGAAAACCTGCTGGCGTCCGAACACATAGCTGATGTGGATGTGTTTTGTTCCCTGACGAATGATGACGAGAACAATATCATGTCTGCGCTGCTAGCTAAAAAGGAGGGGCACGCAAAGTACTTTCATTGATCAATCGTAGTTCGTATGTTGATTTAGTGCAGGGTGGCAAGATAGATATTGCATTATCACCGGCCCACGTAACGATAGGCTCATTGCTCGCCTACGTGCGCCAAGGCGATGTGGCAGTGGTGCATGCGCTTAGGCGCGGAGCAGCAGAAGCGCTGGAGATGGTGGTACATGGCGAGCGGCAGTCGTCTAAAGTTGTAGGGCGGCGCATTGATGAAATTGAATTGCCTAAAGGCGCGACTATCGGCACGATAGTGCGTGGTGAGCAGGTAATCATGGGGCACCACGACACGGTGATTGAGGCGGACGACCATGTCATCGTATTCGTGATCAACAAAAAGATGATTAGCAAGGTCGAGAAATTGTTTCAGGTCGACATAGGATTCTTTTAATGCAGCGTTTGTTAACAGTTGTTCACGCACTTGGCATGATGTTAATCGTGTTTAGCGTAACGTATATATTCCCTATTGGTACATCGCTGATTTATCAAGATGGCACATTGATAGATTTTGTTCTGGCGATGGTAATGACATTTGCGGCGGGTTGCTTGATGTGGATGCTTACACGTCGCAACAAAGGCGAGCTGTCCATTCGCCATGGCTATTTTCTGGTAGTGATGATGTGGACGGCGATGCCTGCTTTTGCCACGCTGCCGTTATTGCTAGTGGCCAACGGCCTGTCGTTCACCGACGCTTACTTTGAAACGATGTCTGGCATGACAACCACGGGCGCGACTGTGTTGGCCGGGCTGGACACTTTGCCACCTGCCATTAACCTGTGGCGACACGAATTGGTCTGGTTGGGTGGCATGGGTATTATCGTGCTTGCGGTGGCAATTTTACCTTTGCTTGGCGTCGGTGGCCGCCAGTTGTATAAGGCGGAAACACCCGGCCCGATGAAGGATTCCACCCTCACCCCGCGTATTACTGAAACCGCACGCAATTTATGGCTGGTATATCTTTGTATTACCGTGGTTTGCACCATATCGCTAAACGTGGCAGGGATGTCCTGGCTGGATGCTATATGCCATGCGTTTTCCACGATGGGGTTGGGTGGGTTTTCCACGCATGACGCTAGTGTAGGATACTTTAACTCTGCTGTTATCGAATTTGTGCTGATCGTATTTATGCTGCTGGCAGCAATGAATTTCGCGACGCACTTTCTGGTATGGCGCGCAAAGAGCTTGAAACTATATTTGCGTGACACCGAGGCTCTTGCCACCATAATATTGATATTGATGAGCTGCTTAGGCATCGGTATATTTCTATGGTGGCATCGGATTTACCCGAGTTTCTGGACGGCGCTAAGGCACGCAAGTTTTAATCTGGTCTCGATTGCGACCGACTGTGGCTTCGCCAGTGTGGATTTTAACGGCTGGCCCATGTTTGCGCCGTTGTGGATGCTGTTTTTGAGTTGTATTTCCGCCAGTTCCGGTTCTACTGGAGGCGGTATTAAAATGATTCGCACGTTGATTTTAATTAAGCAGGCAGAGTATTCGTTTCTCAAACTGTTGCACCCGGCCGCAATAAGTCCATTAAAAATTGGCAGCCGCGTGGTGCCAGACAATATCGTGCTTTCGGTATTGGGTTTTATCTTTCTTTATTTCATGAGCGTAGTCGTACTGACCTTTGCGTTGGTGATCAGTGGATTGGATTTCGTATCCGCTTTCTCAGGGATAATTGCTTGTATAAACAATGCTGGCCCTGGTTTGGGGATATTGGGTCCGGCAAGCAACTACGGGGTCTTGAGTGATTTTCAAACTTGGGTATGTACCGTGGCCATGTTAATTGGGCGCTTGGAAATAGTGACCGTCCTGATTATCTTTACTCCGCATTTTTGGCGGAGGTAATCTAATATTTCATAAATTTTGTGCATAGCTAGGGCTAGTGATGATATTACAGAAACCAGTTATTTTGCTATTTGGCAAGAATGGCCAAGTTGGCTTCGAGTTGCAAAGGGCATTGTCGCCGTTGGGCTTGGTGCATGCCTTTGGCCGACAAGATTGCGATTTGGCTAGTTTATCGCAAGTAAGAGAAATTGTGCGTCAGCTACGCCCCGATATTATTGTGAATGCTTCGGCTTACACCGCAGTAGATAAGGCCGAGAGCGAACCACAGGCTGCTTACCTAATTAATGCCGCTGTACCCAGTGCGCTCGCAGAAGAGGCAGCCGCTATAGACGCACTGCTCATACATTATTCGACTGATTATGTATTTGATGGTATGCAGGCCGGATGGTATGTAGAGGACGATATCCCAAACCCGCAATCAGTTTACGGTGCAAGCAAACTGGCGGGCGAGAATGGAATTGCCGCGGTTGGTTGCCGCAATTTGATATTCCGTACCAGTTGGGTATTTGGTGCGCACGGTGGAAATTTCGCCAAAACAATTCTTAGGCTTGCTAAAGAGCGGGAATCGCTTAATGTAATAGCTGATCAGTATGGTGCTCCGACGTCAGCGCATTTAATTGCGGATGTTACCGCCCAGGTTATTGTCCGATATTGGAATGAAGTAAATCGAGAAAGTTTTTCTTATGGCATCTATCATTTGGTTGCTGCCGGTGAAACAACTTGGTACGACTATGCCAAATATGTAATTGATTATGCTGAAAAAATAGGAATTGACTTACGGTTAAAATCGAGTGCAATTGAAGCAATTCCCAGCATTAACTATCCGTTACCTGCACCACGTCCGTCCAATTCCAGGCTTGATAGTGGGAAGCTGCGGAAAACGTTTGGTTTGATTCTGCCAGATTGGCATCAAGACATGGTGCCTGTATTGGAGAAAATTATTACGGTTTAAAAATCATGATCGAATAGAACTCCAAGATTACAAGCACCGGTGAAATGAAGCTTCGGACACACAGTGCGCACGGGATGGGATCCGATAGTGTTGTTGGCTGACCTGAATGCCCAATTACCAAGTGCGCAATTATTCACCGGAGCGTACCAAGCGTACCCGGTAACCAGCACTGTTATGCTCTGAGCCATAGTCCACGTAGCCATAATCGAAATTAACTCCCCAAGCGTAAGCAGGCTCGTCAGCCGCGGGCGGCGCTGACCAAAAAGGAGACCCTGGCGTTCCTGGAAATGCGTCCGTATCAATCGCCGGGTTACAGCGGCTGGAATCTACAATGCTTGACAGTTCCTTTAAACTGGGGAGACGCCAAGGTTTACCACTGGTTAAGGCTTCGTTTTTAGCCCAGCTCTGAGCCTGATCCGAACTATAAGCGGTTGCGGTTCCACTATAACCATTGGCCGTGATCTTCATGCCTTCCGCGCAGCGCCGCCAGATCAGGCCAGTAACGCTGTCAGTGACTTCATTGCCATCCGTTGAAATTACATACCGGGCCTGCGTTTGTCCATTTAGGTCGCCTAGCTCAGCTACTGCATCCGCCAGCGGCATGGGGGTAACGGTTTTCATGATCATGCTCCTAAAAGTTAAGTAATGTAGATCCGCACTTCTTATTCTGTGCTATTTAAATAATTAGAAACAACATTCCATTATATTTAATTTTGATCAAGAGTGTCCGGCTAACTTTTAATTTTACTTCTGGAAGCTCCACCCGTAAATATGGGTAAGACACTGTTCGTTTAGCGCATAGATTCCTTCGTTAACATACGCAGCACAGTTGAACTGAAGCGGGGGCATGAGGCATCCTGCATCGTTTGGATGCAAAACGATAGGGCATGTATACGGATAAACATGCACAAAACATATGCAAACACTTCACATTTTGCCTTTTTTTAGTTAGGATGCATCCCTAACTTCTGTAGCGCGCCTTCACTCAGCTTCACATAAATCAATTGTATCGTTAACCTCTAATTATAAAGCGAGATTCATCATGAGTGAGCATATCCATTATGTTACTGATCCAACCTTTGCCGCTGATGTACTACAGGCACCCCTACCAGTACTGGTAGATTATTGGGCAGAATGGTGCGGCCCATGCCGTAGTATCGCTCCGATTTTGGAAGAGATTGCCAAGGAATATGCTGGGCGTATGACCGTAGCAAAAATGAATGTGGATGAAAACCAGCAAACTCCACAGAAATATGGTGTCCGTGGCATTCCCACGCTGATGCTGTTCAAGAACGGAAATATCGAAGCAACCAAAGTTGGCGCACTATCTAAATCGCAGCTCACCGCATTTATTGACAGCCATATTTAAATCATCTAAACTAAAATTATGGTTTTTTTGTTTCGTTAGCTCCTGTTGCATAATACTCACAAATCCTAATACTCAAGGCAGTTCATGTCATGCACGCGGCATCCTCGCGCAAACGGTAATACCTCCCTAAGCAGGCTCCCTAAACTTCGTAATATCACCCATCCATTTTTATATGCATTTATCTGACCTCAAGACCAAACACATCACCGAACTGGTGAGCATAGCAACAACAAACCAGATCGACAATGCCAATCGCATGCGTAAGCAAGACCTGATTTTCGCCCTGCTTAAAAATCAGGCAAAAAAAGGTGAGAGTATTTTCGGCGAAGGTACGCTGGAAGTATTACCCGACGGATTTGGCTTTCTGCGTTCGCCAGATATTTCTTACTTGGCGGGACCGGATGATATTTACGTTAGTCCAAGCCAGATCCGTCGTTTCAACTTACATACCGGGGACTCGATTGAAGGCGAGATCCGCACTCCCAAAGAAGGGGAGCGTTACGTCGCTTTAGTAAAGGTAGACAAGGTTAATTCTGAGGCTCCGGAAAATACGAAGAACAAGATACTGTTCGAAAACCTGACGCCGCTGTTCCCAACTAAGCAAATGGCACTGGAGCGGGACATCCGTGCCGAGGAAAACGTTACTGGTCGCATTATTGATATTGTCGCTCCCATTGGTAAAGGCCAGCGCGGGTTGCTGGTAGCCTCGCCAAAATCTGGCAAGACCGTGATGTTGCAGCATATCGCCCATTCCATCGCGGCAAACAACCCGGATGCACATCTGATTGTCCTATTGATCGACGAACGTCCCGAAGAAGTTACCGAAATGAGCCGTAGCGTGCGCGGTGAGGTGGTTGCTTCTACCTTTGACGAGCCTGCCACACGTCACGTTCAGGTCGCTGAAATGGTGCTGGAAAAAGCCAAGCGTCTAGTTGAACATAAAAAGGATGTGGTCATTCTTTTGGATTCCATCACTCGGCTGGCGCGTGCCTACAACACTGTTGTACCGTCTTCCGGCAAAGTGCTTACTGGCGGCGTTGATGCTAATGCCCTGCAGCGTCCTAAACGTTTTTTCGGAGCGGCCCGTAATGTTGAAGAAGGCGGCTCACTTACCATTATCGCTACGGCGTTAGTGGATACCGGTTCCCGTATGGACGATGTGATTTACGAAGAATTTAAGGGAACCGGTAATATGGAAATTCATCTTGACCGGCGTATGGCAGAGAAACGCATCTATCCGGCCATTAACATTAATCGTTCCGGTACACGTAGAGAAGAGTTGCTGATTAAATCAGACCTTTTGTCCAAAATTTGGGTGCTGCGCAAACTACTCTATCCGATGGATGAATTGGAATCAATGGAATTTCTACTGGATAAAATTAAAGCGACTAAGAACAACGCTGATTTTTTCGATTCAATGCGCCGCTAAAATTTTAATAGATTTAATTTAAAATTAATATGGTTCCATGCGGGTTCGGCTTGATTTTGATCCAAAAAGCCTTGAGTTAATCAATCCTGTAGGAATGTAGTAACTTGACAGCTTTCTACCTGCGGCTACGATTGAACTAGCGTTAAACCAATTAGCGTTCGCTGGGCCTGCTGAATATTCTCTCCTTGGGCCGGGGGAAATTTGCTTTTACGGCCGTAGTGTCGGCTAAATTGCAGCCTTTCCGCATATTATCTTCTTCCCGCTCTAAGGCAAAAGCAGCCATCATTGTTGATGAATGGGTAGCCAAAATAATCGTCAAACCAGGAAACTGTTCCTGTGCCATTTTTTTAAGCTGGGTAAGAAGTCGTTGTTGCCAATCTTCGTGTAGATGTGCCTCAGGTTCGTCAATCAGCAAAATTGTGTTGCGCGTCATATATGCGCCGAGGCGCACAAACAATTGCACCAGACTTTTTTCCCCGTTGCTGAGTGTGTCGAGTCGGTGCAAATTTTCATTGCGCACGACTTCAACCTCATGTGGATCTTTGCGAACATCCTTGATTGCGGTACAAGTATTAGAAAAAACTCGCTCATTAACCAATTTTACAGCGCGATCAAAACGTCCGTCATCAAGCCACTTCAGCCAAACCAGTAGGTTATCGAGTGAGTCACGCCAATCGCCGCTTTCTGTGCCAAAAGAGTGCGAAGGAGCGTAATTCCAGTTCAGAGGGGGAACAATGGCGCGGTGCTGATCTGGATTAACTGGCGCTATATCACGATAGGCCGAGAAATAAATGACTGTGGGCCAATCCAGTATGCTTTCTTCAAAGCCACCAATTTTTTCACCTGTGGCTGCATCAACACCTGAAATAAAGTTTGTAATCCATTTGTCATGCAGGCCAATTGTCGACCAGGTTTCTGCTGCATTGCGGCAGAAGCCAAAACGATGCCATTGTTGCGCCCCTACTTTGCCCAGTGCTTCTTCGTCCCACTGACGCAAGTTACTTTCCGCCTCTAGCTGGCCAGCAAGCAGGGACAATACAGCAACTTGTTCATGGCCATCTTCACTGTAGTGAATACGAAAATCCAATTGTGCCCGTCCCGGGCCGCGATCCAGGTTTTCCAGGTTAAACGGTGTGTCGAAGCGGCGATTATGGGCTGCGGCTAAATCCTGAGGCTTGCTAAAGCCAGTCATCCCCATTAAGGCTGAAATTAATTCCAATATCGTTGTCTTGCCTCGTCCATTTTTTGAATGGAGCATAAAGAAATTGCAAGACTCGTTATTATTGTCGGTGAAGTTTATTTCTTCGGGTTGTATCTGAAATGGACCAATGCGGTCTACGGTCAGCCATAACGGCGTAAACTCATATATCTGGAAGTTATCCATTGATTGTTTCTCCTTGTGGCCATGGCCTGCACAATGTTGTAGTCATTCAGCAAGATGCCATGCACACGAGCTGTCGGTTGACCCAAGAGCCGCCAGCATTCGCCCGTTCACGGCAAGCTTTCCGTACCGGACTCATGGAAAAACGAAAAATATTTTAGACTAAAGAGGATTGCCCAGTCAAGGTGAAGCGAGATCAGATCGATTGTAAAGATGGGTGTAGAAATTGACGGGGCATGCTTTATCAATACAGCCCCTTTGCAATAGGTAACCTTGAGTAACTGAGTTTGTATTAATTTGATCGAATATGGTTTTGGGATACTTGAAATTTCAACCATCTGCCCCATCTATCAACTAATAATTTTCTAAGGAGCCATTATGAGATTCGACAAGTTTACGACTAAGCTGCAACAGGCGCTGTCTGATGCCCAGAGTTTAGCTGTGGGCAGCGACAATCAATTCATTGAACCGCAGCATTTACTGCTGGCATTGCTCAACGATGCCGATAGTGGCGCGGCCTCACTGCTTGCGCGTGCAGGTGGGAATGTTGCTCCCTTGAAAGAAGCGTTGACGCAAAGTGTGGGACGCCTGACCAAGGTAGAAGGACATGGCGGCGAGGTGCAGGTTGGGCGTGATCTCGCTAATTTGTTTAATATCACTGATAAGCAAGCGCAAAATCGTGGCGACCAATTTATTGCCTCGGAAATGTTTTTATTAGCGCTAACCGAAGATAAAGGTGAGTGCGGGCGTCTATTGAAACAGCACGGTCTAGTCCGCGCGGCTTTGGAGCAAGCGATCAACGCGGTCCGTGGCGGACAAAATGTGGGAAGCCAGGAAGCGGAGGGTCAGCGCGAAGCGTTGAAGAAATACACTCTGGATCTTACTGAGCGTGCCCGTCAAGGCAAGTTGGATCCAGTGATTGGACGTGACGATGAGATCCGTCGCGCTATTCAGGTTCTGCAACGCCGCACCAAAAATAACCCGGTTTTGATTGGTGAACCGGGCGTAGGTAAGACCGCTATCGTGGAAGGCTTAGCGCAGCGTATTGTCAATGAAGAAGTACCGGAATCCCTGAAGGGTAAGCGCGTGTTGTCGCTTGATATGGCGGCGTTACTGGCCGGTGCGAAATATCGCGGCGAATTCGAAGAACGCCTGAAATCTGTGCTAAAGGAAGTAGCCATGGAAGAAGGCCGCAACATCGTATTTATTGATGAACTGCACACCATGGTCGGCGCAGGTAAAGCTGAAGGCGCAATGGATGCAGGCAATATGCTAAAGCCAGCATTAGCACGCGGCGAGTTGCATTGCATCGGTGCGACCACATTGGATGAATACCGCAAATACATCGAGAAAGATGGTGCGTTAGAGCGTCGTTTCCAAAAGGTGCTGGTAGATGAACCTACAGTGGAAGCGACCATCGCTATCTTGCGTGGTTTGCAGGAAAATATGAACTGCACCATGGTGTGGAGATTACTGATCCGGCCATCGTGGCCGCGGCAGAATTGTCGCACCGCTATATTACCGACCGTTTTTTGCCGGACAAAGCCATTGATCTGATAGACGAAGCCGCCGCCCGTATCAAGATGGAAATTGACTCCAAACCGGAAGTGATGGACAAACTTGACCGGCGGCTGATTCAGTTGAAAATTGAACGCGAAGCAGTGAAGAAGGAAAAGGACGAAGCATCGAAAAAACGCATGCAGCTTATCGAAGACGAGATTGAGAAGCTGTTACGTGAATATGCCGACTTGGAAGAGATATGGAAAGCGGAGAAAGGCTCGGCTCATGGCACAGCACAGGTAAAGGAAGAAATCGAACGCGTACGTGCCGAAATTATCCGGGTGCAACGCGAAGGCAAATTGGACAAAGTGGCCGAGTTGCAATATGGCAAACTCCCGCAACTCGAAGCGAAATTAAAAGAGGCGAATCAGGCAGAGGCAGCCAAACCTCAAAATCGGCTGCTGCGCACGCACGTGGGTGCGGAAGAAATCGCAGAAGTAGTGAGTCGTGCCACCGGTATTCCGGTTTCCAAAATGATGCAAGGCGAGCGTGACAAACTGTTGCAGATGGAAACCAAGTTGCACGAACGCGTGGTCGGACAAGACGAGGCCGTACGCTTGGTGTCGGACGCAATCCGCCGTTCGCGTTCTGGACTTGGGGATCCTAACCGTCCCTACGGATCCTTCCTGTTTTTAGGTCCCACTGGAGTCGGTAAGACCGAATTATGCAAGGCGTTGGCTGGATTTTTGTTCGATTCAGAAGATCATCTCATCCGCATCGACATGAGTGAGTATATGGAAAAGCATTCCGTGTCGCGACTGATCGGTGCGCCGCCAGGCTATGTTGGCTACGAAGAGGGCGGCGGGCTTACCGAGGCTGTACGACGCAAACCCTATTCCGTCATATTGTTGGACGAAGTGGAGAAAGCGCACCCGGATGTGTTCAACGTGCTTCTGCAAGTATTGGATGATGGCCGCATGACAGACGGACAGGGGCGTACCGTAGATTTCAAGAATACAGTGGTTGTAATGACCTCGAACCTGGGCAGTCAAATGATCCAGCAGCTATCAGGCGATGACTACCAGGTTATAAAACTGGCTGTGATGGGTGAGGTAAAGAATTATTTCCGTCCTGAATTCATCAACCGCATAGACGAAGTGGTGGTGTTCCATGCACTGGATGAAAAGAACATCAAGGCTATCGCACGTATTCAATTAGGCTATTTGGAGAGTCGCCTGGCTGCAATGGATATGAAACTGGAGATTACCGATGCCGCTCTGGCGGAAATCGCCACTGCCGGTTTCGATCCTACTTATGGCGCCCGCCCGCTCAAACGTGCCATTCAGTCACAACTGGAAAATCCGCTTGCCAAACAGCTTTTGGAAGGTCGCTTCGCCGCTAAAGACACCATTAAGATTCATTGCTTAGGTGGGGTAATGAGGTTTGAAAAAGGCTAGCCTATCATGGCTTTTTGGCACTGGACGGACGTTGCCTGAACTCAGCGCGGCGGCGGCCAAGACGCCGGAGCGGATCTCAAGCATCAGCAAAGGCAGGTAGCAATAGTGGATAGATGATGGTTGCAAAAGGAAAGTGTGTTGTCCTTAAGTGGCATCGTCGTTACGTTAGCGCCCGATTTTGACACATTCAAGGGCCAGTTTTCACTGGCTCCTTGTAACGGCGCGTATTTATGAGGCTAGGTTCGCCAAAAGCCCATAAATATCTCCGGGAACCTCTCCGAATGCTTTGCGCTACGCTGCTTTTCGAGCGGTGTGTTGCTGGGTGGTGTCAAAGTTGGCGGCGTTTCTCACTTCAAGCGGTCTTTGATTTTAGCGATTCCTGCTTCTGCGCATTGCTCATCGAGATGGCCGCCAGGTGCACCACCGATGCCAATGGCACCAATTGTGTCGCCTTCCACTTGAATGGGTACCCCGCCACCCAAGGCAATGAAATCATTTATGAAGACAAGATTAGCGGCTGCAGGATTTTTTTGCGTATTTTCCATTAGCCGCGCGGTCGAATTTTTGATCGTAAGCGCGGTGTAAGCTTTCCTGCGGCTGGTATCGATAGAATGCGGGCCTGCATTGTCTGCACGTTGTAACGCCTTGAGCTGTCCAGCACGGTCGACCACAGCACCGCTGACGTTATAGCCCTTCGAAGAGCAGTCAGCGACGGCGGCGGCAACGGCCTCTACTGCCAGTGCGGTCGGGATGTCCCTGACGGTGCGAACCTGTGCGTGAACATTGCTGGTAGTAACGAGAGTTGCAAAAACAAAAGCACTTGTAACGCGTGAAATCATGGTAATTCTCCTAGTGGTTGTTGAATTTATTAAGTACTTCCAAGGAAGCTTCTAAAAAATCTTGGGATAACTTTAAATATTCGTACATCGTTAGTTAGGATATCGGTTGAATAAGTTTCAGCTGCGCTTAGTTTGTGTTCTTCGAGTATGTCGCTATTTTGATTCATTTGGTAAAGCTAACATGTCCATTATTAGAGTCGGCTATTAAATAGTACATTAATTATATAGTTAATTGATATTTATCATTAATTAGATTAGTTAATTAATTAGACTAACATTTGCAAGCGTGAATTTATCGAATTTAAAGAAAGGTGGGGTTAAACGATGGGGTTGATTATTGTTAAGCCATTCTGGCGTTGCCTGAGAGCGGTGATATTGGCAGCGATGACAATGGTTACCGCTTTTAGTGCTTACGCACAGGTCAGCGTTACACCGGTTACCTGGAATGTGGTCGGACTGGATAGCAATAACGTCAGCATTGATCCGAATATGTTCCTGTGGGTGTGCGCGTTTGTAATACCGGCAGTACCTTGCTGAGCGGGCTTAAGGCGCGTTATGTCTGGGATTCAACTAGCGCTTATATCACCCGTACTTCGGCGGAGTATCTTCACATCGCTAATCTGGTCGCGGGTACTTGCCAGGATATATTCCATGAGGTGACGGTTACACGTGATGCAGCGGCCTATACACAGGCGGCAAGGTATCACATTGATGTCATCGACGGAGTCAATGCTGTGCTTGCCTCAACACCAACCCCCCGGGAGATATACGTCGAGCGGCTGGTTTCGCAGAACAGAAATGCCATTGACGACATTTTGGTCAATAATGTTTCAGTGACCGGCTCAGGAAGCGTCAGCGTGAACGAGGGACAAACCTACGAAGTCAAATTGGTGGGCCACACCGCAACCCAAGGTTATGAGCAATTCGAGCAGTTCTTGAATTTCAGGTCCGATCTTTTTATTGTTAAGAGCGTTAAGTCCACATATACCGCCGTCGCCGGGACAGATTTGTTAGCGGGTAGCAAGATTTACGCGGATGGCTGTCAGTGGGTCAATGATCCCACGGATGTGGTTGATCCTGCCTATCGTGAATGCCTAGGTGGCGGCAAATATGGCGGAAGTACCACGGTAACCTATGTGGTGGAAATTAAAACTGGGGCGGCTGCACTGGCACCAACGGGGGTGAGTATCAACGCGTTACTGTACGATTTTTCGGGCAGCAGCTATCACTACAACTCTGATCAGAGTGCGGCGATCACTTTAATTTTACGAACAACCCGCCGCCTGCTGAAGTAGATTTTGCCATGGCCAAATCGGCGGTTTTGAGTTCTCCAGGTAATGGTGAATTTACGCTCACGGTGACCAATACCGGCAGTATTGGTGCCACTGATGTGGTCGTTACAGATAACGTTCCTGATGGATATCACATCAAAAATTCGCAGTCTGCGGCACCGGCGGGTACAACGCTGGTTTGGGATAAAACCGATCCAGACGAGTCGCTGGTTTGGACAATTGCCAGCTTGCCGGCAGGTTCGTCGATTTCGTACACATTTAGTGTTCAAACGGTAAACAATCAAACAAATTACGTTAACCAGGCATGCGTAGCCGCCACCCAAACCGATCCGAATGCCACCAATAATTGTGCGACGGTACGTCCCTGTAGCGCAATCTGATCTGGCGTTGGTGAAGACGGCAAGCTTTACTTCGCCGCTCAAGATTGGCGATTCAATAACGTTTAACGTGGGCGTTCTCAATCTGGGGCCGAATGTCGGCACCGGTGTGGTGGTCAGTGACACGCTCCCTGCAGGTTATTCGTTCACGGGCGCGAGCTGTGCGAGTGGATGGACGCTTTCGAATGTGGGCGCGACGTATTCCTGTACTGCTACATCTGACGTGGCGGTATCAGCTGTTCCCGTGACGATTTTGTCGATCGTAACCCAGGTGCTGGCGCCAGCAGATCCCACGGTTACAACCGGGTATCAAAATACGGCATCCGTCACTTCAGCTAGTAATGATCCGGTTGCTTCTAATAATCAAGCTAGTGTTGTTGCACCCCCCACTTTTTTGACGATTGCTAAGGTGGCTGATGCCGCATCGTATACGTCAGCCAGCCCCAATGGTACGTACACGCTTACAGTTACAAAGAGTGAATCTTCCGCAAGTCTGGGTGTGATTTCATTTCAGGATGTATCATTAGGGTGTGATTTCAGTTCGGGATGTATTGCCATTAGGTGTCTGCCACATCAATCACGGGTACGGGCTGGACGTGCAGCCTGGCAACATTAATTTGTACACGGGCAGATGATTTGACCAGCGGCGTTATTTTTTCAGCGGTTTACCCGGATATTGTCATTGGCGTTGCTTTCTCTGGTCCGTCGAACCCGGATGTGATGAATCATGCAAATGTGATTTCTGAATTGGGCGGAATCGTTACGTCATACGACGAAACAACCCGTTCGGTTAGTTGGACCAACAGTGCTGTTTATTACACCGCTGATGCAACGGCATCGCCGGGAGGGGTTGGTAGTGCTGCCTGTTCGCCATCTTCTGTTCTAGTGGGTCAAGGTGTAAGTACCGCCACGCCAAGTACGGGGTATTATTTTACCGATGGACGGGTGCATGCGCGGCAGCAAGTACTAATCGACCTGTAATTTAAATAATGTCACAGCTAACCAGAGTTCGGTAGCCAGTTTGCGTTGTTGAGTTATACCGTGGTTGCTACGGCTGGTACCGGGGGCAGCCAATTGCGTGCCATCTTCTGTTCTTAGTGGGTCAAGCAGTGTATGTACCGCCACGCCAAGTACTGGGTATTATTTTACCGGATGGACGGGTGCATGCGCGGCAGCAAGTACTAATTTGACCTGTAATTTGAATAATGTCACAGCTAACCAGAGTTCGGTAGCCACGTTTGCGTTGTTGAGTTATACCGTGGTTGCTACGGCTGGTACCGGGGGCAGGGTGGTGCCTCTTCTGTTCTCGTGGGTCAGGGGGTACCGCCACGCCAAGTCTGGGTATTATTTTTCGGATGGACGGGTGCATGCGCGGCAGCAGTCATCTGACCTGTAATTGGAATAATGTCGCCAGGTTCGGTGCCCGGTTGGGTTTACGTGGTGCCGGCTGGTCCGGGGGCAGCGTTGCGCGCCGTCGCCTGTTTCTGCGGGTGGATCCGCCACTTGTACCGCCATGCCAGATGCAGGCAGCACATTTACCGGATGGACGGGTGCATGTACAGGGCAGTGGTCTGTGTGTAATCTGGACAGGTATGGCGCTGCCAATATGGCGTCGACTGCGTCGTTTACCGCCACCGTGATTCCCGGATCCTTGCAAGCCATTCCGACGTTGTCTGGGCGGTTGATGATTGTGATGGTATTTTTGATGGTATTGGCCGCTTGTTTAGCTATAAGGCGCAAGCAGGAGTGATTGATGAGCCATGCTTGCGCCTGGGGCTATTGGACACGGCTATTGGTAAAGTTTGCCGATCTGTCAGTTCGTGAACATTTCCGCTGCTTTTCGCGCTGCCTTGATGTTAAGGTTATAGGGTTGCGTAATTTTTTAGCGTTTACGTGATCACCGTATCCGACTGCAAGGTTAGACCATGCATAAGACAGGGTATTTAGTTGGAGCTGCCTATAAAGTTACGGAGATTATTCAAAAAGGCGGGCGATCATGAGCAAAGCTTTTACTAAGGAAACAGACGAAAGTGCTGACGAGGAAGAAGGTCAGTCAGCATCACCGCTTCCGCCAGGAGTCAAAAACTACATCACCCCCGTTGGCTATCAGCGTCTCAAAGACGAACTTGATCAGCTATGGAAAGTGGAACGCCCGGTGTTGGTGCAAACGATTACCTGGGCCGCGTCCAATGGCGATCGCTCGGAAAATGGCGATTACATTTACGGTAAAAAGCGTTTGCGTGAAATTGACCGGCGCATCCGCTTTCTTTCCAAGCGTCTGGAAAACGCCGCAGTGGTGGATCCGGTGCAGCGGGAATCGTGCGATCAAGTATTCTTTGGGGCGACAGTTACAGTGTGCAGGCAGGACGGCGTAGAGCATACCTACAGCATAGTCGGCGTGGATGAAGCTGATGCCGGGCGTGGATTGATTAGCTGGATATCACCGTTAGCCCGAGCGCTATTAAAGGCGCGCGCTGACGATGTGGTTATGTTGCATATCCCTGACGGAGTAGAAGAGTTAGTGGTGGTGGACGTTGCTTATCGGGCGATCAGTTTTGACGATTGAGTTACTGGCAAAATTTTTGTTGGAAGAAAGTTAGTTTTTATCCTTTTCGATTTCATTTAAAAACCGATCCCGGCGGGTCTGTTTCTTCTTGGTTGCGTATTCCAGTTCAGAAAAACTCGCTTGCATTACTTGCTCTACCTTAAAATTAGTTCAGTGACACTCTCCCAGATTCACAAATTATTCCAACTAGTGCTGGAATAATTCAGTGTTTCCTTAGGATTATGCTGGACATTACAGTACATCACTGCATAT
The DNA here is from genome assembly GCA_016721605.1 of Nitrosomonadales bacterium. GTDB lineage: Bacteria > Pseudomonadota > Gammaproteobacteria > Burkholderiales > Gallionellaceae > Nitrotoga. Next base: position 23,249 of record JADKHS010000036.1, read on the forward strand.
TCGCATTACAATCGCCGTTTGATGGATAAACATGGCTACCATCGTAACAGCCATGCTGCTTTTTCTTATCGAACTGGATCCAAAAAAGGCGGCATGTTTTAACTTAATATGGAAATAATCGACAACATCAACAACCTGCTTGGGGACAACCTTAAACAGACCCTCAAGCCCGGTTCAAAGCTCAAGATAGCAGCCTCGTGTTTCTCGATTTATGCCTATGAAGCGTTGAAGTTGGAGCTAGAACGCATCGAGTCGCTGGAGTTCATATTTACATCACCCACCTTTGTTCCTGGCGAAGCCACCGACAAGCTCAACAAAGAACATCGTCAGTACCATATTCCCAAGCTTGAACGCGAACGCAGATTTTACGGTAGCGAGTTTGAAATTCAGCTCAAGAACAAACTCACCCAGCGCGCGATTGCCAAGGAATGTGCTGACTGGATTCGTCGCAAGGCCAGCTTTCGTTCTAACCGTGGCACAGCGCCAATGCAACAATTCGCCTGTATTCAAACAGCGGATGCAACGTCCATTTATATGCCGCTCCACGGATTCACCACCGTCGATCTTGGTTATCAGCGTGGAGATGCGGTATCGAACATCGTCAATAATTTTGACGAGCCAGTCCACACCGGGGTTTTTCTGAACCTCTTCGATCAAATATGGAGCGATCAGGAAAAACTGGAAGATGTTACATCCATAATCTGCGACCACATCGCTTCGGTGTATCAGGAAAATTCCCCGGAGCGCATCTACTTCCTGATGCTCTACAACATTTTCAACGAATTCCTGGAAGACCTGAATGAAGACGACTTGCCCAATGACCGCACCGGCTATCAGGATAGCCTGATCTGGCAGAAGCTATTCAACTTCCAGAGAGATGCGGCTACAGGCATTATCAACAAGCTGGAGACGTTCAACGGCTGTATTTTGGCGGACAGTGTTGGTCTTGGAAAAACTTTTTCAGCGCTGGCAGTGATTAAATATTACGAGCTGCGCAACCGTTCAGTTCTGGTTCTCTGCCCCAAGAAACTGGCTGACAATTGGTTGAATTACAACCACAATCTCACCACCAACATTTTTGCCAAAGACCGTTTTAATTATGACGTGCTTTGCCATACCGACTTACAGCGCACCAGTGGCGAATCATTTGGCACACCGCTGAATCGAATTAACTGGGGAATTACGATCTGGTCGTCATCGACGAATCGCATAACTTCCGCAACAACGATGCCTTCAAAGACCGCGAGACCCGTTATCAAAAGCTGATGAATGCAGTCATCAAGCAGGTGTAAAAACCAAAGTCCTGATGCTCTCGGCTACCCCGGTCAACAACCGCTTTAATGACCTGCGCAACCAGCTGGCTCTTGCCTATGAAGGTGATTCGGATAGCCTAAACAAGAAATTGCGGACACAGAAAGACATTGACGAAATTTTGGCGCGCACAAACAACCTTCAATAAATGGTCAACACTTCCGCCAGAAGAAAGAACAGCTAATGCGATATTAAGTGCGCTGGACTTCGACTTCTTCGAATTGCTTGATAGCGTGACCATTGCCCGATCCCGCAAGCACATCGAGACTTTTTACGATACCCAGGACATTGGCAAATTCCCACAGCGACTCAAGCCGCTGTCATTTCATTGCCAACTCGCACATCGCACTGATGTTATCGGATTCAACGAAATTTTCAACCAACTTTCGATGCTGAAGCTGTCCGTGTATGCGCCAGTCAGCTACATATTGTCCAGCCGACTAGCCAAATACGAAGCGCTTTACGATACCCAAGTTGAAGGCGGTAGAGGCAAGTTAAAGCAGGCCGACCGTGAGCGCAGCCTCCAGGCGTTGATGACGATCAATCTGCTCAAACGCCTTGAAAGTTCAGTCCAATCTTTCCGGCTAACCCTGCAAAAATTGAAAGACAATCATTCGGCCACGCTTGAGAAAATCAGGGTGTTCGAGCAGACCGGAAAAGATGCCACCTTTGTCGATGCCGCTGTCGCCTTTGAAAATGCCGAGCCGGATGACGACGAAATTCCAGGCATTGACGACGACAAAATCGGCGGCAAGGTGCAGATCAATTTATCCGATATGGACTTGCCTTCGTGGAAACACGATTTATCAGCCGATTTTGTGGTGATCGACGCACTCCTCACCGAAATGTTCAAGATCACACCGGCTGATGATGCCAAGCTTCAGCACCTTAAAACCCAGATCAATAGCAAGTTGGCTTCGCCGATCAATCCGGGCAACAGGAAGGTGTTGATCTTCACCGCCTTCGCCGACACCGCCAGTTATCTCTACGAACACCTGGCGGAAAGCTTGTGGCAGTCCCACCAAATCCATACCGGCAAAGTCACGGGTAGCGATGGCCCGATATCCACACTCAAATCTGATACCCGGCAGGGCTACGACTTTCAATCGCTGCTGACACTCTTTTCGCCACGGTCTAAAGAGAAGGCGCTCACCCTTCCCGATGAATCGAGAGAGATCGACATCCTCATTGGCACGGACTGTATTTCAGAAGGCCAGAACCTGCAGGATTGCGATTACCTCATCAACTACGACATTCACTGGAACCCGGTGCGCATCATCCAGCGCTTCGGGCGTATAGACCGCATCGGCTCACAAAACGCCAGCATCCAGTTGGTGAACTACTGGCCGGACATTACCCTAGACGAATACATCAACCTCAAGGAACGCGTCGAAAATCGCATGGTTATCGCCGACGTGACCGCGACCGCCGACGACAACGTGCTTAACACCCAATCCAACGATATTTCCTACCGCAAGGAACAATTGCGCCGCCTGCAAGAAGAGGTGATCGAAATGGAAGATCTCAAAACTGGCGTATCCATTACCGACCTTGGCCTCAATGACTTCCGCATGGATTTGTTGAATTACATCAAAGCCAATGGCGACCTGGCCAACGTGCCCACGGGCATGAATGCCGTGGTGCCAGCCGATCCGGCGCGGGGCTTGCCGCCGGGCGTGATGTTCACGCTGCGCAACCGCAATAATGGCGTCAATATCAATCAGCACAACCGCCTGCACCCTTATTACCTGATCTATATCGGGCAAAACGGTGAGGTCATTGCCGACCACACTGAAGCCAAACGCCTGCTCGATCTGGTGCGTAGCGCCTGCAAAGGCCAAAGCCAGCCACTACCGGAAGTGTGCAGCCTGTTCAACCAAGCTACCGACGACGGGCGCAACATGGGCGTGTATTCCGACCTGCTCGCCCAGGCCATCCGATCCATGGTCGAAGTCAAAAAAGATAATGATCTGGATAGCCTGTTTAGTAGCGGCAAGACAAGCGCACTGGTCAATACCATTGTTGGCCTTGACGATTTCGAACTCATTGCCTTTCTTGTGATTCAGGAATCAAAATGAGCGGCGTGCTGTTTGCATATCCGGCGCAGACGGCTTATGGACAGGTGTTGCCGAAAATAAATTGTACGAACACGCCAAACCATCGGCTGCATTGAAAGCGCTGTTTGTGCAACAGATCGATAAAATTGTCTGGCAGCAGATTCTGGCGACCAGAACCATCAATCTGCCTGAGACGGTGGCGGTTGACGAAATCAAGGTATTCTCAATCACACTCAAAACACCCGAGTTACACCATGATGTATTGCGCTGCATAGATTTGGCGGTACCGTCGCCGATAATCTACGAGTTGAATGTGGATGGACGGATTCAGGTCGTGGCAAGCTACAAACGCCCGAACGAAGCCGATAGCAGTAAATGGGTCATCAGCGATTACTTTGCCTCGCCCTGGCTACCCGCCGATGCGCCGCGCACGCCATTGCCCGTGGCGTTGAATCTGGCAGGCCTCTATGAACAATTGCTGCACGGCCTGATACCACTGTCTGCGCGCGCCGGAGAAACCCTGGCTGAACGGGTCGCGCGCGGAGCAAGTGCGCAGCAAACAGCGCGAGGTAGAAAAAATCGCCAGTCGGTTGGGCAAAGAAAAACAATTCAACCGCAAGGTGGAGATCAATGCCAAGCTACGCAGCCTTAAGCAGGGGTTGGAAGTGTTGATGCGATGATCCGAATTTTTATCAGCAGCGTTCAAAGAGTTTGCCGCCGAGAGGCATTGCTTGCCGATTATCTCCGGGGCGACGCGCTCTGCGCCGTTTTTGCAATGTTTTCATGTTCGAGAATGTTCCTGCATCCGGCGCTGAAGCATGGAATATTTATTTGGGCGAGGTAGAACGGGCGGATGTCTATATCGGGCTCTTCGGGCAGGAATACGGCCCGGAAGACGAAAAAGGTCTCTCGCCCACACACCGCGAATATCTGCTTGCCGGCGAACTGCAAAACAGCGGCTGATTTTTGTGAAGGGGATGCCACGGTGGTGCGCCACCCCAAAATGGCCGCCCCTAATAGACGAGGCATCGGCGCAGGTTGTGCACCGCCGCTTTACGTCCGCAGCAGAATTGATCGGTGGGATTTATGCCAGCCTGGTCGAATATCTTTCAGCCACGGGTGTTTTGCGCTTTGGCCCCTTTGATGCCTCCGCTTGCGCCGATACCACCATCGCTGATTTATCAGAAGAAAAAATTGCCTGGTTTCTCAAACGCGCACGGCAATCGCGCGGATTCCCCCTTGATGAAAGCGCCACCCCGGAACAAGTGCTAGCGCACCTGCGGCTGCTCAATAAAGGCACGCCAACTAACGCCGCCGTATTGCTCTTTGCCAAAGAACCTCAGCGCTTCATCTATTCCTCGGAAATAAAGTGCGCCCACTTTCACGGCATCGAGCGGCAAAAACCCATCCCGTTTTATCAGGTGTGCAAGGGCAATCTGTTTGAACTAGTGGATCAGGCGGTGAATTTTGTGCTGTCCAAAATCAATCTTGCCATCGGTACCCGCGCACTCAGCGCACAAGCACCCGTCGCTTATGAGATACCGCCCGAAGCTATCTCTGAAGCCATCGTCAATGCCATCGCCCACCGTGACTACACCAGCAACGCCAGCGTACAAGTGATGCTCTTTGCCGACCGCCTGGAAGTGTGGAACCCCGGCAACTTACCGCCCGCATTAACGCTCAAGACACTATGCGAACCGCACGGCTCTTACCCCGCTAACCCCTTAATTGCTGAACCCCTGTACCTCACCAAATACATCGAACGCATGGGCACCGGCATCGGCGACATGATCGAACGCTGCACCGCACACGGCCTGCGAGAGCCGGAGTTCAAGCTGACGGATGGATTCGTCACCACCATCTGGCGTAAACCGGAACTGGCTTTTTCCCATGTGGGCGGCGAGACCGGAGAAGTAACCAACAATTAATCCAGCAAGTAACCGGGGAAGTAACCGGGGAAGTAACCGGGGAAGTAACCGGGGAAGTCCGCCGGATGTTGGCAGTCATGTCTGGCGAGATGAAACGGACAGAAATTCAGAACGCTTTAGGCCTTAAACATGAAGACCATTTTCGCGATGCTTACCTGCTGCCTGCGCTGGCAGCCAAGGTGATCGCAATGACCCAACCCGATTCACCCAAAAGCCCAACACAGAAATACCGCCTGACAGAAAAAGGCAAACAAATCAAAAAAAGTACAACGCCATGAAAAAAATGAAACTGCACAGCCCCGACCTTACACAGGAAAACATAGTCAAGCTGGCAGAGTTGTTTCCCAATTGTGTAACCGAATCGAAGAATGAAGACGGCACGGTAAAACGCGCCATCGACTTCGATCAACTGCGCCAGGAACTGTCCCCGCCATCGTCGAAGGCCCGCAGGAACGCTATCAGCTCAATTGGCCGGGCAAGCGCGAGGCGCTGCTGACCGCCAACGCCCCATCGCCAAGACCCTGCGCCCCTGCCGAGGAGAGCGTAGATTTCGATACCACGCAGAACCTGTATATCGAGGGCGACAATCTGGATGCGCTCAAGCTGCTGCAGGAGACTTACCTGAACAAGGTGAAGATGATTTACATCGATCCGCCGTATAACACGGGAATGATTTTATCTATGAGGACGATTTTGAAGAGACTGAAGCCTATTTAGAGCGCTCTAATCAGAAGGACGAAATTGGGAATCGCATGGTCGCCAATACTGAGGCAAGTGGGCGCTTCCATTCTGACTGGCTAACGATGATGTATTCACGACTGAGACTTGCGCACCGACTACTAGATTCCGATGGAGTTATTTTTATCTCGATTGATGATAGTGAGGTGGATAATTTACGTAAATTTGCGACGAAGTTTTCGGCGAACAAAATTTTGCTGCCCAGATTATCTGGAAAAAACGGAGCACCCCGCCTAATGACAGAGTTATCGGTGCCCAGCACGATTACATTCTTGTCTATGTAAAAGAGACTATTTCAGGAATAAACCTCAGAGAGCGCTCTCCTGAGCAGGTTGCTCGTTATAAAAATCCAGACAAGCATCCAAAGGGGCCGTGGACTCCCGGCGATCTTATGGGGAATGTAAAGGGTGGGCGATATGTAGCATCACTTTATTACCCGATTAAGAATCCTCGCACAGGCGTTGAGCATTACCATCGTCGAATGGAAACTGGCGTTTTAATAAAGAAAAGATACAAGAGTTACTTAATAACAACGAAATTTATTTCGGAGAGGATGATAAAGGCGACCAAAGCTGAAACGGTTTTTGTCGCAAGTAAAGGAGGGGGATTTCATGGACAACACTCTGGGACTTTGCTCCATTAAACACCTCCGCCTCAAGCGAAATCGCAGAAATATTCGGCAATCTCGCAACCTTCGAAAATCCAAAACCTGTCGATTTAATACGACTGATACTTCGAAGTCGGATCAAAAAGACTCAATTGTTATGGATTTTTTTTGCTGGGTCGGCAACCACTGCGCACGCAATAATGGCTCTCAATGCGAATGATGGTGGCAAAAGAAGGTTTGTGCTTGTTCAGTTGCCGGAGGCATGTAACGAGATACGAGAAGCATTCAAAGCTGGGTATAAAAATATTGCTGAGTTGAGCAAAGAGCGCATTCGCCGCGCAGGACAAAAAATAAAATCTGAAAATGCCCTCACCGCGCCTGACTTGGACATCGGTTTCCGCGTCCTGAAAATTGACAGCTCCAACATGAAGGATGTGTACTACGCCCCGATGCGGTGCAGCAAGGTGACTTGCTGGCGCAGGTTGACAACATCCGCGAGGACCGCACCCCGAGGATTTGTTGTTCCAGGTCTTGCTCGATTGGGGCGTGGATTTGGCGTTGCCCATTACGACCGAAAACCATCGCCGGTAAGCAAGTATTCTTCGTGGACGGCAATGCGCTGGCAGCTTGCTTCGAGACGGGCATTAACGAGGAATTTGTGAAAACCCTCGCCGTCCGTCACCCCTTGCGCGCAGTGTTCCGCGACTCCGGTTTCGGCAGCGACAGCGTGAAGATCAATATTGAGCAAATATTCAAGCTCATTTCGCCCACCACTGAAGTGAAAAGCATCTAAGGAGCGGGTGATGGATCAAGCCACATTACAGTCGTTGTTGACCAGCTTGATTGCTACTTGGGAAAACGAGGTAGTGGAATTTAAGCAGGCCGGGAAAGACTACGATACCCACAAAATTGGTGAGTATTTCTCGGCGCTTTCCAACGAAGCCAACTTGCGCAACGTAGAACGTGCCTGGCTGGTGTTCGGTGTGGATAATAAAACCCGCTCGGTTGTGGGAAGCGACTATCGCCAAGACCATGAACGCCTGCATAGCCTGAAAATGCAGATCGCGGCGGAGACCGAACCCAGCATAACCTTTCGTCGTGACATTCATGAGTTGCAGGCTACCCAAGGGCGCGTTGTGCTGTTCGAGATACCCGCCGCTCCCATGGGCATGCCAATTGGTTGGAAGGGCCATTACTACTCCCGTGCGGGCGAGAGTCTGACAAGCCTAGGGCTGGACAAACAGGATGAAATTCGCGGGCAAATGGGTGCCACGGACTGGTCGGCGCAGGTGGTGCAGGGTGCTACGCTGGCGCATTTGGATGCCAGCGCCCTGAGCAGAGCACGCGAATCGTTTGCCAGAAAATATGCCAACCGCTTCGAGCCTGATGAGGTGATGCGCTGGTCGGATAGCACTTTTCTTGACCGCGCAAAGCTTACGCAAGACGGGCAGATTACTCGCACAACGCTATTGTTGCTGGGCAAGGAAGAGTCTACACACCTGCTGTCTCCCCACCCCGCACAGATGACATGGAAGCTGGAAGGCGCAGAGCGTGCTTACCAGCACTTTGGCCCGCCATTCCTGCTGAACACAACCGCCTTTGCAGAAGATACGCAGCATCCAGTTGCGTATCCTGCCGGATGATCAATTGCTGGCGATTGAGCTGGCCAAATATGACCAGAAGATTGTTCTGGAAGCACTACATAACTGCATTGCCCATCAGGATTATGCCCGCAATGGCCGTATTATCGTGACGGAGCAATCCGACCGGCTGATCTTTGAAAATGAAGGGGCGTTCTTTGAGGGTGTGCCGTCGGACTATTACACTGGCAACAAGACACCCAGGCGCTACGCTATTTTCCGATGCCGGACTATGACTTGAGCCGGAATGACTTGAGCGAACCGGTGGTGAAGATGACTATTCACGGCAGCATTGTTGACCTGGCTTATAGCCGCTTGCTGATTCAAAAACGGATTTGTCATTGCAGGAAATTTTTGCGCTCGACCGTGCAGAAGAAGCTGCCGTTGGATGAGGCAGTGGTGAAACACCTGCGCCATTCTGGACTGATCGAAGGCCGCAAGCCTAATTTATATGTATCGGCAGCGGTTGCTATAGCCACTGCGACGTTGGCTGACTACATTCGCACTCGCGGTCAGGATGATGCGTTTTATCGGAAACAGATAACAGATTATTTGGATAAATCTGGAACGGCAACTCGCAAGGAAATAGACAGCTTGCTGTGGGGTCAACTTAGCGATGCACTTGATGATGCGCAAAAGTAATCAAGATCGGGAATCTTTTGACTGGCTTGCGGCAAACTGGAGTCATTGAAAATACTGGGTCTCGTAAGTCCCCAAATGGGTGCTAAGTAAGAAAAATTAAGAATAAAAAGAATAAATGCCAAGAATAAATATATGCATTACTTTGTTTTTTAAACAGATTTTTGTTGGCCAGAATGAAATTAAAATTTAAAAAGCAGCAATACCAAACCAACGCCGTGGATTCGGTCGTGGATTGCTTTGCCGGTCAACCGTCAGGTTCTTTGTTTAAGTACAAGATTGATCCAGGGCGCGTGGAAGCGGGTGTGCCGCAGCAGCGATCCTTTAACGAAGGGGAAGGTTTTAAAAATGAGGACATCGCGCTAACGCAATCCGCGCTGCTGGAAAACCTTCTCAAGGTTCAGCGGCGCCAAAACTTGCCGCTTTCCGCCGCACTGGCCAGCAACAAGGTTTGCCCGATCAATCTTGATATTGAGATGGAAACCGGCACCGGCAAGACTTATTGCTACATCAAAACGATGTTCGAGTTGAACCAGCGTTATGGCTGGAGCAAGTTCATCGTGGTGGTGCCCAGCATTGCAATCCGTGAAGGCGTGTTCAAGTCATTGGAGATTACCGCCGAGCATTTTCTGGAAGAGTACAAAAACGAGCCCGCTTCTTCATCTACAACTCCAAGCAGCTGCACAATCTGAAAGTTTTCTTCCGATGCTGGCATCAATGTGATGGTGATCAATGTCCAGGCTTTTGCGGCTCGGGGTGCTGAGAACCGCCGCATTTATGAAGAGTTGGATGATTTCCAGTCCCGCCGCCCCATTGACGTTATCAAGAAAAATCGACCGATTTTAATCCTTGATGAACCACAAAAAATGGAGGGACGCAAAACCTTAAAATCACTGGAAGAATTCAACGCCTTGATGGCTCTTCGGTATTCTGCCACCCATAAAACCACGCACAATAAAATCAACCGCCTCGATGCGCTGGATGCCTATAACCAGAAGTTGGTGAAGAAGATCGCGGTGCGCGGTATTTCCGTGAAGGGGTTGACCGGCACGAATGCTTATCTGTACCTGGAGTCCATTGAGATTTCCACCAGCAAGCCGCCGATTGCCCGTGTCGAGTTGGAAATTAAGCAAAATAATGGCATCAAGCGCGTGGTGTGCAAACTGGGTAAAAACGATAGCCTTTTCGATATTTCCCAAGGGCTAGATCAGTACAAGGGCTTTGTCATTGCCGACATCAATGCGCACACGGATACCGTGTATTTCACTAATGGCGTTGAGCTTCAAGCAGGGGAAGCCACGGGCGATATAAACGAGGCAGCATTGCGGCGCATCCAGATTCGCGAAGCCGTGAAAGCCCACTTCGAAAAAGAACAGGCGCTGTTCCATCAAGGCATCAAGGTGCTGTCGTTATTTTTTATCGACGAGGTCGCCAAATATCGGCGCTACGATGAAAACGGTGAAAATCCGGGTGAATATGCGCAGATATTTGAAGAGGAATACAACCAGCATCTCAATGAAGTGCTAACGCTAGAGGACACGCCTTATAACCGTTACCTGAAGGAATAACAGCCGGTAAGACACATGACGGCTATTTTCCATAGATAAGAAAACTAAGCGCCTGGTCGATCCAGAAACGGGCAAAAAATCCAACGAGACGGATGATGTGGATGCTTATGACCTAATTTTGAAAAACAAGGAGCGTTTGTTGTCACTAGCCGAGCCGGTGCGCTTCATCTTCTCCCACTCCGCGCTGCGCGAGGGGTGGGACAACCCCAATGTGTTCGTGATCTGCACGCTTAAACATAGCGACAACACAATTTCTCGCCGTCAGGAGGTGGGCCGTGGCTTGCGCATATCGGTCAACCAGGACGGCGACCGCATGGATAACCCGGCGACGGTACACCAGATCAATGTGCTAACCGTGGTTACCAGCGAGAGCTCAAGGATTTTGTCACCGCATTGCAGCGCGACATCAGCGATTCGCTTTCCGAGCGGCCACGCATTGCCAATGAAGAATACTTCACCGGCAAAGTGTTCAAAACGGCCACTGGCGATATGGTGGTGGTTCCACAAATAGCAAAACAAATTTACAAGTATCTACTGAAGAACGACTACACCGACGATAGCGATAAAATCACTCAGGCTTATCACGATGCAAAAACAGAAGGCAAGCTTGCCGATTTGCCCGCCGAGCTACTGCCTTACACAGAGCAAGTATTTCAACTGATCGACAGCGTCTTTAGCGATGTGCAATTGCTGCTTCCTGAAAATGATCGTGGAGCGAAGCCCAATCTTCCAAACGAAAACTTCAAAAGGAAGGAGTTTAAGGCATTGTGGAACCGCATCAACCGCAAGGCTGCATACGGTGTTCAATTCGACAGCGCAGAGCTCATCGGCAAGTGTGTCAAAGCGCTGGAGACAGAGCTTCGCGTCACGCCATTGCAGTACACACATAGTGGTGAGCAGGCCGATAGGCTGACCCATGATGGGCTGAAGCAGGGCGAGGCTTTCAAGCTGACCGCGACCGAGACGGACAGGTACACCAACTCGGTCCATTCTGCCGTGAAATACGACCTGCTGGGCAAAATAGCCGAGGCCGTGCAGCTGACCGGAGCTACCGTGGCATCCATTCTGTGCGGTGTTAATGTCGCCGTATTTGCACAGTTCAAGACCAACCCGGAGAGCTTCATTGCGCAGGCGAGCCGGTTAATCAACGAACAGAAAGCAACAGTCATCATTGAACATCTGGTCTATGACCCAATTGCCGAAACCCACGACATCAAAATCTTTACTCAAGGCCAAAGCAAGCAGGATTTCAGCAAGGCAGGCTTGCCCCTGGCGCCATATCTATGACTATGTGATTACCGATTCCAATGTTGAACGCGAGTTCGTCAAGGAACTAGACACCAGTGCCGAGGTGGTTGTTTACGCCAAGCTGCCAAAGGGATTTTTTATACCGACTCCGGTCGGCAACTACAACCCAGACTGGGCCATCGCTTTCCATGAAGGTGCGGTCAAACACATCTATTTTATTGCTGAGACCAAGGGCACCATGTTATCCATGGAATTGCGGAAAATCGAGGAATGCAAAATCGAATGTGCGCGCAAGTTCTTTACTAAAATCACTTCCGATCAAGTGAAATACGACGTGGTGGACAGCTACGGCAAGCTGATGGAGTTGGTGAAGTAGGCGGGAATCACTTGGCCATCAAGCCGTTTTGGTTTTAGCGAGATAGCCGTTGTCCTACACACTCGGCGGTGGCAAGTCGTGCGTGCCCTACCAGTCAAACAGTTTGATCAGCTACGGTAACTGGCGTTGATTTTGACATAGTCATAAGAGAAATCGCAGGTCCATACTGTGGCAACTGCCGTGCCGCGATCTAGCATGACCCGAATGGTAATGTCGCTTTGTTGCATGATGCGCTGACCATCTTCCTCAATATAGCTGGCGGCGCGTCCGCCATGCTCAGCTACTAGCACATCGTCAAGATATAGCTTGAGACGATGCACATCGAGATCCTGCACATCGGCATAACCGATAGCAGCAAGGATGCGGCCAAGATTGGGATCAGAAGCGAAAAATGCAGTCTTGACCAAGGGGGAGCGTGCCACGGCATAGGCGATTTGCTTGCACTCCGCCACGCTCTTGCCCCCTTCAATTTGGACAGTGATAAACTTGGTCGCACCCTCACCATCACGCACGATGGCCTGCGCCAGCAATATGGCAACATCCGTGACTGCCGCCTGCAATTGCGCGAATGCCGTGCTTTTCACATCTGTGATAGCTTGCGCACCGCTCATGCCGGTGGCGATCACCATCAGTGCGTCATTGGTAGATGTATCGCCATCCACAGTGATGCAATTGAACGACGCATCACTGGCGTGAGTCACCAACTGTTGCAACAAAGGCTGCGCTACTGCCGCATCGGTAGCAATATAGCCGAGCATGGTGGCCATGTTGGGATGGATCATGCCGGATCCCTTAGCGATGCCGGTAATCGTGATAGTTACACCATCGAGTGTAATTTGTTTGGACACCGCTTTAGCAACGATGTCAGTAGTCATGATGGCCTGCGCGGCATTAAGCCAGTTATCCTCGCGTAGGTCGGCTACGCAGTTTGGCAGTCCTGAGATCAACCGCGACAGCGGTAGCGCCTCCATGATCACGCCGGTGGAGAACGGCAGCACCTGCTCTGCCTCGCAGTCCAGCAGATTGGCTACTTCGGCACAGGTGGCTCGAGCCGCAGCCAGCCCCTGCTCACCGGTACCGGCATTAGCGTTGCCCGTGTTAACCACCAGTGCACGCACGCTTTTGTTCGCAACCAGATGTTCGCGCGCCACAATAACCGGCGCGGCGCAGAAACGGTTTTGCGTGAATACGCCAGCCACCGTGGCTTGCGCGGTCAGGTGCATGAGTAGCAAATCCTTGCGCCCGGGCTTCTTGATGCTCGCTTCCGCAGTGCCTAGCAGCACGCCTTTGACAGGCAGCAGAGCGCTTGAGACAGGAGATTGCAGATTAACTGGCATGCTTTTAACCTATATATTTCATAATTTCATAGATGACTGCTTAGCAATTATTTTTCAGGCAATAACTGTAGAAGGGTGGCGCGGACATCCATATAACGAACTGAACAAACATATCGAAACCGTAAGGGAGCGCTTCACAATTAAAGCATTTAGACTAATCGCTAATAACGTCCACCTTGTTGATAAATGTAATTGCTCATTTCTACGGATTGCATATTCATGCGTCTCACAATACCGTGCACATGACGCACGACGCCACGCATTACGTAGTAAACGATAGCGGGGTTTGTGCTGAGGAACGATTCTAGACGGGAACGGTTTAGTAATAGTACTTGACTATTCGTCTTGGCGACCACAGTAGCGCTGATCTGCGCGGCACTTCCACCAACAAACGTAATAATGCCAGCCAAATCACCGGGCTGCAGCAGATGCAAGGTGGCTTTCTCACCGCCAAGAGTGGCAGTCGCCTCAACTTCACCTGTAGCAAGGATCATCAGTGTATTTCTGAGTGTGCTGTTACCAGGCTGGAGGAGATATTCACCCGCTTTGTATTCGTGCACCGTAATAATATTTGCCAATTCTTCAATCTCGGCATCCCGCAACTCTTCAGTTAGCGTGGAATTACGCAGGGTCTGCAAAATCAAGTCATCTGTCGTCATCGTGATCTCCCACAAAAATAATTACCTCAAGTTAACTTGCCATGGCAGTGCTTATATTTTTTACCAGAGCCACACGGGCATGGATCATTACGTCCGGCTTTTTTGTCAGTGCGTGCCAATGGTTTTTTTTCTGCCTCCCCATCCTCAGCGGCTCCGGCCTCATCATAGTCGGCATGGTGATACTGCACATTTTCCGGAGCGTGGGGTGCTTCTACCGCTTCAATATCCTGTTCGTTACGGATGCGTACGTTCATCAGCGTTAGGGTGACATCACGCTTTGATCGATTCAAGCATGCCGGAAAATAACTCGAATGCTTCACGCTTATATTCTTGCTTGGGATTTTTTTGCGCATAACCACGCAGATGGATGCCCTGACGCAGATGATCCAGCGCCGCCAAGTGCTCACGCCAGTGGGTATCCACGCTTTGTAGCATGATGATGCGCTCATATCCGTGCATCATTTCTGCTTCAACTTGCTCCACCTTGGCCTGATATTGCTGTTGCGCAGCCTGCACCACACGGTCACGCAAGCTAGTTTCATCAAGCTGTTTATTTTCTTCCAGCCATTGTGCAAGCGGTAGAGTTAATTGAAATTCAGCAGCCAATGCCTTTTCCAGCCCCGGGACATCCCACTGCTCTTCCATACTCTGCGGTGCGATGTATTCGCTAATGATGTTATGCATTACCCCTTCGCGCATTGCGTCGATCGTTTCGGAAATATCCGTGCTCTCCAGCAATTCATTGCGCTGCTGGTAGATGACTTTACGTTGTTCATTAGCAACATCGTCGTATTCAAGAATTTGCTTGCGCATGTCAAAATTGCGCGCTTCGACCTTGCGTTGTGCGTTCTCAATGGCACGGGTGACCCAAGAATGCTCAATCGCCTCACCTTCGGGCAGCTTGAAACGGTTCATAATGGCTGCTACACGGTCAGAGGCAAAAATCCGCAACAGCGGATCTTCCAGCGATAAATAAAAACGGCTGGAGCCAGGGTCACCCTGACGACCCGCGCGGCCACGCAATTGGTTATCCACACGACGCGATTCGTGGCGCTCGGTACCGATGATATGTAAACCCCCGCTCTTTACAACTTGGTCATGTATCGGTTGCCATTCAGCGCGCAACTGGGCGATGCGTTGATCACGCGTGGCATTGTCCAAACTCTCGTCCATGCGTAACCGTTCGATGGGCTTTTCCACATTGCCGCCCAATACAATGTCAGTGCCGCGCCCGGCCATGTTAGTGGCAATCGTAATCATCTTTGGGCTCCCGCTTGCGCGCTATGATCTCAGCTTCGCGCGCATGCTGCTTGGCGTTTAAAACTTGGTGCGGCAACTTTTCTTTGTCCAATAATTGCGACAATAACTCCGATGTTTCAATCGAGGTGGTGCCGACCAGTACTGGTTGGCTACGTTGGTAGCAATCCTTAATATCCAAAATGGCTGCCCGATATTTCTCGCTTGTCGTAAGATAAACTTTGTCCATCATATCCTTACGGATAGTGGGCCGGTGCGGTGGGATAATGACGGTTTCCAGGTTGTAAATCTGCTGAAACTCAAACGCTTCGGTATCTGCCGTACCGGTCATGCCGGCTAATTTGCCGTATAGACGGAAGTAATTCTGGAAGGTAATAGAGGCTAGAGTTTGATTCTCCTTCTGGATAGTCACCCCTTCTTTTGCCTCTACCGCTTGGTGCAGGCCTTCGGACCAACGTCTTCCTGCCATCATACGGCCAGTGAATTCATCTACAATGATCACTTCGCCGTCTTGTACTACATAATTTTGGTCGCGAAGATACAGCGCATGTGCACGCAACGCGGCGTACAGATGATGAATCAGCATGATGTTGGTTGGGTCATATAAGCTGCCGCCCGTGGGCAATAGCCCTGCTTGACTAAGTAATTCTTCAGCGTGCTCATGCCCGCTTTCCGTCAACAGAATCTGACGGTTTTTCTCGTCAACACTGTAATCGCCGGGGCCATTTTCTTCTTGCTGACGCACCAGCTGTGGCACCAATTTGTCCATGCGGATATAAACGTCCACATTATCTTCAGCTTGGCCAGAAATAATCAGCGGTGTACGCGCCTCATCGATCAGAATGGAATCCACCTCATCCACGATGGCATAATTCAATTTACGCTGAAAGCGCTCACCGGCATGGGTAGCCATATTGTCGCGGAGATAATCAAAGCCAAATTCGTTGTTGGTGCCGTAGGTGATATCCGCACTGTAAGCAGCTTGCTTATCGGTAGGGTCCATCTGCGACAAAATTACACCAACTGATAACCCAAGGAAGCGATACAGCCGACCCATCCATTCAGCATCACGTGCCGCCAGGTAATCGTTTACCGTCACCACGTGTACGCCGTGACCTGAAAGTGCATTGAGATATGCTGGCAGGGTCGCCATCAAAGTTTTACCCTCACCGGTGCGCATTTCCGCAATCTTTCCATGGTGCAGTGCCATACCGCCGATCAGTTGCTCGTCGAAATGGCGCATTTGCAGCACGCGTTGCCCGGCCTCACGCACCACAGCGAATGCCTCAGGTAACAATGTATTCAGCGTTTCGCCTTGGGCAATGCGCTGTTTGAAAGTTTCAGTTTTAAGACGCAATGCCTCATCAGAAAGCTTCCCTATTTCAGCCTCGAGAGCGTTAATCATCACCACTGCTTGGCGATATTGTTTGAGAAGGCGATCGTTACGACTGCCAAAAACACTTTTCAATAAAGTAGAAATCATTGTTTAATTTTTCTAGGTTTCAATTCTAAGAATTTTAACGATTAGTTTTAATGCTGAATTTATTTTCGGTTACACCAAGCAAAAAGGGTGAAGTGCCACACCTCACCCTTGTAAAAATCTCATGGCTATCAATTCTCGGCGTGTCAAAAAACGTTTGTGGTTGTGCGCGGCAATTCTGAATATTCCACTTCGTAGAGTCATGTGAAAGCCACAAAACAAGTTTTATCTGTTCATCTTGGCAAATTGCAGCACGTATTACAGTCACAACTTGTACCCGCAGCTTGAACAACTAAATCTTTGCTATATTAGCATATTGCTCTGGATAAGCTGAATACACCCTGGATATCTTCCAGGTCTGTCTTTTACAAACCAATGGAAACTAGAATAATATCCATGTTTTAATTTTTAAATTAACCTGACGCTGTGTCAAATCGACTAAGCTCATATCTCAATGCCAGCCAAGAGTTGCGTCAACTATCGCATAAGGTAGACCAATTCCTCGCATTACAGCGGTACTACGAACAGATTGCTCCCCCTTCCTTGATACGCGCTAGCCATGTGATGCAAATTGATCAGCAAACGCTCATTATCGCCGCAGACAATGGCACGGTGGCAGCCAAATTGCG
Source organism: Nitrosomonadales bacterium (assembly GCA_016721605.1). GTDB lineage: Bacteria > Pseudomonadota > Gammaproteobacteria > Burkholderiales > Gallionellaceae > Nitrotoga. Next base: position 40,723 of record JADKHS010000036.1, read on the forward strand.
CCAGCTTGCCCCAAAGCTTACTCAATTGTGCCAAAACGGGGGCTATGAGATTACTGGAATTCAGATTAAGGTGCAAGTTGCCTTGCCAATCACCACACGCCCCCTTCGCCCCACCCCGCTTAGTGCAATAAGACGCCAGCAGCTAGCTGACTTCGCCGTAAAATTAGAAGATTCACCCCTGAAAACCGCATTGCACCGTTTGGCAAAAAGCAAAAGATAGTGGTAGATATATTCTTAGCCCGGATAGTGATTTACTGTTTAGTTTTAAGTTGTATCTGGCAACCCAATAATGACTCAAATTGAGAAGCTATGGCACAATGCGAAGCGTGGATGGATAGATTTCAAAATACAATGGCACCGAGAACGATTGGAATTGGCATTACCTGTATTTTACTGTTGACGCACGAAATTGATGGGTACGTACTGCCATAGTATCAAGCTTACCAAAAATCAGCATGCGCATATATCCACCTTTGCCATACCTGAAATGATGCCGCACCCACGTTTCTTGCAGATTCGATTATCCAACAGACCATACCTCATTGTTCCTGACTAGGTGGTTGATGGCCAGTCTTAAATAAAAGGAGCTACCAGCATGATGGTTGCTGCCCTATAGACAGGGTAGCCCTATTTACCTTTTAATTTTTGCTCATTAGCGGTTTTTTGGAGTTTATGGTGGGATGAGTCGCATATTAATTGTAATTGTTATCTTCATAGTCATCTACTTGCTGCTCAAGCACTACCGTAAGCAGACGCAAAAAAAAGATGTATCAGGTGAAGATACATCAAAGCACAGAGAAAATATGGTGCGTTGTGCGCACTGCGGTGTGCACCTACCTAAAGGTGAGAGCATCATGGCCGATCACAAGTATTACTGCAGTGAAGTACATCGCCATGCACATACTGAAGAACCTGAATAATCTCTGATACCAGATGAGTTTTGATGTGGGATAACCTACCCCTCTTCACGAGGCATTCGTTGCGCCCAAGATCCTATTCTGTGCCCGCATCAGAAGCCATGTGGCGCGCAGTTTATTTCTTCAATCTTTATCGCCTGACCCTGGGCGGGCTATTTGTCTTTCTGGTAAGCGCGTTTGGCGATGCACTGACATTAGGTTCACGTGCTCCGTCGCTGTTCTTCCACACCAGTCTCACATACATTGCACTAACCCTGATTTCGTTCCTAACCATCAAACTACGTCGGCCACGGTTTGGCTTGCAATTAGCATTTTTAGTAGGAGCGGATATTGCTTGTATAACAGTTTTGTCTCACGCCAGCGGGGTATACAAAGTGGTTTGGGCGTATTGTTACTAGTATCACTGACGGCTACAGGATTAATTAGCCGTGACAAGATTACCCTGTTTTTCGCGGCACTTGCCAGCATAGCGGTGTTATTGCAACACTCCTACGCAGTCTTGACCCAAGATGCGGCGGTAGCCCAATATGTACAGGCTGGATTGTTGAGTGCCGCTTATTTCGCCGTTGCTTGGCTGGCACATACCATGGCTAAGTATGCCATTGCCAGCGAAAATTTGGCTGCTCTGCGCGGTGTAGATTTGGCTAACATGGCGGAAACTAACAGGCTGGTGATTCAGGATATGCCAGACGGCGTGCTGGTGGTGAATGAGAGCGGAATGGTCAAGCAATACAATCCTGGCGTGGAACGTTTGTTAGGGTACGCGTTTTCAAATACTAATAATGCCACGCTGGAAAATTGTGCGCCTCTACTAGCGGATCGGTTCGCTGTTTGGCGGCAGCACCAAGGGCGTGGACATGAAGTATTACGTTTGCCTGTAACCAATCATCAGGTGCGTGTACGTTTTTTGCCAGTAGAGCGCGAGGGATTTTGGGGCGCGATAATTTTCCTTGAGGATATGCAACGTGTTCAGGCCCAGGCTCAGCAGATCAAACTCGCAGCACTGGGACGATTGACCGCCAACATTGCCCATGAGGTGCGCAATCCACTGTCAGCTATTAGTTACGCAACTGAACTGCTACAAGAAGAGAAGCACGATCCGGGGCAGACTCGTTTGTTTCAGATCATTATGGACAATGCCGCAAGGTTGAACCACATCGTGGAAGATGTTCTGCAGTTAAACCGACGCGACAGGGTGCAAAGTGAAGATTATAATTTAACAGAGAAGCTGCCTCTCTATATTGAGGGGTTACGTCATACCCAAGGCGTGTCGCAGGAAATATTTTTAATTAAGATTGCTCCGGCGTGCGTAATCAGATTTGATCTTGGTCATCTCGATCAAGTGTTGTGGAATTTATGCCGCAACGCTTTGCGTTATTGCAGCAAGCTGGCAGGCAGTGTACAGCTGAGTGCATGGCGCTCCAATGATGGGAGGACGATACTGGAAATTCTGAACGATGGGCCTCCAGTTGCCCCTGAGACCGTTCAACAATTGTTTGAGCCTTTCTTTACCATGACGGCCGGCGGTACCGGTTTAGGCCTGTATATTGCACGCGAACTGTGCGAGGCTAACGGCGCAACGCTTGAATATAGGCAGCCAGCAAAGGGCGGTGCGTGTTTCCGCATTGTGTTTGGGGATCAAAATGAACGTTGATATACAAGCCAGCACTGCGCGCGTCTTGGTGGTGGATGACGAGCCAGACATATTGGAGCTGATCGAGTTGGCGTTACTACGCATGGGATTGCAGGTCGACCGTGCTAGCAATGTGCAGAAGCTTTGCAACATTTAAATACTAAAACATATCAGCTATGTTTGACAGATATGCGCCTGCCGGATGGAGAAGGACTGGAGGTGGTGCAATATATTATTGCTCGTAACATGCATGTGCCAATCGCGGTGATTACCGCGCATGGCAATATGGAAAATGCGATTTTTGCACTTAAGGCGGGCGCTTTTGACTACCTGCCCAAGCCAGTTGCGCTGACCCAGTTGCGCGCCTTGGTCAATGCTGTACTGAAGCTGCCGCCACCATCCGCTACCGTACGGAAAGGGGTGCGAACATTGCTGGGACTGTCCCCTGCCATGGAAAAGGTGCGCGACCTGATCGATCGGGTCGCGCGTAGCCAGGCACCGGTGCATATCAGTGGCGAATCAGGTAGTGGAAAAGAACTGGCTGCACGGCTGATCGTTGAAAAAAGCGCCCGGCGCGATCAACCCTTTATCACGGTAAACTGCGGGGCAATCCCCGAAACGCTTATGGAAAGCGAATTTTTCGGTTATCGCAAGGGCGCATTCACTGGTGCGGAAAAAGATCGCGAGGGTTTATTTCAAGCTGCCAATGGCGGTACTTTATTCCTGGACGAGGTTGCCGATTTGCCTCTCTCCATGCAGGTAAAATTGTTACGGGTAATTCAGGAAAAAAAAGTGCGTAAGGTGGGTGCCACGCAAGAAGAGCCGGTGGATGTGCGTATTATCAGTGCCACCCATAATGCGTTGGCGGAGCAAGTACAGCAGGGGAAATTCCGTCAGGATCTTTATTACCGGCTGAATGTGATTACCCTGTTTATGCCACCGTTGCGCGCAATGCGCGATGACATTACTGAGGTCGCCAACCATTTCTTAGCTCGTTTGTGTGGGGACGCAAAGGTCGAATTGGCATCGTCAGCTTTGAAGGCACTTCAACAATACGATTTTCCGGGTAACGTGCGTGAACTGGAGAATATAATCGAGCGGGCACTTGCATTATGTTCGGACGGCATTATCGGGCCTGCCGATTTGCAGCTAGCGCCCACCGATTTTGTTGGAATGACCGCTAAACCAAGCGTGGCTGGCAAATATCCGCTTACCGATTATCTGGATAGCGTCGAACGCGCAGCTATTCTGGAGGCGCTACAGCAAACCAATTTCAACCGCACAGCTGCGGCCAAGGTATTGGGAGTGACTTTTCGCGCCTTGCGTTATCGCATGGAACGGCTGGACATCACTGACAAGGATGAATAAGCAGTGAAAGTTGGCACAAATGGATGGGTCAGCGGACTGCGCCGTCTTGCTTCGCCCAACTGTGATTGCCGTCCGTCTGGTACCGTCATAGACTTATTAGTTATTCACAATATCAGTTTGCCGCCGAGTGAGTTCGGTGGTCAGGCGGTTGCACAGTTATTTACCAACACGCTTGATACGGAGGCACACTCCTATTTTGCTCAGCTCAAAGGGGTGAGAGTTTCTGCCCATTTTTTAATACAGCGTACGGGCGAGATTACCCAGTTCGTGCCTTGCGGCAAGCGCGCCTGGCATGCCGGTGCATCGATGTGGCACGGACGCACGGCCTGCAATGATTTTTCCATAGGCATAGAATTAGAAGGCACAGATTTTTTGCCATTCAGCGATCAGCAGTATGCTGCATTAATCCGGCTAACACGAGTGCTCAAACGTATCTATCCAATTCGTGAAATTGCGGGTCATTCAGACATTGCACCGGGACGGAAGACAGATCCCGGACATGGATTTGATTGGCCGCGTTATCTTGAGAAAGTGGTTTGAAAACGGGTCGGTAATGATATATATCAATACATATTCTTAACAAGAAATGTCATGCTGTTTTTTAATTTTTTGTACCTATTTATTTTATTAAATAGATCGATTTTTTAAGAAAAAAACTTGCATAATTCCTCCGATGTACTACAATCACAGTTTACTAAACCTGCCTCTATAATAAGCTGCTGGATACTACATATAGTAGTTTTTGTATTTCAGTTCTGATTTTAGAGAGAGCAATAATTTAGAGCGATAACTATAATGCTAGGTTTGTCCCCTTCTCCAGTGTCGGCACAGGAAATTTCCGATGCCATAACTATTTCCAGCATTCCTTTTGACCAACATAAGGTTATTCGCCGCAATGGTTCCGTAGTTGCTTTTGAGGCAACCAAAATTGCCGTTGCATTGACCAAGGCATTTATCGCCGTAAATGGCGAAGCGTCTGCACGCGTACGCGAACTGGTTAATCAATTGACCGGAACTGTGGTTAATGCACTGTTACGCCGCCACCCGCATGGCGGGACGCTGCATATCGAAGATATTCAGGATCAAGTCGAGCTGGCTCTGATGCGTTCGGGAGCACGATGTGGCACGCGCCTACGTGCTTTACCGCGAGGAACGCACGCGTGAACGGGCTAAGGCAAAAGTTGCGCCTGCGCATATTCTTCAAGTCAACGACAAGGGCGTGCTTCGCCCGCTGGATGAGGCAGGGCTTGCGGCACGTATTATGGCGGCTTGTGAAGGACTTGGTGACGCGGTAAATGCGGATCCGATTCTTAAGTTGACGCTACGTGATCTTTATGATGGCGTACCAGTTGAAGAAGTGCGCAAATGTGCCATCCTTGCTGCCCGTGCGATGATCGAGCATGACCCAGCCTATAGTTTCGTCACCGCCCGCCTGTTGCTGAACAACATTTGTTGTGATGTTATCGGCGAAGACGCCGACATGGCAACGCGTTATGCTGAATATTTTCCCTCGTTCATCAAGCGTGGCATTGAAGCAGAGCTGCTTGACCGCGACATGGCGAATTTTGACCTGCCGCGATTGGCCAATGAACTAACTGCAAGCCGTGATTTGCAGTTCAGTTATCTTGGCTTGCAAACCCTATACGACCGTTATTTCCTGCACATAAACGAAAATCGCATCGAGCTGCCACAGGCATTTTTCATGCGTGTGGCTATGGGATTGGCGCTCAGGGAAAGTGACCGCAACGTACGTGCTATCGAGTTTTATCATTTGCTGTCCAGCTTCGATTTCATGAGTTCAACGCCTACTCTGTTCAACTCTGGGGCGATCCGTTCGCAACTTTCTTCTTGCTACCTTACTACCGTCCCGGATGATTTGGCCGGTATCTTTGAAGCAATCAAGGAAAACGCCCTTCTGGCCAAATACTCCGGTGGCCTTGGCAACGACTGGACATCCGTGCGCTCTATGGGCGCACACATCAAGGGCACCAACGGCAAATCACAAGGCGTGGTGCCGTTCCTGAAAGTCGCCAATGACACTGCCGTGGCAGTCAACCAAGGCGGCAAAAGGAAGGGCGCGGTATGCGCGTATCTGGAAACATGGCATCTGGATATCGAGGAATTTCTTGAACTGCGCAAAAATACCGGCGATGACCGCCGTCGCACGCATGACATGAATACAGCCAACTGGATACCAGATTTATTCATGAAGCGCGTCGTGGAAGACGGGGAGTGGACACTATTTTCGCCATCAGTCTGCCCTGACCTACATGACAAATTCGGCACAGAATTTGAGCGTACCTACCTTGCTTGTGAGGCTAAGGCCGCAAACGGCGAGATCACCCTATTCAAAAAAATTTCGGCAGCCAGCCTGTGGCGCAAAATGCTAACTATGTTATTTGAGACTGGCCATCCGTGGATCGCTTTTAAGGATCCATGTAACATACGTTCGCCACAACAACATGTCGGCGTGGTGCATAGTTCTAATTTATGTACCGAAATCACGTTGAACACCTCCGAGTCCGAAATCGCGGTATGCAATCTTGGCTCAGTCAATCTCAAGGCGCACCTGAACCCACTCGGTCAGCTTGACCACGAAAAGCTCAGGCGTACCATTGCCACCGCCATGCGTATGCTGGATAACGTAATCGATATTAACTATTACGCCGTTGAAAAGGCGCGCAACTCCAATCTCAAACACCGTCCCGTTGGGCTGGGTATCATGGGATTTCAGGATTGCTTGCATGAACTACGGATACCTTATGCCTCGAAAAAGCGATTGAATTTGCCGATAGCTCCATGGAAGCAGTGTGCTACTACGCTTATTTGGCATCTACAGAGCTAGCCGAAGAACGAGGCCGCTACGATAGCTACAATGGCAGCCTGTGGGACCAGGGCATATTGCCGCAGGATACGCTGGAACTCCTGCGTCAGTCACGCGGAGGACATGTAGAGGTAGATATGTCCGCCAGCATGGATTGGGACAAATTGCGTGCACGCATCAGGCAGTACGGCATGCGCAACTCAAACTGCGTGGCCATTGCACCCACTCCGACAATATCAAATATCATCGGCGTATCGGCCTGCATCGAACCTACTTATCAGAACTTGTTTGTAAAATCGAACCTGTCCGGTGAATTCACCGTCATCAACGAATATCTGGTGAATGACCTTAAGAAGCTGGGACTGTGGGACGAGGTGATGATAGCCGACCTAAAATATTTTGATGGAAGCCTTGCCAAAATTGATCGCATCCCGGCCGAATTGCGTAGCTTGTATGCGACCGCATTTGAGATTGAGCCCCAATGGGTAATAGAAGCGGCAGCTCGGCGTCAGAAATGGATTGATCAATCACAATCACTGAACATCTACATGGCTGGTGTGTCGGGGCGCAAGCTCGACGAAACCTACAAGCTGGCGTGGCTGCGCGGCCTGAAGACTACCTATTATTTACGTACCATGGGTGCGACTTCGACGGAGAAATCCACCTCGCGCGCTGGCGAATTGAATGCGGTGCAGATGTGTGCAATTGATAACCCGGAATGCGAGTCATGCCAATGAACGACTATACCATTGCATCTAGCTCAGCTGGACGGATACGTGTAGAAGATAAACGTATCATCAATTGCAATGCAGACGTCAATCAGCTAGTGCCATTCAAGTATAAATGGGCTTGGGAGAAATACATCTCCGCCTGCGCCAACCACTGGATGCCGCAAGAGGTCAATATGTCCGCCGACATTGCGCTATGGAAGAATCCCAACGGCTTGACTGATGATGAACGCCTCATGGTCAAGCGCAATCTTGGGTTCTTCACCACAGCGGACAGTCTCGCGGCTAACAATATCGTGCTCGGCACTTACCGCCACATCACCAACCCCGAATGCCGCCAGTACCTGCTGCGTCAGGCGTTCGAGGAGGCGATTCACACACACGCCTATCAATACATTGTTGAAAGCTTGGGGCTGGACGAGGGCGAAATTTTCAACATGTATCATGAAGTTTCCAGCATACGTGAAAAAGATGAATTTTTGCTGCCGTTTATCGACACCCTGACCAATCCGGACTTTAAGACGGGTACACCGGAAACCGATCGTCAGTTATTACGCAGTCTGATCGTGTTTGCCTGCATCATGGAGGGGTTGTTCTTCTATGTTGGTTTTGTGCAAATTTTAGCGCTTGGACGTCAGAATAAAATGACTGGTGCCGCTGAACAGTACCAGTACATCATGCGTGACGAATCCATGCACCTTAATTTTGGTGTGGATGTAATTAATCAGATTAAGCTGGAAAACCCTCACTTGTGGACACTTGAATTTCGCGAGGAAATTCGTGGCCTTATGCAAAAAGGCGTAGAACTGGAATACCGTTATGCCGAAGATACCATGCCACGTGGCGTACTTGGCATGAACGCATCAATGTTCAAAGAATACCTACGTTTTATCGCCAATCGTCGTTGCCAGCAAATCGGTTTGGATGTGCTATATCCAGGGGCTGGCAATCCGTTCCATGGATGGCGGAAATAATTGATCTCAAGAAGGAGAAAAACTTCTTCGAAACACGTGTTACCGAATATCAGACAGGGGGCGCGTTATCTTGGGATTAACAGGCTTTGGTCACGCTGTATTTGGTGTGTGCTGGAGAGGGTAGTAGTTGTTAGTGTTGTATTTCTTTGAACTTTGATTACCAAAGGAGGTTGAAATGGCAGCAGTACAGAAAGCTAAACCAGCAGCTAAAACCGCAGTGGCAGCCAAAAAGCCTGCCGCTAAAACCGCAGTGGCAGCCAAAAAGCCTGCCGCTAAAACCGCAGTGGTAGCCAAGAAGCCTGCCGCTAAAACCGCGGTGGTAGCCAAGAAGCCTGCCGCTAAAACCGCGGTGGCAGCCAAGAAGCCTGTCGCTAAAACCGCGGTGGCAGCCAAGAAACCTGTCGCTAAAACCGCGGTGGCAGCTAAGAAACCTGTCGCTAAAACCGCGGTGGCAGCTAAGAAACCTGTCGCTAAAACCGCGGTGGCAGCTAAGAAACCTGCCGCTAAAACCGCAGTGGCAGCTAAGAAACCTGCCGCTAAAACCGCAGTGGCAGCTAAGAAACCTGTCGCTAAAACCGCGGTGGCAGCTAAGAAACCTGTCGCTAAAACCGCAGTGGCAGCCAAAAAACCTGTCGCTAAAACCGCAGTGGCAGCTAAGAAACCTGTCGCTAAAACCGCGGTGGCAGCCAAAAAGCCTGCCGCTAAAACTGCGGTGGTAGCTAAGAAACCTGTCGCTAAAACCGCAGTGGCAGCCAAAAAGCCTGTCGCTAAAACTGCGGTGGTAGCCAAAAAGCCTGCCGCTAAAAAGGTCGTTCCTGAAAAGAAATCTTCTGTCCAAACTAAGACAGCTTCGGCTTCTTCGGCACCAACTCCTTTAGCTCCGACATCTGTGCGCCCGGCTGCAGTTTGGCCTTTCCCTACGTCAGGCATCAACAAGCCAAATTAGTATTGGCATTAAAAATGCGGCCCTTGAGTTATTGAAGAGGGCTGACATTTTGCGCTATGGGTTTGTGCTATTGGGCGCACTTAAATCTGCATAAGCGAGCTTCCTTTTTGTGCAAAAAGGTGCAGCAAGTTGTTTTTTCCTTAATTAACTTGAACAAACGAAGGCTGAACAGCCGTAAAAAATAGCGAAATAACTACGGTATACGGATGATAGCCGGCCATGGAATGGCTGATGTAATGAACAAGGGTTCATTAGCCAATTATTTAGTCGGCTCGCTCGTAGCAAACTACCCAGAGTTTTAGTGGTAACTTACGGTTCCATGCAGAGTTAGGTCGAAAAGAATTAATAACACGGCAAACCTAGCGTACGCGCTATACATATGACCAGTTCACAGCTTTATTTGCGGTTGCTCGACTACATTAAACCCTATTGGCGCATATTTGCACTTTCCATCCTCGGCATGATGGTGGCTGCGGCTACTGAGCCGCTATTGCCAGTTTTGCTCAAAACCATGCTAGATGGCACATTCGTGCACAAAGATGAAACGATCATTCGATTGATCCCTCTGTTCATCTTGATGATTTTCCTTGTGCGCGGGCTAGCTACTTTTGTTGCTACTTATACGATCACCTGGGTGGGAAATAAGGTAGTGATGGACTTGCGTAACGAAATGTTCAACAAGCTGCTTTCCCTGCCTGCACGCTTTTACGATAACCATGCGACTGGCAACCTAATCTCAAAATTGCCCTTTGATGTTACACAGGTAACGGCTGCCGCCACAACCGTAGTGACCATTGGTACCCGTGATTCCCTTATGATTGTTGGACTGCTGGGCTGGCTTTTTTACCTTAACTGGAAGCTTACGTTACTCAGCTTGATAATGGCGCCTGTCATTGTTTTTATCATGAAAACTATCAGTGGCCGTTTGCGCATTGCCAGCCGCAATTCGCAGCGCGCAATGGGAGATATCACCCAAGTCATTGAAGAAAGTGTGACTGCGCACAAGGTAGTCAAACTTTTCGGCGGACAAGCAGTACGAAGGCCAACGCTTTAATAGCCAAGCTAACTGGGTACGTCGTCATGCCATGAAACAAGCCGCTGCTGCCGCCATCAATATACCCATCGTACAAATGGTGGCAGCAGTGGCGCTTGCAGTCATCGTTTATCTTGCTACTGAACAATCGCGTAGCGATGAAACAACGGTGGGTGGCTTTCTTTCCTTCATTACAGCAATGTTGATGTTAACCCCACCGCTAAAACGGCTCGCCAGCGTTAGTGAGCATTTACAGCGCGGACTGGCGGCTTCAGAAAGTGTATTTGAGCTGCTTGATACATCAAGTGAAGCAGATACGGGTAAAACATTAATTACTCATGCCTCCGGCCAACTGAAATTTGAGCATGTAAACTTTTCTTACCAACAAGACGAAAAGCTGGCATTGCGTGACATTAACCTGGAAATTCCTGTGGGACAAACAGTTGCGCTGGTTGGTGCCTCCGGCAGTGGCAAAAGCACTCTGGCCAACCTCGTACCGCGTTTCTATTCCCCGAGTAGCGGTCGCATTACACTAGACGGTTGTGACCTTGCGGAGCTCACGTTAACCAGCCTGCGCGCTAATATCGCACTAGTAAGCCAAGAGGTGGTGCTATTCAATGATACCGTTGCAGCCAACATTGCTTATGGTCAAATACGCACAGTACCGGAGGCAGAAATAATCGCCGCCGCGCAAGCTGCCCATGCAATGGAATTTATTCGTGAAATGCCACAAGGTTTGCAAACACTGGTGGGTGAAAGAGGTGTGCGCATGTCTGGTGGACAGCGCCAACGCATTGCCATTGCTCGCGCTATTCTCAGAATGCACCTATTCTTATTCTGGATGAAGCCACATCCGCATTGGATAGCGAATCTGAACGTCATGTGCAAGCTGCGCTAGAAACCCTAATGCAGGGGCGCACCACATTGATAATTGCCCACCGTTTGTCCACCATCGAAAAAGCCGACAGAATTGTCGTATTACAAAAGGGTGAAATTATCGAAATCGGCACTCACCAAGAATTGCTTGCCAAGGGCAATGTGTATGCACAACTGCATCGCACCCAGTTCATGTGGAATGATGTTGCCCACGACAATCCGTGATAACCAATACACGTCAGCTCATTAACTAACAGCTGGAATTAAGTGTTTAGGTACGAATGAAAACACGAAGTTATGGCAAACCCTTAAGCGTGTCTGAAATCAAGCTTTGACTGCGGGAGTAAACGCGTCGGAGAAAAATTCCTCGTTAGGCAATTTACGTAAGGTCGTAAAATCGCGATGTGCTGCTTCCACTACGACTGGAGCACCGCAAGCGTACACTTGGTAGCCCGACAAATCAGGGTAATCTTTCAGTACGGCCTCATGCACGAAGCCTGTCCTGCCTTGCCATTCATCCGCTGGCAACGCTCCCGACAAAACCGGTGTAAATTTTATGCCATGAGTTTCCCATTCTTTGGCTTTATCGAGCATATAGAGACCACTCAATGTATGTGCCCCCCAATAAAAATGCATGGAGCGCTTCACGCCAACGTACAGTGCATGTTCGATGATGGATTTGATTGGCGCGAAGCCGGTGCCACTGGCGACAAATACCACGGGTTTGCTGCTATCTTCGCGCAGGAAAAAAGAACCTAGCGGCCCCTTGAAACGCAGGATGTCGCGCGCTTTCATTTGTGTGAAAACATGCTTGGTGAATTCGCCACCGAAATGTTTCGCACATGCAGCTGCAGAAATTCGTCATCGTGTGGGGCATTGGCCAGCGAGAAGCTGCGCGCCTTGCTGCCTTTCATAAGAATATCGATGTATTGTCCCGCAAGAAACTGCAAACGCTCGTTGGCAGGCAATTTGAGGTAGATCACCATTACGTCATCAAGCCGTTCCAGCTTGTGTACGCGGCATGGCAGGGTTTTAACCGGAATGTCTTTTGCGGCATTCACTTCACGGCACTCGATAATCAGATCAGACGTAGGTTTGGCGCAACAAAATAGGGCCATGCCCTCCGCTTTTTCTGCTTCACTCAGTATGCTGTCCTCATACTTACCGTAATCCACGGTGCCTTGCAGCAGCAAACCCTTGCATGTCCCGCATACGCCATCACGGCAACTGTAAGGCAAAATAAAGCCATGCCTTAGTCCCGCCTCAAGGATGGTTTCGTCAGCTTCCATGATGAAACTATGATCGCTTGGTTTAATAAGAACGTTGAATGCCATGTATATCTCGTTTGCCACATGCGCAAAAGCGGCAATTTTAACGCATAATCATGCAATGAAACGAATCTTGATTATTGGCTGCGGCGATATCGCCATGCGGGTTGCGCGCCTGTTAAGCGGCCATTACCGTTTGTTTGGGCTGCTGCGTAATACTGCACGTTTCGCTGAGTTACGTGTGGCAGGCATCACCCCGTTGCCGGGCGACCTAGACAATGTACTCAGCCTTCGTCGACTGACCGGGCTGGCACACACCGTGCTGCATTTTGCGCCGCCGCCGAATACTGGTGACAGCGATACCCGCACCCGCAATCTGCTGGCCGTTTTATCCCGTGGCACATTGCCCGAGAATATTATATATATCAGCACCAGCGGGGTATATGGTGACTGTGCTGGGAAATTTGTTACAGAGACCCATAGATTAAATGCGCAAACTGCGCGCGCTCAGCGCAGAGTGGACGCGGAAAATAAAATTCGCAGTTGGGCAAAACGTACCGGCGTGCGTGCCATCATTCTGCGTGTGCCGGGTATCTATGCAGCGGACCGGCTACCGCTGCAACGCTTGCAACAAGGCACACCGGCAATCGTGGCATCAGAGGATAGCCATACCAATCACATTCATGCGGACGATCTCGCGCGTATTGTGACAACGGCATTACGCCATGCAAAACCGAATCGGGTGTACCACACCAGTGATGACAGCGAACTTAAGATGGGTGACTATTTTGATAGTGTGGCAGATGCATTTGGTTTACCGCATGTGCCGCGTATCAGCCGTGAACAGGCGCAACAGACCTTGCCAAAGACCTTGCTTTCATTCATTAATGAATCACGTCGCCTGACGAACACACGCATGAAACGCGAATTGAAAGTCATCTTGCGCTACCCGACCGTGGCAGATGCGCTAAAAACCATCCAAAATCTTAACCCAAGCGCCTAACTGCATTGGACCAGGGTTAAACTTTTACCCTGCTGTTCCTTTCTTTCTTATTCGTACATTAAAAGATATTGAAATTCTTTCAATGTCTTCCTGGTTTGGCTCGACTGAATGGGGCAGCCAGGATGGGAACATAACTAAATGATTTTTTCTTGCCGGATATGAAAATTTTGGCGCATTAATTGCGTTAAGTTCTGAAATGGGCGCTAAAGATTCTATTGAGTATTGTTCCTGAAAATTTCTGTAAAACTCTATTTGAGCATCAGAGTCGGTAACGTAATAAGCACCCGATACAAATGATGAGCAATGAATATGAATCTTATTGTAATGACTTAATTTATTAATGTTTACCCACACGTTATCCATATAGGTTTCGAAATTAACTGCATCATATCCAAAATCCGATAAACATTTTTTTGATCTGCGTAAAATCTCATTTAATAAAGGCGTTAATTCCGGATGGTCGCCATAGTAAAACTCCTTTGATTGCCATCCCCCAGCATTACTAAGACTATTTCCACGTGGATCGGATTGCTTCAATCGATGGCAAAAATTAAAAATGGCATCAACATCAATATCAAGCTTATCCCACCAAACGGGTGTTGAAAAATAGGTATCAAGGTTCATCGTTTCACATCTCCTGAGTTTCAAAAATCACGGGAAATTAAGCATACATAATGTGGTAACCAAAATATGTAGTTATAACTTTATAAATGACTGAGCGAAAATATCGTACAGCATGGCAAGATTATACTTTCTTGTTTCAATACGAAATACGTTATCCACTAAGTTTTTATGGTATTTATTGGCCGCGATCTGCCCCCTTAGATTTATTTACTCATATAAGCCTTTGTTTGGGCAATACTAGGCTTTTCCAGTAGCGATATTCTGTTTTTTTGACTGGGGAATATTCACGATATATCGCATATTGGAAGGTATGGTATCAGCGTTTACAACGCCAATAATCTGAAGCGGGCTCGCTTTAAGGAAAGTTTTTCGGCTGCGGTCAAGAATTGCCGCATTGATGTCTGTAAAGGCTTGGAGCTATTCCAACTGCCGGAACTATCTGCGGTTGGCTAAAGATGTTCTCTAGGCGATCATGCCGACACCACGGGAAAACGATATGTTCAAACGTCTGAGTCGCCGTCATGGATGGGCGAAATAACTCAGCGCATCTTGGCACTCAAAAACGACATCAAAGCATTGGAGTTGCGTTGCAAGACGTTAATGTAGAATCCCAAGTGTCCAGTTAATTGACAGTATTCCAGGGTTTGCTGTGATCTGTGCTGCTGGCACTGTGTTTTGGAACGCCCAACCTTGAAACAGCCCTGTAAGGTTAAAGGCTCAAAAGCATCGAAATTCGTTAATAAACGGGCTAGCTAACACAAGACACGTGGCTGACGCCGTTTTCATCACCGTAGTTGACGATGCCACCGTCCAGGTTGAGGATAAATTGAAGGCCGAAAACAGTGCCGGGCGTAGATGACCAAACATCGTACAACGTCCAACCCTGGGCACGTAGTGCTGCAGATTTATTGCGGTAAGCAGCATAAAGTGCGACCAGCTCGTCTTTGGTTGGCTGACGCCATTTATATCCCAGTGCTGTGGATGATGCACAGATATTTTTAGCTTCAGCCAAGGTGACAGCGGTAGCTGAAATCGGTGCCCAAGTGAGCTTACCACTAGTGATGTAGCCAAGTGGTAATTTTGCTGGTGCGGCGCTTGGTACTGCAACATTAACATGCTCCCCTGGACCCGCCCACGCCATATTCAAGGTTAACAATAAGGTGGTCAATATTACGATTAGTTTTTTCATGTGGTCACAATACGCTTTATATTATCCACAGAATAATTATATACCAAACAGTAGGGTACTCGGGCATCTTGATAGAACATAGAGCAGGGCGAGCAGATCGCCCTGCTGTTGGATTGTTTTTTAAGTATTTTCGTTATCAAAAATAAGCATTTTGCTTATTCGCTTTTTTTTGGGTACCGCCCTACCATTATGGCCTTGTTGAATTAGTAATTTTTAGGTGAAGGCGATAGTTTGATACGAGTAGCAGGATATTGATGTACGTAGTCGCTCAAAAATTTGTTACCTGAGGATGTATCAAAGTGGCATAAATACTGATTGAAAATTCAACTTTTTATTATTCAAGGAGATCACTATGAAAAAAAATCTAAGAGTTTGTCATGACAGAATTCTGCCGCTCGATCTTGTCCGCCCACAGCAAACTATTATGCTGGGTACTGGGTCAGCGCGCGCGGTCTTCGTTTTTAGAAAGATGTGGATCAATGGGTCTACATTACGCGTACGATTTATGGGTGGGACTGATGCCCAGCAAGCAAAAACCAAAGAACAGGCACTGTGGTGGCTTCCGCATGCGAATTTGAAATTCGAATTTAATAACGCCCCCGACGCGGAGATTCGCATCGCTTTTGATTCCTCGGATGGAGCGTGGTCTTATATCGGCACAGATTGTCAATCAATTCCGCGCGATCAGCCCACAATGAACCTTGGGTTTCTCGATGGTGGCACTGCCGCCCATGAATTTGGCCATACAATCGGCCTTGCACACGAGCATCAAAATCCGTCTGGGGGAATTGAGTGGAACGAGGAAGTCGTCCTTCATGACTTAAGTGGACCGCCAAATAACTGGACCCCGGATCAGATCCGGCACAATGTTTTGGAAAAGTATGCGGTTAATCAGATCAAAGGGACGGAATTTGATCCCGATTCGATCATGCTTTACTTTTTCCCCGACACTTGGGTCAAGAGCGGCCATGGCACCAAAGAAAATAATGTGTTGTCAGCACTGGACAAAGCCTTTATTGCCAGCGAACAAGCCTATCCGCACATTGCGGTTCAAGCGATCGAGTTGGGCATCAATGCCGCACCCGTGTCAACCTCAATCGGCCTGCCGGGTGAAGAAGATTTGTTCAAATTCACCGTAAAAAGAGCGGTCGCCATATTATACAAACGGGCGGCCAGACCGATGTGGTAATGAAGTTATTTGGCCCTAACAGTCAGACCAGTCTTATTACCGAAGACGACGATGGTGGCATTGGGTTAAATTCGAGAATCGCAGCTGAACTTATTCCAGGACAATATTTTGCCCAGGTTCGACATTATAATAAAGCTCAAGGTACTGGTTCGTATAGCATCAGGGTGAACAAAAACTAAGAATCAGCCCCCTTGTTATCGCCCGCTCAACGGCAGGGTCAGCGCTGGCCCTAGCCCTGTTTTGCCGTTTGTTTCCAAACGTGCTAGCTGCATCAGCAACGAGAAAGTAGCCATAGTGTCCTGATCAGCTTTGTCTATGTAGAACCAATAGTCCAGATATTTGACTGCCACATGCGCGTTAAGTGGTTTGTCTCCACTGGCTGAATATACGTGAAAGAGATTGTCCGTTATTTTTCGCCAGTCAAACGGCTGGCCAGTTTCATCGGTCGTTGCCTGAACAAACCCCTGTTTCATATGTTCTACAGGAACATCAAGTCCTTTTGAAACAAAATACAGCACCTGAAGCAACGAGCGCGTCTCCAGGTCCAAAACGTCTACGCCGTCCTGTGGATGATTGATTTTAAATGGATCCAGGTTCTCGATTTTGAGATCATATTTCGACAGCCCGGGCCGGAGACCGAAAACCTGGGCGAGTTCGCGCATTTCGGCAGAGGCCAAAGCTTCCGGATGAACCCTCATCACCGGTTGTCGGCTTTTCTTGACTAATGCCAATGTGTTGTTGTGGTCAGGACGAAATTCATAGCTTTCTTTGGCCGCATCCAGCAAATCGTGAGCCGTTGGGGCAGCGGCGACAGTGCCTTGTGGCTCCTCACGCTCTTCAGTACTGAACACGATATGGCCCCGATCCTGCAACGCTTGCAGCGCATTGATGCCGCGCAAAAAATCGGCATAGTCTGGCAAGCTCTTTAAGGTTGGGCCACTGCCGTTCTGGGCGTTGGAAACCCAGTTAAGGTTCTCCAGCCACAGACGGAATACGGTAGAGATGGGCCACGTTGTTTTTGTGAGGTACAGCACACCATCAAGTGTCATCGGTGTAAAAAGTTTGCGCGTGAATTCCTGGTCGTCAAGTGGTGTCAGCGTGATGGTTGGGCGGTCAGTCGTGGATATTTGCGCTTGCGGCAGCAGCGCGGCAAAGTGCTGCGCCGGATCACCACCGCTCACGCCGAGGAAGGGAGCCAGCTGAAAGCTTTTCTGCACCTCGGATTGCGTCGCAATCGCCGATACCGCCAAGCTACTCGGCGTATCGTTGTAGCGCAGCCGGACGATGTTGAGCAGCAATTGTGCCTCGCTGGTACTCTTGATCGCTTCGTTGTAAATTAGTCGGTTAGCCTCGAGACTGCGTGGGCCCGTGGCGCAACCGGCGGTTGATAAACAAAGGATTCCTATCACCAGGTACGACAGGGGGCGTTTACATTTGTATGGCGTTTTGTCTGTTGGCATAAGATTGTTTACTGGATATTTGTTTGGCATTTCAGGCGTTAGCTCGAGCCCATGAAACAATGCCGGCTACATCCATGGCACCTGCCTGTCTTGCCATTTCGCGTCCATTTTTGAATATTGCCAGCGTGGGAATGCTGCGGATGTTATAGCGCGCGCCCAGTTCCTGTGCTTCTTCTGTATTTAGTTTGGCTAACCGTATTTCCGGCTCAAGTTTTCTGTTGCCTGAATAAAGGCCGGTGCCATCATGCGGCAGGGACCACACCATGGTGCCCAGAAATCCACCAGGACCGGTATATTGTTACGTGTGATGTGTTTCTCGAAGTTGCCGCTATTCAGTTCAACCGGATGCGCGTTAAACAGGGCTTGCTTACATTTGCCGCAATTCGGCTGGCTAGTTAACTTTCCAGCGGGAATGCGGTTTACCGCATCGCAACTCGGGCAGACGATATTGATGGAGTCGTTCATGATTTTGACCTCAGTTGTGAATGCTTGCTACTCGGGAATGACAGATTAAATTTCAAACCGCATCGACAAATCTACAGCCTGTATATCTTTGGTCAGGCCACCAATGGAAATGCGTTCTACACCAGTCTCGGCGATAGCGCGTACTTTATCAAGAGTAATGCCGCCGGAGGCTTCCAGCTCGGCACGTCCGGCAGTGCGTTTGACAGCAGCACGCATACTATCGAGATCGAAATTGTCGAGCAAAATTAACTGGGCACCCGCATCTAGCGCTTCACGCAGCTGTTCCAGATTTTCTACTTCAATTTGGACGCTTATATGTTCAGGTGTAAGCCGAAAAGCTTTTTCCAGCGCAGGACGGATACCACCCGCAGCCAAGATATGATTCTCTTTAATCAACACACCATCAAATAGACCAATCCGCTGGTTATGGCCCCCGCCTGTTTTTACCGCATATTTTTGTGCCATGCGCAGGCCTGGCAGCGTCTTGCGTGTATCCATAATTTTTGCGTGCGTGCCGCGCACCGCCTCGACATAGTGCCGAGTCTGCGTGGCGGTAGCGGAAAGTGTCTGCAAAAAATTGAGTGCGCACCGTTCGGCAGTCAGCATCGCACGTGCATCACCGCGTATTTCGCATAATGTTTGCTTGGCTGTTACAGCATCGCCATCCTGCGCAAACCAGTGAACGTTACAGTTGTTATCCATCGCTTTAAAGCACGCGTCAAACCAGGCTGTGCCGCATAACACTGCATTTTGGCGCGTTATAACCGTGGCGTGTGCCTCTGTATGTAAGGGAATGAGTTGTGTGGTGAGATCACCGTTGCGCAGGTCTTCATCGAGAGCGGTGGTGATATTGGCATAAATATGGGTAGCCAATTCATATTGGTTGTTCATGTTAGTTTTGCCGTAGAACACTGTAGAGCGTCCGTTAATAAATTATAAATTTTCATCCGTATTGGCAGCCGCTCCCATTTTCTTTAATTTTGTTCCGGTTCTGGGGGTAATTGTATAGTTGAAAGAAAATTATCGACCCTGCTAACAAATGGGCTGCCAGGGAGTTCAAGGCCTAAAATCGGGGAAAATTCTTTTAGCTTCTTAAAAGCCGCTTCCAGCAATTGAACCAGCTCTGTAGGCGACAACAAAACCAGTTCAGAAAAGCGGGTGGAAAATTCAGTTAGCCGTAGAGGCCCTTGTTCTACTGGGCTGTTCGCTGCCAGTTCGCAAAGTTCATTGGCAAAGGTTGCAATTTGTTGCTGAATTTCGACCGGCTTCGCCGGTTTCGGCAATTTTTCGAAACCAAGGTATTGGATGCTCCCACGTATCGTTTCGGGGAATTTCCAGCGTTCGGCGACTGCCATGCCAAGCCTGCTGTAGCCTATTCCGAGTACCCGGGTTGAAGCCGTCTCATCATCCAAATTGTACGTCTTGATTAATCGCTCTATTTCTTCAAATTCTTCATGGAAATAGAAGATGGTGAGACTCTTGCCAAGCCGGTGGAACATTCCGCATATGAAAGCTTCTTCAGCCATGTTTTGATGCCTGAGACGAATGGCGAAATGGCGGCAAATAAATGCGCTTACGAAAGAGCTGATTAACGTGTCCTTGAGATTTTGATCCCCATCTTTCATGGCGTCAAAATACATGAGGCCGTTACAGGTCATGCGGATGACGTTCATACCAAGCCGGTGGATCGCATTCGATATTGTCTTGACGCCATGGCCCGTGCCACCGTAAAAGGATGAGTTCGCAAGTTGCAGCAACTTGTTAGTAATGGCGTAATCCCTAAGTACGATATTGGTCAATAGATCAGCATTCGAGTCGTTGTTCTCCTCGGTTAGGCGGTTGATTTCTACCAAATTATTCGAAAGAGCGGGAAAGGCTGATTTTCGCTCCAGGCGTTTAAGCAGAAACATGACGGTGCTGTGGTCGACACCCTGGTCATCCGGCTCCAGCAGTTCGAGCAGTTCGTCAACGGCAAGTTTCATTTCGGCGGCATCAGCAAAACGGTTTGTGGCATCGTGACTCAGCGCGCGCCGGATCACCGTTTGTAACCTCGTATCCAAACCCAGCCGATCCATGTCTCCCAGGTCCAGTTCGCTATCCGCTATTGCATTGATGATTATTTGCAGGTTTTCCGTTGGCACGGGTGATTTACCGCTTACCATTTCGAACAAGATCAGGCCTAGCACGAAGATGTCCGAGCGGGCAGTCAGCGGGTGATTGTTGAAATGTTCCGGCGACATGTAAAGTGGTGATCCTCTCAGCTCGTCGTCACAGCCGACCGCATCCATGCCAGCGAGTTTTGCAAGTCCAAAATCCATGATACGGGGTACGCCAGCTGTGTCGATCATGATGTTGCTGGGTGACAGGTCCAAGTGCAGGATACCTTGCGCATGGGCGCATGCAACGCCGGCCAGTATTGCACTGAACATCGGTAAAGCTTCTTGTACTGGTATGGCACCGTTCTGTAGCCGTTTATCGCGGAGGGTCATTCCTTCGACGTAGGCAAAAACAAGATACGGGAAGTCCCGATATAGGCCAGCTTCGTACAATGGTACGATGTTCGGATGTGCCAGCTTGGCGACAATGCGTGCTTCGCTCGGAAAAACTTCACGGTTCTCTGAAGGCTTGTCGTTGCCGGTTGGATTTAACCATTTGATCGCTACATGTCTTTCCAAAACCGGATCAAAAGCCAGAAAGACTTTCCCTTGAAGGCCTGTGCCGAGCCAGCGGCGGATGAGGAACCGTCCTATCTTAAGTTGTTCGGTACGCGCTTTTGACGGAGTTTCTGCACTGACAGGCTGCTGGACGAAGCTCATGTATTTTTCCTTTTTTGCTCATGCGATTTTTTTAGCAGCCCGGTAACTCGGTAGGTTGAATGAAATAAAGCCCAACATTTCACCGCCCACCATAACTATCTACTTTGTCGCCTATTTTCCCACTCTAATCCGATGCTGTCATTCCCCGCTCAATGCAATATTGAATGTGGCTAACCAACAAGGTGAGAAACCTGGCAGTGTTTTATGGGATTGTAGTGGATTTAATCGATGTGCCGCGCAAGACCAACTTTATTTCGGATTTGATGTTAGTGCTAAATAGAAATGTCCGCTATTTGGGGGGCACTTCTCCAAGCCTTATAGCCGTGTCAAGGGCGGGCTTTAGCCCGGCGAAGCGAACCCTTTACTCGGCGTAAAGGCTATATGCTACCGAGTGGTTGTAAGTGCAGCGCTTTCGCGCTTACAACCATGAAGGCATAGGTTTTTTGACAAATAGCGGACATTTCTATTTTGGAGAAAGCGGACATTTTCACTTAGCGCTAACATTATGAAAATTCCTTGCCAATGTTTCGGCATCTTTAAATAATTTCCACGCGGTTTCAATTTTTATTATTGTCTGTGAGTGTGGCGCACGTCAATGAATAGCGTTTATCTGCCGCCCCGCCCAAACTTGTTTAACCCGCGTCCTGTATTGGCGGCAGATAAACCTTGTTGGACTGAACCTTACGGAGAGCGGAACCTATGGGGATTGTAAGCAAGCGTAGCCTAGCAGCCTGTCGGGCTACCCGTTAATTTTGCCAGCCACCTGGTATATATTGCCGGATGGATTTGATCATAATTTCATAAATTGAATTTTCAGCTTCTCAGTAATGTAGGGTGGGTAGTCATTATCACCGCAAGCGGTCAATCATACTCAGCACCGCACTTACACATTCGGTGAAATTCTCGAATCGAGGCCAATTCAACCGCGACGTTGTCCATGCCCGTGATTGACCAGGTTGAAATCAATGTAATCGACATGGTGGGCAAAACCTGTTCCATCACGAATTTGGTTTCCCAGAATCGTCGTTGACAGATAGTCAATTGGCGATGTTTGACCTTTGATGCAGTCTCCTTTCGGCGACGATAATGTTCTCTGCAAGTCAAAGAATCAGGCCGCTTGATTATCATCCAACGAGCGAAAATCGGCATCACTATCAGGTAATGTCCACACGCACCGTTTGGATTGAGGCCCGCAATCCGCGAACCGCCGTTTCATGATGCATGATTCTTCGCCGCCGAGATTGATCTGGTCTTTGTAAAGAGCTTGAGGCCGGACAGGCGATTTGCCGCGAGGTTAATGTCGCTTTCTTATCTACTCCTTGCGATCCGCGTGGGCAGCAAAACTTGCACACCCTGACTGTTCCTGTTCAAACCGTTCTTTGGCACGATCTTCAATCTTGATTTTAGCCTCGGTGATTGCTTTGATGCGATCTTCGCGGCGGGCGATCTCGTCGGGCAGGTTCATGCCAACCGGTATCTTCTCGTTGTCCGCCGCTTCGGCCAGCTCCATAAGCTTCCTGACCTCGCCTTGCAGTTGTTCTTCCAGTTTCTTGATGTGCCCATAACTCAAGGCACTATGTCGGGATGCGTTGGCTTTGAACTTACTGCCATCCAGCGCAATGTTGCCGAGATTGAGCACGCCCAGCGTGCGGGCGATCATCAGTATTTGCACCATGAGCCCCCCGATCTCTTTCAGGAAGCGTTTGCGAAAAGTGTTCAGCGTATCGTGATCCGGATGTTCGTCCGCAGCCACAAAACGAAATGCAACCGAGTCGTAGGTGGCGTTCTCCAGTTTGCGACTGGAAAACACGCCTGTGGCATAGCCGTAAACCAGTATGGACAACAGCAATGCGGGGTGGAACGGGGCACTTCCGCTTGTGCCGTAGGCGCGTTCCATAGCCTTCAAGTCCAGTTGCTCGACAATCTCAACGATAAATCGCGCTAAGTTTTGTTATCTTTAAATGGGGGAAAATCCGACAGGCTGCTAGCCCCTTTGATTTCCCTTACCCCAAAGTCTTGAATACCACCTCCTGCACATCCTTGGACAAGCCTTTGGTTGCGGCGACTTTCTGCAACGCGGCATGCATCTGCTGTTTCAGCGCAGGCTGGTATTTTTTCCAGTGATCCAGCGTGCGTACCAAACGTGCGGCCACCTGCGGATTGAGCTTGTTCAACGCGATCACCTGTTCTGTCCAGAATGCATAGCCGCTGCCATCCGCTGCATGGAACTGTGACGGATTGCCGTTGCAAAAACTGGAGATCAGGCTGCGTGCGCGGTTGGGATTTTTCAGCGTGAACGCGGGATGGGTCATTAGCTTACGCACCGCTGTTACATCGGTATGCATCGCGATCGCCTGCAGGCTGAACCATTTGTCCACCACCAGCGCCTCGTTTTTGAAACCCCGATAGAAGTTTTTCAATGGCTGCTGTGCCGTCTTGCTGCCGGTATTGACCAGCGCCATCAGCGCGGCCAGGCGGTCGGTCATATTATCGGCGGCGTCGATCTGCGCGTGGGCCAATTGCAGCGTGGAATCATCTTCCCAACCTAAAAGATACGACAGGCACAGGTTCTTCAGGCCGCGCTCGCCGGCCGATTTTGCATCGGGGCTGTATTTGCCGGGTGTCAAGTTGGCTGCATAGACAGCGATGAAATCGGCCTTGAGTCTTTCAGAGATTGTCTGGCGCATGAACTGGCGCGCAGTATGGATCGCCTGCGGGTCGATCACTTCGCACTGTTCGGCCAGCATCAATTCCGAAGGCAGCGTCAGCACTACCTCGCGGAAAGACGGATCAAGCGCCGTGTCGATGAGCGTGGTGCGCAAGGCGTTGATGAACAGCTCATCCAGCGTCAGCTTTTCACCCGCCTGCACCTGTTTGATCAGATTCAACAGACGTTGCATCGCCAGGCGTTGCCCGGCCTCCCAACGGTTGAAGGCATCGCTGTCATGCGCCATCAGCTGCGCCAGCTCCTGGTCGGAATAGTCATATTCCATCACCACCGGCGCAGAGAAGTTGCGCAGTAATGATGGCGTGGGGTTGCTGGTGACGCGGTTAAAGATGAACGTCTGTTTTGCCTTGGTCAGCTCCAGCACGCAGGTGGTGGCAGGTTTTGCAGAGGCGGCACCCTCAAGAGTCAGCGCCATGTCGCGGCCCCGGTCATCGAGCAGGCCAACCGCAACGGGGACATGGAAAGGCAGCGGCTTCTTTTGCCCGGCGGCGGGCTTGCAGCGCTGGCTGAGCGTCAGCTCATAGGTCTGTTTGGCGGCGTCGTAGTGGCTTTGCACTTTGAGCTGCGGCGTGCCGGGCTGGCTATACCAGCGCTCGAACTGGGCAAGATCGCGCCCGCTGCTGTGTGCCATCGCCGCGCGGAAATCGTCGCAGCTAACCGCCTGCCCGTCATGCCGTGCAAAGTACAGGTCCATGCCCTTGCGGAAGCCGTCACGCCCCAGCAGGGTCTGAACCATGCGCACCACCTCGGCCCCTTTTTCATAAATCGTGACCGTGTAGAAATTGCTGATCTCCACAAAACTGTCCGGCCTCACCGCATGGGCCATGGGCCCTGCGTCTTCGGAAAACTGCACCTGGCGCAGCATGCGCACATTTTCAATGCGACTCACCGCGCGACCACTGTCCGTGCCGATCATGTCGGCGGAAAATTCCTGATCGCGGAACACCGTGAGGCCTTCCTTCAACGACAACTGAAACCAGTCGCGGCAGGTCACGCGGTTGCCGGTCCAATTATGAAAGTATTCATGGCCGACCACCGCCTCGATATTGGCATAATCGGTATCAGTGGCGATGCTGGGGTTGGCCAACACATATTTGGTGTTGAAGATATTCAGGCCCTTGTTTTCCATCGCGCCCATGTTGAAGTCGCCCACCGCAACGATCATGAAACGGTCCAGATCCAGCTCCAGCCCGTAACGCTCCTGATCCCAGCGGATGCTGTGCTTGAGCGATTCCATCGCATGCTGCGTCTTGTCCAGATTGCCCGGCTCCACCCACACTTGCAGCAGCACTTTTCGTCCACTATTTAATTTGAATTTTTCTTCCTGACACACCAGCTTGCCTGCCACCAGCGCAAACAGATAAGAAGGTTTCTTGAACGGGTCTTCCCACTTGGCATAGTGGCGGCCTTTGGGCAGGTCTCCCTGTTCAATCAGGTTGCCATTGGACAGCAACACTGGATACTTTTTCTTGTCACCGCGCAACATCACCGTGTATTTCGCCATCACGTCCGGGCGATCGGGAAACCAAGTGATCTTGCGGAAACCTTCGGCCTCGCATTGGGTAAAGAAATTGCCGTTGGAGACATACAAACCCATCATCGAGGTATTTTTCTCGGGCTCAACCAGTGTCTCGATCTCCAGCGTGATCCCGTCCGGTGCGTTGGCGATGCGCAATTTCCCGTCTGCTATTGAGTAACCCTTAACTCCTTTGCGCAGCGTCTTGCCGTTCATGCGCAAGGCCACCAGCTTCGCGCCATCGCCCAGCAGCTCCACATCCTTGTTGGGCGATGCGCTATTGCGCTGCAGGGTGATACACGTGGACACACGGGTTGCCGCGGGGTCGAGATCGAAACCGATTTCAACGGTGTTCACCCAATAAGCCGGGGCAGTGTAGTCTTTGCGATGGATGGTGACGGGTGTGTTCTGGGTCGGGTACTGGTTCATGAGCGGCAGGTCAGGTGGGTGAGAGAAGGGCGGATTTTAACAGGGTCGGCTTTGGTAGGGCTGTCTGCGATTGTTCCAGCCGCCTTGCTACTCTAAATGTTGCGATGCAAGACATGTCTCCAAACTTTGGGCTTGCACACGCGCAGCGTGCAGCGCTGGTGGCGGGCGTAGCCCGCTATACATGTATAAAGGGCACATTACTAATTTTGGTATACCACAGACAAGGTCCTTAGTCTGTCATTAATATCAGCTATACTTAAACAAAGGTTCTGGTTAGCCCAACATAACAATTTTAGATCAAGACATATTTTTACTTCAATGACTACCATCAGGACAAGCTGCAATTCCGCCATGTTGGTTTATGCTCGCAAAGAAATCGGATACACGATTGAGCAAGGCTGCGGATGCTATCGGTGTGTCGTCCGATACGCTTGCATTGGTCGAATCTGGGAAGCATTGCCTAACACTAAATCAACTTAGGAATGCTGCTGAGAAATATGACTTTCCTTTGGGCTATTTCTATCTTTCATCTCCTCCAGAGAAATCGTTTAAACCAATACCAGATTTCCGCGTCGAACCCAGTTTGCATGGTGTTGACCACTATAGATTAAATCTTGAAATTAAGAAATGTAGAGAGCGTAGGAATATCTTCATTGATTTAGCAGCTAGATTGGAGATGGAAGTCAAACCATTCCAACTCCTGCCAGATGAATCGGCAAGGAATGTCGGCAGCCTCATTCGAGAGAGACTTGGAGTGCTTGACACAGACTTTAATACACTGAAATTTGAAGATACCTACGCATACTGGAAGAACATTATTGAGCGGGATGGTGTATTGGTATACGAATCCCAATACATTCCTGACAAGTCCGGTGTTATTGGTGCCGCAATGTTTTACGACACTTACCCCATTATCCTAATCAAGAGAGGCGGCAATTTTAATGAACGTAAATTGTTTACTTTGCTTCATGAGTACGCTCACTTACTTTTAGGCAAGTCGGCAATCAACGATGCTGGGGCGCAAGTTGTCAGACGTGATGATCCAAGTGTTGATGGCTTGGAGGCTAGATGCAATGCTTTAGCAGGTGAGATATTAATTCCAGCTGAGAAAATTGATTTATCTGTTTATACGGGATTAGCTGCGGCTGACAAAATGGAGTTGCTGTCTAGAACTTTTAAGGTTACATACACCACTGCTGCCGTTTGCCTAAGGAAATTGCAGTTAATCAGCAATACTGAATTTATCCATTTGTTAGACCTTAGGCGTAAGGCAAATGAAACAAAGTCGCAATCCAAGGGAGAGGGGGCAAGGATACCTAGAGAAAATCTCATGCGTCTTGATATGGGACGGCCCATGTTTAAGACAGTTCTGGAGGCATACTCTGTTGGCCTTCTTGATATATTCGACACCTCAAAAATATTAAACCTTAGAGTTAAGAAAATTGATGGCTTAGTTTCCGGTCTTCGCAGATGAAATATTGCATAGATACGTCCGCGTTAATTGATCTTGGTGAGCGGCATTACCCTGAGCGCCTACCCGTATTTGCTCCGATTTGGCGTCATGTTTATCAAGAGATAAACAATGGAAGCATAGTCTCCGTTGACGTTGTGAAAAGTGAATTAGAAAGCAAAGCTGATGATTGGCGTACCCATTTTTTATCTCAGGCAAATGGCATGTTCCATATGGATAGAAATATTGAAAGTGAATTTGCTTCATTAGTGGCTGATGTTGAATCAAGTAGCCACTTATTCAACGTCAATAAATCTAGAGAACGTTTTATGAGCGGTGCAGACCCTTGGGTGATTGCGTATGCCAGAAGTAAGCAATATACAGTCATATCCGCTGAGACAAAAACTCGCGGATTATGGGCTTGGTGCAATATGCAATGTTCTGAATGTAAATCACATTAATTTAGTGGGGTATTTCGAGCTCAGCAACATCTAAAATACTTCCAATTCAGGCTGGCCACTACTTAACGAGAGCTTGGGGTCAAGGAGGGCTTAGGGTCTATATTCATAGCATGATTCATCACACGATCAGTTTCTTCCTTCTCCAGCTTGGGTTGCGTCGGCAATCCAGTATGGCGTATACAGCGGAAAGTGCGGGGTCAACGAAAACGGGGGGCAGTTCTAACATTCAATCAAAATACTGGAATATTAGAACTGACTTCGTTGACCTTTTTGAGTTAAAGAGGCCAGGCTCGCATTAGTTTTTACGAATCGATAGGTTCAGACTAGACCGATCCTCATGCGGGTTAGCTCAAGCTCGAATATTTTTAAAACCTACGCCGCAATCGGCATCATGTGTTTAAGTTGATCCTCGATTGCGCCGCGCGCTTCGCGCAGTTCGTATTCGTCCTGCAGACCCATCCAGAATTGCACTGAAGTGCAGAACACTTTCGCAAGGCGCAGTGCGGTATCCGCAGTGATGCCGCGTTTACCCAACACGATCTCATTGATGCGGCGAGGCGGTACGCCTATCGAGTTGGCCAGCCTGGTCTGGCTGATTCCCATGGGGAGCAAAAATTCTTCGAAGAGTATTTCGCCGGGATGTATGTTGTTCAGTTTTCCCATTTCCTTCTCCTTAATGGTAGTCGACTATCTCGACCGCATCGGGACCGTTCTTCGTCCACACAAAACAGATGCGCCATTGATCGTTGATGCGGATGCTGTGTTGCCCTTTGCGATCATCTTTCAGCGCTTCGAGCCGATTGGCCGGGGGTATCTTCAAATCAACGAGCGTTTGAGCCTTATCCAACATAAACAGCTTCCGCAAGGCGACTTGTTGAATCTCACGCGGTAATTTACGGGACACATCGCCTGCCCAGATTTTCGCGGTTTCCTTGGATTCAAATCCGATGATCATGTGGCAGCATAACGAATATCGTTATGTCGCGCAACTGTTGGTAAGTCGATGAGACTTTACCCCGTTACAAGGGCCAGGCTCACATTAGTTTTTACGAACTGACAGGCTCAGACTAGAGCGATCCTTACCTCAAGCCGCCTTGAACATGAAGTCCACATGGATGGCATCGAACGGAAAAAATCGATAGGGTCAGATTCGATTGATCAGCGATAACTAGAACTCGAGGTCAGTTCTAACATTCAATCAACATGTTAGATGTTAGACCTCAGCTGTTTTGCATGCGAGTATGTATCTCGGCATGACAGCGGATTATGCAGAAAATAGCTGACCGTGTTTCCAACTCGCCTTGAATTGATTACAACTCGCTTGCAATAACATTTAGCTCATGCGATAGATCAATCCCCGGCGCATCAACCATTTCTCGATTTCAACAGCAAAAAATACCACGCTGGATAACGCCAGACAAAGAACAAGTTCGCCCATGCTCAAGGCTTGTGTTTTAAAAATCGGATTAAGCGCAGGCACGTAGATCGTTGCCATTTGTAGCGAGAAAGTGAGCAGCACCGCAAAAACCAACAACGGGTTGGAAAATATACCAACGCTAAACAGTGATTCCTTTTCGGTACGAATGGCGAGTACGTGTCCCATTTGGGAAAGGGTCAGGACAGTGAACACCATGGTCTGCCAGTGCGCCGACCCGCCATATAACGCCCAAGCTTGAGTCAGCAAGCATAGACCTCCCATCAGCAAACCGACCCAGATCATATGCTGCCACATGCCGTGTGCAAATATACTTTCCCGGAGCGGACGTGGCGGGCGGCGCATGATACCGCGTTCGGCGGGTTCTGCTGTCAACGCGAGGCCGGGCAATCCATCGGTGACCAGATTAATCCACAGGATATGAACCGGCAGCAGCGGAATCGGCAAGCCGAGAAATGGCGCAAGAAAAATTGTCCAGATTTCCCCGGCATTGCTGGTCATGGTGTATTTGATAAATTTGCGGATGTTGTCGAATATACGCCGCCCTTCGCGCACCGCATGCACAATAGTGGCGAAATTGTCATCGAGCAGAACCATGTGTGCCGCCTCGCGTGCCACATCGGTACCGCCCTTGCCCATGGCAATGCCGATGTCCGCAGCTTTAAGTGCGGGCGCATCATTGACCCCGTCGCCGGTCATCGCCACCACCTCGCCTTTGTCTTGCAGTGCCCGGACAATTTTTATTTTCTGGGCGGGATCAACACGCGCATAAACCCGCACATCCTCAACTTCCGCTTCGAAAGCGGCTTGATCCAGCCGCTCCAATTCGACTCCTGTCATCACCCTGCCATCGTCGTTTCCGAGAATACCGAGCTCACGGGCAATCGCGCGTGCGGTAGCGGGATGATCACCGGTAATCATCACCGGCGTGATACCGGCCGATTTGCATAAAGAGACGGCCTCTCTGGCTTCACTGCGCGGCGGATCGATCAAGCCAACGAATCCAAGAAATATTAATCCGCTTTCCAATTCATCAGCACGCTCGCTTGTCGGCAAGATCGGCCAATAGCGGTAGGCTACGGCCAATACGCGCAAGCCGTTGGCAGCCATGGATTCGGTTTGCTGCAACAAGACTGCCCGGTCGATAATTTGTTCCCGTCAGCCATCCGAACCCGCTCACAGCAAGACAACACCGATTCCGGCGCCCCCTTGGTATAAGCGATGACATTTTCAGATGTACCGTGAAAGGTGGTCATGCGCTTGCGTTCGGAAAAATCTATAGTAAAATCTATAGGGTCAGACTCGATCGGCGATAACGTGCCATTACGTCGCCATCTCCTCAACTTCGCGCTCGATGCGATCTTTCAGTTCCGCTTCGGCAATCTTCAAATCATAACTCAGTTGCAAATTAAGCCAGGACTGTGCATCCGTACCGAAGTAGCGCGCCAACCGCAATGCGGTGTCGGGCGTGATCGAGCGGCGCTCCTTGACTATCTCGTGCAGCCGCGTAGCGGGCACGCGCAATGCCTGCGACAGCGCATGAACACTCATGCCCATCGGCACGATGTATTCTTCGCGCAATATTTCTCCCGGATGTACCGGGCGCATTTTATTTTTCACCATATTGATCTCCTTAGTGATAATCGACTATCTCGACATCGGACACGTCGCCATTCTTGAACTTGAAACATATACGCCATTGGTCGTTTACTCGGATGCTCCATTGCCCTTTGCGATCTCCCCGCAAGGCTTCAAGGCGATTGCCCGGTGGCGCGCGGAGAAAATCCAGCGTGGCTGCTGCGTCGAGTTGCGTCAGCTTGCGTTCGGCTACTGCCTGAATCGTGCGGAAGCGCCGCGGACTGCCACCCTCAAACAGAGCCTGAGTATCTTTGCAGTTAAACGACTTAATCATAACGTTCAAGATATTACGCCAGGCGTTATATGTCAATGAGCTCGGTAGGTTAGGCTGAATGAAATGAAGCCCAACATTTCACCGCTCACCTTAACCATCTTCTCCATCACTCATTTGACCAGCCTAATTATTCTTACCAATTATTCTTGCAATAATTTTAAACATGTTTGCCTTAACCGCCACATTCAACCTGCAAACGCTCTCGGGGCCAGGTCTATATTCATAGCATGATTCATCACACGGTCAGCTTTTTCCTTATCCAGCTTGGGTTGCGTCGGCAATCCAGTATGGCGAATACGGTAACTTCGTCGTTAGAGACTCGATAATAAACAGCGAATGGAAAGCGTTTGGAGAGTAGCCGATGGTAGCCCAGCACTATGTGGTGTATGCCCGCAAAGTAGGCGAGTGAATCAATGTCGGAGTAGAGCGTGTCCAGAAAAATTGGTGCCGAGGCCGTCGGCTTGTGCTTCATAGAAACGGTGGCCTTGTTCGAGATCGCTTTCTGCGGCGCTGAGGATTGTTATCCTCATGAGACGTTTATCTTGATTCTTTCTTTAGCTTCTTCCCAGCTTGATACGATTACTTTTTCCGCATTCAGGGCAGTTTCGCGCTCATTGAGTATCTCGCCATGCCATGCCGGAGATTCGAGTTTTTCTTAGTTGCCAGCCATGTCCGCCCAGAGCATTTCCATCAAATCCAGTTTCTGGGTGAACGAAAGCTGTGCAATGGGAACGTTTATTGAATCGAGTAGGAGGCAGGATCACTCCTGCCGTCCTCTCAGGTTCATTAAACATGCTGGAAACGCTGCTGTATATCCAGCAGCGAAACCAACCCCAGTGCATCAAAGAAGCGTTTTGAATGCGTAACGTTCATATGGCTTGCTCCGGCGTTCCACCAAGGGCCACGTTCGTTGCCTGCCGATTTCCGTGCGCGCATTTCATTCAAACCCACTGCTTGCAGTTTCCTGTTCCGGGTCGCCGGCCGCTTCCATTGCCGCCATAGCAGACAACGGAGTTTACACCGTATTCTTTCCACCAGTTTTCCAGAAGTCCACGTGAAACGTTTAGCCAGTTTATTAGCGGCCGTTGAGGCTGTGGTAATTAAATTTATACATCAATAGTACAATAATTACCCAATCAAAAAAACCGCGGAGGTAATTCATGTCACGACCACCGCGAGGCCAGGATGTGCTTGATAGCGCACTCCAAGCCATTACTTCAGCGATGACGATTGAACAGTTACGACAAGCACAGGCAGTAGTCCTGCCACTGCAATACGGCATGAGTCTGGAGCAAACAGCACAGGCCATCGGATTGTCCAAAGGTTGGGCGTGTCGTTTGCGTAACCAGTTTATTACGGGTGGCGCCGTAGGCGATAAAGGCAAGTCAGTGCGCGGAGGGAGACACCGAGAACACTTCACCCCTGAGCGCGAAGCCGAACTGCTCAAACCGTTCTTGGAGTCTGCCAGTATCGGCGGCATTTTGGTAGTCAGCCAGATCAAGCCTCAACTCGAAATGGCGCTGGGACGGGAGATGGCGCTGTCATCGGTATACAAATTGCTGCATCGATACAACTGGCGCAAACTCGCACCTGACAAAAGGCATCCGCAAAGTAATCCTGTGGCACAGGAAGACTGGAAAAAAATTCCCCGAAACACTTGCCGAAATCCGCCAGAACTGGGCCAAAAACGAACCGATCCGACTGATGTTTCAGGACGAGGCACGTTTTGGGCGCATCAACGACGTGCGTCGGTGCTGGGCTCCCAAGCCCGCACGGCCACTATGCCAAGCTATGCTGACCCATGAGTACACCTACGCCTACGCGGCAGTAGAGGCCAAAAGTGGGGAGCTCGATTCCTTGATCTTGCCATACGTCAATACCGACTGCATGCAGTTGTTTCTCGATGAGGTGGGTGCGCGTCATTCCAGCGACAAAATCGTAATGGTGCTCGATGGTGCCGGCTGGCACTCCAGTCGGTTACTCCAACCGCCACAGAACATGAAACTGTTACCTTTGCCACCCTATGCTCCTGAGTTCAATCCAGTCGAACATGTGTGGGACGAATTGCGTGAGAAACACTTCCATAACCGCGTCTTCGATAGTCTCGATGCACTGGAGGATCAGCTCGAAGTGGCCTTGCATACCTTCGAGAACAATGCGCCAATGGTCAAGTCAATTGTGGCTTGGGAATGGATTGGGTTAGTGCTTTATTGAGTTAGAAATGGAATTACTATAACGGGTGGCCGCGAGTTAAAGGCAGCACTAAAAGTTGCCGGCCTAATCCACCATTCAAGTGGGCTACACCAACACTTGCCCTGTAATTTAAACATTATGCTTCAGGAAAACTCCGATGAAACCACGGATTAACCTCATTACGCTCGGCGTCGATGACCTGGAAAAATCGCTACATTTTTATCGCGATGGCTTGGGTCTCCCAACACAAGGCATCATAGGCTCCGAATTTGAGCACGGAGCAGTTGCCTTCTTTGACTTGCAGGCCAATCTGAAACTCGCGCTTTACCCACGCAAAAGTCTCTCAACAGATTCGGGGCTGCCCTTGGGAAAGCCAAGCACACTTGGGTTCAGCATTGGCCATAATGTTTCTTCAAAAACTGAGGTCAACCAGATAATGGAACAGGCAAAAAATGCCGGGGCTACCATCGTAAAATCCGCCCAAGATACTTTTTGGGGCGGCTACGCAGGCTATTTCCAAGACCCTAATGGCCACCTATGGGAAATTGCCTGGAACCCGCAGTGGCCGATCCCAGAGTAAGGCAGAGCATGTCCCTCAATAATTAATAAAGCGCTTCTTGTCGGACAAGGTCAAATCTCCATGCAAACGATACACGCGGCGATAAAACTGGGCATCATCCCAACAGCGGTTTAATTCAACGAATATTAGGTCGTTACGCAAATTTATAAACGTTCGGGTTGATGAGCCAATAGAACAAGCTATAATAGCTGTCTTTATAGTATCTTAACGACAATAAACCCATGCCAAACGACGATAAACTGACACCTAGTAACGAGCAGCCTATACCTGTTACCGGCAAGGCATCTAAAAAAGACATTCCCATGATTCCGATGGAAGACTGGGATCTTGATGACAATCCTCCCATGGTTCCGGCTTACCCGGATGTTCCCAAGGCGCTCAATGAGAACCCCAATCCAATCGCTGACCCCAGAAATTATCCTAAGAAAAAACCAGTCAAGCGTGAATCCAGCCCTTCCGGGTGGACAGATATGTCACATATTCTGCCACCAGAAATACACCCCTTATATAGGAAAGGTTGGCTCCGGCGCGCTTGAGCTGAATAACCGCGTTGTTATGGCGCCCATGACCCGCAGCCGGGCTGGGCTAGGCAACGTGCCGAATGCGATGAATGCAATGTACTACTCTCAACGCAGTTGTGCTGGCCTGATGATTTCCGAACCCACCCAAGTTTCTGCCCAAGGAATTGGTTATCCGGGCACACCGGGCATAACCACCCGCGAACAAATAGACGGCTGGAAAATGGTGACGGCCCACGTTTCCCAGAACGGGGGCAAGCTTTTCATGAACCTATCACATGTTGGCCGAATCTCACATCCATCGTTGCAGCCATTCCAAAGTTTGCCAGTCGCACCTTCTGCTATCCAACCGGCAGGGGAGGTTTTCACCCCTAAAGGGATGGTGCCGTACGTTGCGCCCCGCGCACTTGAAATTGCTGAAATGGCGGGCATCGTCGAGCAATATAGGCAAGCTACGCTTAATGCCGAAGAAGCGTGGTTGGACGGCATAGAAATCGATGCCGCGAATGGATATCTGCTCGACCAATTTTTACGGGACAGTACGAATCAACGGACGGACGAGTATGGTGGCTCAATCGAGAACCGCTGCCGCTTGCTGTTTGAAGTAATTCAAGCGGTATGTACTGTGTATCCATCGCAAAAAGTTGGGGTTCGTCTGTCCCCAGTCAATCCGTTAAATGATATTTTCGACTCAGCACCGCAAGAAACCTTCGAATACGTCGTCGAACAGTTGAATCGTTTCAACCTGGCTTATATACATATCGTTGAGGAACATTCTTCGACATTCGATTTTAAGCGCTTACGAAGCTTATTCAGGGGCAAATACATAGCAAATGGCGGTTACGATGCGGAACGTGCCGAGAAAGCAATTGTTGAAAAAACCGCTGATTTCGTATCATTCGGCGCACTATTTATTGCCAACCCAGATTTACTGCTGCGGCTGCGGGAACGTCAGATTACAACGTTCCAGATCTAGCAACATTCTACGGCGGCGAAGCCGCTGGCTATATTGATTATCCCTCGCTGCCGTTTTAGTGTCACAGTAATAAGGAAATTTTTATTTGGCAGCGGCGATAAAAAATTATTCAACATCCAACAGAATAGTTTTACATGTCACATTCCGCTGCACTAACCGTCCCTAATGACAGAAGAACGCTCAGGATAACTGGAACCAATTAAATTAATAATGATTTATAAGGTTCCAGTCCAGCCTATCAGTTCCACAAGCTCATGAACTCAATAACGACAAAGTAAACTTGATTAAAAATATTGCCATTGTGATGGCAGTATTATTCGCTCTCTGTGCTGCTTATATGTGGTTTGCTTTTACCTGGAGTTACTCAACTGGTGAACGGGCTGGATATGTTCAAAAATTTTCAAAAAAAGGGTGGGTATGTAAAACATGGGAAGGTGAATTAAGTATGATGTCCCTTCCTAGCCAAGTGCCTGAGAAATTCGTCTTCACTGTACGAAACAATACCATTGCTGAAAAGATCAACCGAAGCCTTGGCAAAAAAGTGGCTCTCAATTACGATCAATACAAAGGGCTTCCAACCAGTTGTTTTGGGGATACCGAGTTTTTGTTTCCGATGTTAAAGTTATTGAATAATACATTCTTGACTCTTTTTGCCAAAACCATTCGTAACCAATTAAACAAACAAAAGCTGATCTAATTTAGATCAGCTTTTGTTTTCCAGCCACATAAACGACTTTTATTTCTAACGAACCATGCGGGTTCTATCTTTTGCAAAAACTTATAGCCCGGCATCCGCACGTAGGGCAGCGGCCTTGTCTGTTGCTTCCCATGTAAACCCTGGTTCTTCACGGCCAAAATGGCCGTAAGCAGCAGTATTAGTATAAATTGGACGCAATAGATCGAGCATTTGCACAATGCCTTTAGGCCGTAAGTCAAAATGTTTTTTAACCAACTCCGCAATCTTCTCGTCAGAAATTTTACCAGTACCATAACTGGTAACCCAGACACTGGTAGGTAGCGCCACGCCAATCGCATAGGAAATCTGGATTAAACACTTACTGGCCAAACCAGCAGCGACGATGTTCTTGGCAATATAACGGCCAGCATAAGCCGCAGAACGATCCACTTTGGATGGGTCCTTCCCGGAAAATGCACCGCCACCGTGTGGAGCTGCGCCACCGTATGTATCCACAATAATTTTGCGCCCTGTCAAACCGCAGTCGCCTTGCGGGCCACCGATAACAAAACGGCCAGTGGGATTTACCAGATACTTGATGTCACCTTTGATTAATTCCTGTGGTAACACAGGCTTAATAATATCTTCAATTACAGCTTCGCGAATGGTCTCTAACGACATCTCGGGAGAGTGCTGGGTCGATAACAATACCGTGTCGATAGCGCATGGCTTACCATCCATATAACGGATGGTAACTTGCGCTTTAGCGTCAGGGCGCAGCCAATTCAAGCGGCCATCACGGCGCAGTTGCGACTGGCGTTCGACCACGCGGTGCGCGAGATAAATCGGCAGTGGCATCAACGTAGGGGTTTCATCGCAAGCATACCCAAACATCAGGCCTTGATCGCCCGCTCCCTGATCCATGTATTCGTGGGACGCACGATCAACACCTTGGGCGATATCCGGACTTTGCTTGTCATACGCAACAAGCACGGCACAACCTTTGTAATCTATGCCGTATTCGGTATTATCATAGCCGATTCGTTTGATGCAATCGCGTGCCACGTTGATATAGTCCACATTAGCGCTGGTGGATATTTCACCGGCAAGCACAACAAGGCCAGTGTTAACTAATGTTTCAGCTGCTACTCGAGCATAGGGGTCTTGCGCTAGAATAGCGTCCAGAATGGAATCGGAAATTTGATCCGCAACCTTGTCGGGATGACCTTCAGATACTGATTCGGATGTAAACAGAAATTCACTCATGGCGCCCCGCAATATAGGTTAGTTGAGAACATAGTCCATTATAGCAATAACTCGGTTGTAATTACCCTCATGATATCCTCCCTTGTAGCCTGGTTATTCAATTTGATAGCGCATTTACCACTGAGTGTGTTACATCGTCTAGGCGCCGTGCTGGGCAAATTAACTTATAGCCTGTCCGATAAGTATGCCTCACGATTACGCGAAAACCTTAGTACTGCATGGAAAGGCCGTTCCGAGGCGGATTTTCGTAAAATTTTAAACGCCAACATAGCTGAAACAGGCAAGGGGGTGGCTGAATTACTGTGGATTTGGTGCCGGCCTTTAGCAGAGGTAACCGCTAGCATCAAAGCATGCTACGGCTGGGAGCATATTGAGGCGGCACGTGCACGTGGCAAAGGGATAATTTTTTTAACCCCACACCTGGGTTGTTTCGATGTGTCAGCCCTATATGTCGCTGAACATATGCCACTCACCGTGCTCTATCGCCCACCCAAGCTAATCTGGCTAGAACAAGTAATGCGTAGCGGTCGCGAGCGGGCCCAATTGCGGCTAGCGCGTACCGATGTGGGTGGAGTGCGCCAATTGTATAAAGCACTCAAGCGGGCTGAAGCAATAGGGCTTTTGCCAGATCAGGTACCCGGCAATGGGGAAGGGGAGTGGGCAGACTTCTTCGGGCGGCCAGCCTATACCATGACGCTGATTGGGCGTTTGGTGCAATCCAGCGGCGCATCGGTAATCATGACATCCGTCGAACGATTGACGCATGGGTCAGGATATATCCTGCGCTTCACACCGCTGGAATTCGTTGTTGATTTACCCATAAGCAGGCAGATCAATGCGGCCCTGGAAAAATTGGTGCTCATAAATCCTGCACAATATTTGTGGAGTTATAATCGTTACAAGACGCCAGCAGGCGTTAAGCCCGCCATGAAGCAAGAAATAAATCCGATATGATGGTGCGTTTTGGCATTTTTTTGCTGTGGCTACTGCACTTCCTTCCATACCGATTGCAAGCGTGGACTGGTAATATCCTGGGAACGCTGCTTTATCTGCTTACAGCCAGGCGGCGGCGCGTGGCAAACATCAATTTGCGCTTATGTTTCCCCAAACTAAGCGAAGCACAGCGGACGCGGCTAGTGCGGCAGCATTTTATCGCCTTCGGCCGCAGCATTGTGGAACGGGGGATTTTATGGTGGGGCAGCCGCGAGCGCATCCAGAAGTTGATACGGGTTGAAGGAGCAGAGCACTTTCAAAATGCGCTTGGCAATCCACTGATTTTGCTTACGGCACATTTTGTCGCCCTGGATGTCAGTGGATCCTGGATTACCCAACATACCGACGGGGTTAGCGTTTACTCCAAACAAAAGAATGCTTACCTGCAAAATTTGGTGTTACAGAAACGTGCGCGTTTCGGCAAGCAGCTGTTATTTGCGCGACAAGCAGGGATGCGTCCGGTAGTAAAATCATTACGCGAATGTCGGCCATTTTATTATTTTACGGATCAAGATTGGACCACCAAGGATGGTGTGTTCGTTCCTTTCTTTGGCATACCAGCCGCTACGTTGGCGACTTTGCCTCGCCTGGTAAAAATGGCTAACGCAAAGGTGGTACCGTGTATCGCACGTGTATTGCCGGATTATAAGGGGTATGAAGTGCGCTTCTACCCAGCGTGGGAAAACTATCCTACCGATGATTTGATAGCCGACACCCGCCGCATCAACGAATTCATCGAACAGCGTGTGCTGGAAATGCCGGAACAATATTTCTGGCTGCAAGTCGATTTAAAACCCGGCCCGAGGGCGAAGAAAGCTTTTATAAATGAAATATCGTGACCTGCGCGACTTTATCTCGCAATTAGAAAAACTAGGGGATCTCAAGCGCGTGATTACATCAGTTTCTCCGCATTTGGAGATGACAGAAATCTGCGACCGCGTATTACGCGCCCAAGGTCCTGCTGTACTGTTTGAACATCCTGCGGGGCATAACATGCCAGTTCTGGCGAATTTATTTGGCACACCGCACCGCGTGGCATTGGGCATGGGCGAAGAAAGCGTAACGGCATTACGCGAAGTGGGCAAATTACTGGCTTACCTGAAAGAACCCGAGCCACCCAAAGGCCTAAGGGACGCCTGGGACAAATGGCCGGTATTGAAGCAGGTATTGAATATGACGCCCAAGGTAGTTTCGAGTGCTGCCTGCCAGGAAGTCGTATGGGAAGGCAGCGA
This sequence comes from Nitrosomonadales bacterium, assembly GCA_016721605.1. Classification (GTDB taxonomy): domain Bacteria; phylum Pseudomonadota; class Gammaproteobacteria; order Burkholderiales; family Gallionellaceae; genus Nitrotoga. The sequence goes on from JADKHS010000036.1 coordinate 80,401, forward strand.
AGTAGACTTGGGCAGGCTGCCCATACAAACCTGCTGGCCAGGAGATGTAGCGCCACTGATTAGCTGGGGGCTGGTGGTTACCCGCGGCCCCAACAAACCGCGCCAGAATCTTGGCATTTACCGCCAGCAGGTGATCGCGCCCAACAAAGTTATTATGCGCTGGCTGGCGCATCGCGGTGGAGCACTGGATTTTCAGGAGTGGTGCAAAACGTATCCGGGCCAACCCTTTCCACTGGCAGTGGTGATCGGTGCCGACCCGGCTACTATTTTGGGCGCGGTTACCCCGGTGCCAGACAGCTTGTCTGAATACCAATTTGCTGGCTTGTTGCGTGGATCAAAAACAGAACTGATTAAGTGTATCGGTAACAATTTACAAGTGCCTGCCAGCGCCGAAATCGTGCTGGAAGGCATAATTCACCCCAATGACATCGCGTTGGAAGGCCCATTTGGCGACCATACGGGTTATTACAATGAGCAAGAAAAATTCCCGGTATTCACCATTGAGCGCATCACCATGCGCCGCAATCCCATTTATCACTCCACTTATACCGGCAAACCACCAGATGAGCCGGCCATTTTGGGCGTGGCATTAAACGAAGTGTTCGTGCCACTTCTACAGAAGCAGTTTCCCGAGATTTCGGATTTCTACCTGCCACCGGAAGGCTGTTCTTATCGTTTGGCAATTGTATCCATGAAGAAACAGTATCCGGGACATGCCAAGCGCGTGATGTTTGGCATCTGGTCCTATCTGCGCCAGTTCATGTATACCAAGTTCATCATCGTAGTAGATGACGACATCGATATCCGTGAATGGAAGGAAGTCATCTGGGCGATCACCACACGCGTCGATCCCACACGCGACACACTTCTGGTGGACAACACGCCCATTGATTATTTGGACTTCGCCAGCCCGGTGTCCGGCCTGGGCAGCAAGATGGGACTGGATGCGACCAACAAGTGGCCGGGTGAAACGCAACGCGAGTGGGGAACGCCAATTGCGATGGACGACGTGACCAAACGCCGTATAGATGCAATGTGGGGTGAGCTTGGCTTGTAGTTGTCCGTGTTAATCCATCACCAGCACAACCTTGCCGGTGATACCCCCTTGTTCAATAAGGCGATGTGCTTGGGCAGCATCTTTCAATGACAGCATCTTATTCACCAGCACGCCGATTACCTGCTTCAATTAGCTGCGCCCCCTGTTCCAGTATTTTGCGCTGACGAATACGCTCGTCATGCAAATGCATAATTTGCGGCGTGAGCATCAGTTCGTAACACAGCGACAGATTGCGCAGTCGCGCCAGCTGGGTGTCAGCCAGTGACAGCGGAGTGGACAACAAGCTGACGACTTTTCCGCCGATGCGCGCAGCATTGAGTGAGCGCAGGAAAACCTCACCACCTACCGTGTCAAATACCACGTCCACGCCCTTATCAGCGGTCCACACAAGCGCTTCCTGCACGAAATCCTGCTCGCGGTAGTTAATGATTTTTTCTGCACCGAGACCCTGCACCAGCCCAGCTTTCTTGTCATCACTTACCGTTACTGCGACATGTGCGCCCAGATGGTGGGCTAATTGCACGGCAATATGGCCGACACCTCCCGCCGCCGCATGGATGAGTATAGTTTGGTTGGCTTGCAGATTAACGCGTTCGACTAACGCTTCCCACACGGTGATCAGTACCAGCGGTAGCGCGGCGCTTTCATGCAGACTGAGGTTGGCTGGTTTGAAAGCGCAGTAGTCTTCATGCACATTGGTATATTCGGCATAACAGCCGGGCTCGTCGCCGATGCCACCGTTGCAGAAGTAGACCACATCACCGACCGTAAAACGTGTCACAGCCGTGCCAATGGCATCTACAATACCTGCGCCATCGCAACCCAGAATCGCGGGAAGTTTGTCGGGGTAATAAGCTGGCTTAGTGCGCAACTTGGTGTCCAGCGGATTGATGCCTGCGGCGGCTAGCTTGACCCGCACATGGTGCTCGAAGGGAAGTTCGGGTAGGGGAATTTCACGCGATTGCAGCACATCGGGGCTACCCGCTGCGGTCATTAAAATTGCTTTCATTACATATAGCCAAGAATGGATAATTAGCGGGGTAATCAGGCCAAAACCGAGAATTACCCGAAAGACTCTCAAAAAGCCTACCGCACATCAACTGCCTACTCGGGGCGACTTGAGAGAGGTGTGATATGTTAAACTCGCTTCATAAATTTAGCGAGTTTAACCATGTCGGGAAATACATTAGGTACTTTATTCTGCGTGACATCTTTTGGCGAATCGCATGGAGCGGCAATCGGTTGCGTGGTGGATGGTTGTCCGCCTGGGATGGCATTGAGTACAGCAGACATTCAACACGAACTGGATCGACGTAAGCCGGGCACTTCGCGCCACGTCACCCAAAGGCGCGAGACAGACACGGTAGAAATTTTATCCGGCATATTTGAAGGCAAGACCACTGGCACACCGATTGCGTTGTTGATCCGCAACGAAGACCAGCGTAGCAAAGACTACGGCAACATCGCCGAAAGCTTTCGTCCCGGCCATGCCGATTACACTTATTGGCAAAAATACGGTATCCGCGACCATCGCGGTGGCGGGCGGGCGTCTGCGCGCGAGACCGCAGTGCGCGTAGCGGCGGGCGCGATTGCGAAGAAATGGCTGAACGAGCGTTATGGTGTTGTGATACGCGGCTATTTATCGCAATTAGGGTGAAATAATAGTGCCCTTCAAGAATTGGGATGACGTCAACCGCAATCCATTCTTTGTCGCCGATGACAGTTATGTTGAGCAGCTGGAAGCGTACATGGATGCGTTGCGCAAATCCGGTGATTCCATCGGTGCAAAGCTCACGGTCGTGGCTGAACATATGCCTGTGGGCTGGGGCGAGCCGGTGTATGACCGGCTCGATGCCGACATTGGCTACGCCATGATGAGCATAAATGCCGTAAAAGGAGTAGAGATTGGTGCCGGCTTCGCTTCAGTAACGCAACGAGGCAGTGAGCATGGTGACGAAATCACTCCGCAAGGTTTTTTATCCAACCACGCTGGCGGCATACTGGGCGGCATTTCCACTGGACAGGATATTGTGGCGCATATCGCCATAAAACCCACTTCCAGCATCCGCCTTCCGCGCCGCTCCATCAATAAAGCGGGTGAGCCAACGCTCGTGGAAACCCATGGTCGCCATGACCCGTGCGTAGGCATTCGCGCTACGCCCATCGCCGAAGCCATGCTGGCCTTGGTACTGATCGACCATGCCCTGCGCCACCGGGCTCAGAACGCAGACGTGGTATGCGCCACGCCGAAAGTTCCGGGCAAGACCGGCTAGCATTCGAAATCCCATGTCAGGCAACTACTTTGCCATTTGCCCGGCCGCGTTGTTGCTGACTTGATACGCTGCATAGCGCGGTAACGCAAAACGCTCCAAATACCAGCCGGATGGCATAACATGACGTAATTTTTGTTCGGTGTCTTCACTGATCAGGATACGCTCACTTGCAGTACGCGCTTGGTCACATAAATGCGCAGCCAAATTGACGGGCGCACCCATGATCGTAAAAATACTGGTACCACTGTAACCCATGCGGCGTCCGTAAACCGGCCCGCTCGCAATGCCTATCCGGTGATCCAGCGAATCCAGCGCGTAATTCAAGCGCTGCCATTCTTGTTTGATCTCAGAAAATTCACGCTGCATTTCGAGCGCCGCTCGCAGTGCCTTCGGGGCGTTTTCAGCACCTGCTGTTTCAAAACTCAGCATCATGCCATCGCCCAGGTATTTATCGATGCGTGCACCGTGCTGTACACCAATTGCACCCAAACGTTCCAGATATTCATCCACCAACGCGGTCGCATCGGCCACCGCCAATTGTTGAAACAGCAAGTCAGAATTGGTGATATCGGTAAACAGAATCGTGGCTTGGTTGATGTGCGGATCAAGCACGACACCCAAATGCACCAGGTTGGTCGGATCAGCGATGATGTTTGAAACCGCCAACGCCAACTTGACGCAGATCGGTTCAATTTTTTTCTCATCCTCAACCGTAAATGGCGTATTGCGATCCTCATTGAGAAACTGCACCACACCAACCAGCTCGCTGCCAAATTTCAACAAAGGCTTGGTAAGAATATTATTCGATTGAAAACCAGATTTGGTATCCAGCCGTTTTTCATGTGCCTTATTCATCATCGAAGGCGAATAAATTGAAGTTTGGCGTGACAGGTACACCTCCCCGGCTTGACTGCCATGCAAATCAATTTGCATTTTAACCACACTCTGCGCGGCTGGGCCATGCGCAATCAAAAACACCAAAGCCTGATCAGAATAGGGATTGCGAATAATGATGGAATCGGCCACTGCGCGAATCTGGCTTCGAGCTGTTCCTTGTGCTGCTGCATTTCCAGCAAACCTTGATGCAATAACTCGTTAGAACGTTTCTGCTGCTCCAGCGCCGCTTCCAGCTTGACCACTTTTGTTTTCGATTCCTACGGTCTCTTCCAGCCGTTTTTGCTCCCGAAAAAATTTCCAACACGCAAAAGCAATCGCAAATACCGGCGCCAGCCAAGCCGTTGAAATTTGTGCCGGAATCAATTTTAGAAAATTATCAAACATCGCTCGCCCCTCCCGGTCATGATGTTCGGCGGATTATGCGCCGTGACGTTTAAGATTTCCATGTCCTACAGTCCTGCTACATCCGGCGATATTGCTTGGCCGCCTTAACCGTTTAAAAAATTGAGACCTAATGGTTTCACGTGAAACAACTATTGGGGGGTTTTCTGCCTTCATAACATTTTGATGTATGATGCACCCCTCCGTTTCATCAAGCAAATTACCGTTTCTGTAACCAACCGATCAAGAACACAAAGATGGATTTCCCGAAAAAATTCGATGTAATTATTGTGGGCGGCGGTCACGCCGGGACAGAGGCTGCGCTCGCTAGCGCCCGTATGGGTTGCGCCACTTTGTTACTCACGCATAACATTGAAACACTCGGGATAATGTCGTGCAACCCCTCCATTGGCGGCATAGGCAAGGGGCATTTAGTCAAGGAAATAGACGCCTTGGGTGGTGTTATGGCGGCGGCGGCTGATGAGTCGGGCATCCAATTTCGCATCCTCAACTCCTCTAAAGGCCCAGCAGTACGCGCCACGCGCGCTCAGGCAGATCGGCTACTATACAAGCAAGCCATCCGCAAGCGCTTAGAAAACACCCCTAACCTTTGGTTATTTCAGCAGGCGGTGGATGATTTACGGGTAGAAAATGGTAAGGTATGCGGGGTTTCTACCCAGCTGGGTTTACGTTTTGCTGCGAAAACCGTTGTCCTGACAACCGGGACTTTCCTTTCTGGCCTGATTCACATCGGACAGACCAACTACCAGGCAGGCCGGGCGGGCGATCCGCCATCTTTTAGTTTAGCGCAATGTTTACGTGAACTAAAGTTACCGATGGGCCGACTGAAAACTGGCACGCCACCACGCCTTGATGGGCGCAGTATTGATTATTCCGTAATGACCGAGCAACCTGGTGATATGCCGGTGCCGGTATTCTCATTCATGGGACAGGTGCGACAGCATCCGCAACAATTATCTTGCTGGATTACCCATACCAATCAACGCACGCACGATATTATTCGTGGTGGCTTAGATCGTTCTCCCATGTTCACCGGGGTAATCGAGGGTGTGGGGCCACGCTATTGCCCGTCTATAGAGGACAAAATTACGCGCTTTGCCGACAAAGAATCACACCAGATTTTTTTAGAACCGGAGGGGTTGACTACTCACGAAATCTATCCAAACGGGATTTCCACGAGCTTGCCTTTCGATGTACAGCTGGCGTTAGTGCGTTCCATAAAAGGCTTGGAGAATGCACATATCACACGCCCTGGCTATGCAATTGAATATGACTATTTTGATCCGCGCGGCTTAAAACATTCATTGGAAACCAAAGCTATAGCTGACCTATTCTTTGCCGGGCAAATTAATGGCACCACAGGATACGAGGAAGCGGCCGCCCAAGGTTTACTGGCGGGCATTAATGCCGCCTTGCGTGCGCTCGGCAAGGAAAGTTGGTGCCCGCGTCGCGATGAGGCCTATCTGGGCGTGCTGGTAGATGATCTAATTACGCGAGGCGTGTCTGAACCCTATCGTATGTTTACCAGTCGGGCCGAATATCGCCTGCAACTACGTGAAGATAACGCAGACCTGCGTCTAACAGAAATCGGGCGCCGCCTGGGTGTAGTAGATGATGTCCGTTGGCAAGCATTTGAGTTGAAGCGTACTGCAATTGCACACGAGCAAGAACGGCTAAAATCCATTTGGGTTAATCCGAAGCTGTTACTCCAGGAAGATGCGGAGCGTGTGCTGGGCAAAGGGATCGAGCGCGAATATGCGCTACATGAGCTTTTACGCCGCCCCGACGTGAACTATGCCAGCCTGATGACTTTGCCTGGGGCAGGTGAACCGGTGGCCGATGAAAAAGTGGCAGAGCAAGTAGAAATTCAAGCCAAATACCACGGCTATATCGAGCGGCAGCGCGATGAAATCGCCCGAAATGAAAGCAATGAAAACATGCGGTTACCTGAAGAAATGGATTATCGTACAGTGCTTGGCCTATCAATTGAGGCACAACAAAAACTTAACCAGCATATGCCCGAAACGGTAGGGAAGCGGCCCGCATTTCCGGAATAACACCGGCAGCGGTCTCCTTTGTTATTGGTACACCTAAAACGTGGTTTTCGGAGTGCAGCGATGGCTCCAGACGTTAAGGAACCGCCAGAAGGCGGGAAAGTGCAGAAAAGCGCGTGAATCAGGCTGAAGAGTTGGCGCTGGGCATCACGCAACTGGGACTAGATGCCACACCAGAATTACAACGCAAGCTGTTAAGTTATCTTGAAATGTTGCAGAAAATGGAACCGGGTTTATAACCTGACGGCCATTCGTCAGCCGGAACAGATGATCAGCGGACATGTACTTGACAGCCTTGCCGTGTTGCCACATTTATGGCCTGGCCGTTGGCTAGACGTGGGGTGCGGTGCAGGCCTGCCCGGTATAATACTGGCGCTAATGCGCCCGGAATGGACATTCGTCCTTCTGGATAGTAATAGCAAAAAAACGAGTTTTGTACAACAAGTGAAAATCGAACTGGAGCTACACAACGTAAGCATTACCTGCACACGCGTGGAAGCCTGGCAGACCGGGGAGAAATTCGACGGCATTATTTCCCGGGCTTTTGCGGAGACTGCAAAATTTGTTACGCTGACACGTCATTTGCTGAATCAAGAAGGACGCTGGGTTGCCATGAAGGGAGTTCCGCAACAGGAGCTGGAACGGTTGCCGAACGATATCAACGTAGAACAAATTATTCCGTTGCAGGTGCCGGGGCTAGCCGCCGCGCGCTGCCTGATTATGTTGAAACCCACTTGAATATGATCAAAATACTAGCGGTTACCAATCAAAAAGGGGGGGTGGGCAAAACAACCACATCAATTAATCTGGCTGCAAGTCTGGCGGCCGTTAAACAACGTGTATTGCTGATTGATCTTGATCCCCAAGGCAATGCCACTATGGGCAGCGGTATAAATAAGCGTGATCTGTCAGCAACCATTTACCACGTGTTACTGGGAAGTAAAACCCTGCATGAAGCTCGTCTTCGTTCGGAAGCCGGAAAGTATGACGTGCTACCGGCGAACCGTGATCTGGCTGGTGCCGAAATTGAACTGGTTGATTTGCCACAGCGTGAAACTCGGCTTAAAGAAGCTCTGCAAGCCGTGACGGCTGAATATGATTATGCATTGATTGATTGTCCTCCCGCTTTAAATCTGCTTACCCTCAACGGGCTATGTGCGGCTAAGTCAGTCATGATACCGGTGCAGTGCGAATATTATGCCTTGGAAGGACTTAGCGATTTGGTCAACACCATCCGAAAGGTGCGGGCGCACCTTAACCCGGATCTTGAAATTGAGGGTTTGCTGCGCACCATGTTCGATCCACGTAATACGTTGGCTTTGCAAGTATCCGAACAATTACAACAACATTTTGGCGAGAAAGTTTATCGTACTATCATCCCGCGTAATGTGCGATTGGCGGAAGCGCCCAGCTATGGTGTACCGGTGCTTCACCATGACAAACCTTCCAAAGGTGCGCAGGCCTATCTAGCTCTGGCAGGCGAATTGCTCAATAAAGCGGCGCAATCCGTAGCTTAAGAAGGAAATAACTTGGCAAAACCAAACAAAGGATTAGGACGTGGCTTGGATGTATTGCTGGCCGGTAGCGGCAAAGAGCAAGACGACGTATTAAGTGAAATGAAGGTTGATGAACTCAAACCTGGCAAGTATCAGCCACGCAGCCGTATGGATGAATCTTCACTCAATGAACTAGCCGCTTCGATCAAAGTACAAGGCGTTATGCAGCCGATCCTGGCACGTTTATTACCCAATGGTAGCCACGAAATTATTGCTGGGGAACGCCGCTGGCGTGCCGCCCAACTGGCTGGCCTGGTCCAAGTGCCGGTATTGGTGCGCAAGGTGGCCGACAACGCCGCACTGGCCATGGCGTTGATTGAAAACATTCAACGTGAAGATCTCAATCCATTAGAAGAGGCTATCGGTATTCAACGTCTTATAGACGAGTTCAAGATGACACACATGGCGGCCGCAGATGCGGTAGGGCGTTCGCGCAGTGCAACCAGTAACTTGTTGCGCCTGCTCAAGCTGCCACAATCAGTGCAAGGCATGTTAATGGGCGGCAGCCTCGATATGGGCCACGCCCGAGCACTGTTGGCGCTGGATGGCGCACAGCAGATTGCTGCCGCCACCAAAATTATAGCGGACGGATTGTCGGTACGCGAAACAGAAAAACTGGTACAGAATTTACCGAATCCCATACCACAACACAAGAAAGCAAACCCAATCGCGATATCCTGCAATTACAAGAAGATATTGCCCAGCATCTCGGCACCAATGTACAAATCAAGACGGGTAAAAAAGGCGTGGGCAAGCTAGTTATCCATTACACTAGCCATGATCATTTAGCCGACCTAATCGCACGTTGGAAATAAACCCCTGAAAATAAATCGTTGACGCCAACAAGCGAGATTGAGTAGAATGCCGGGCTTCAAAGGATTAGGGGCGCTTGTGGGCAGTACGGTTCGCCGGATTATTTTAATTCAGCTAGCTGTGACCGTGGCGATAGCATTTTTAATGCTGATGTACCTGAATGTAGTTGCCGCAACATCGGCTTTTGCTGGAGGGGCGGTAGGCTTTCTAACCAGTTTGGTTTACGCTAAAAAAATGTTCGCGCCGCAGGGCAGCGAACCAAAAACAATAATTATGGCGCATTATCGCGCCGAAGCTTACAAGCTGGTGTTTACAATTCTATTGTTCTCTTTGATCTTCACGCAGTTTAAGGAAGTGCATGTGTTGCCGCTGTTTGTGGCATATATTGCAACGTTGATAGTTTATTGGGTAGCACTAATTTTTGTGTAAAATTTATGAGCACTGAAGGTCTGACGACATCCGCTTATATTAAGCACCATCTTCAAAATCTGACCTGCTCCATTCAGGAGGGGCATTTCCATTGCGCACACACGGCTGAAGAAGCTAAAGCGATGGGGTTCTGGGCGTTCAACATAGATACCCTTTTGGTGTCGCTGTTGCTAGGACTGATATTTTTATTTCTTTTCAGTAAAGTAGCAAAGCACATAAGTACCGATGTGCCGAGTGGCATGCAGAACTTCGTGGAATGGGTGGTCGAATTTATTGACGGCAGCGTACGCGGCTCCTTTACCGGACGCAGCGCATTGGTTGCTCCGCTGGCGCTCTCCATTTTTGCCTGGATTTTCCTGATGAACCTAATGGATCTGGTACCTATCGACTATATTTCGTTGATTACCCAGCCAATGGGCATTGGTCATTTTAAGCTAGTTCCTACAACAGATCCCAATGCTACGATAGGTATGGCCATCGGCGTATTCCTGCTAGTACTTTTTTACAGTATCAAGGTTAAGGGTCTAGGTGGTTTTATCGGTGAATTAACACTACAGCCATTTGGTAAATTTGGTTTGCCAGTTAATCTATTTTTAGAAGGCGTTAACCTGATTGCCAAGCCGGTTTCATTGGCATTACGTTTGTTCGGTAATATGTATGCGGGTGAAATGATATTCATCCTGATCGCACTCATGGGTGCATCTTGGGTAAGTTTTTCTTTTACTAATACATTATTGTTCAGTTCACAGATTTTTCTTTCTTTAGGATGGGCGATTTTCCATATCCTGATTGTCACACTGCAAGCCTTTATTTTCATGACGCTGACTATCGTTTATTTGGACATGGCGCATCAGGAACACCATTAAAAAATTATAAATTTATTTTCTTAAACACTTAACTTTTACTGATAGGAGAAGAAACAAATGGATACGGCACAAGCACTGCTTTATATCCCCGGCGCGATCATGATGGGGCTCGGCGCTTTGGGTGCCGCAGTGGGTATTGGTATTCTGGGTGGCCGCTTCCTTGAGGGTGCTGCTCGTCAGCCTGAATTAATTCCAATGCTGCGTACCCAGTTCTTCGTGGTCATGGGCTTGGTTGATGCTGTTCCGATGATTGCGGTCGGTATTGCCATGTATGTTCTGTTTGCAGTAGCAGGCCAATAAGCCTGTGTGCGTTTAATCAAGGAAAGGTTTTTGCATGAACATTAATGCGACCCTTATCGGCCAGACGATCATGTTTGCATTGTTCGTTTGGTTTTGCATGAAGTTTGTGTGGCCACCCATCATGGCAGCGCTGGATGCACGCAATAAGCGGATTGCAGATGGTTTGGCTGCGGCGGAACGGGGTAAAAATGACTTGGCGTTAGCTGCCAAACGCTCCGCTGAGCTTCTCCGCGAAGCAAAAGAAAAAGTGTCTGAAATCATTGCATTGGGTGATAAGCGGGCGAGTGAAATTGTCGAAGAAGCCAAAGCACAAGCCAAGATAGAGGGCGACCGTATTATTACGGCAGCCAAGGCTGAAGTTGAGCAGGAAGTATTTCGCGCCAAGGAGCAATTGCGGACGCAGGTGTCCGCAATTGCATTGGCTGGCGCAGGGAAAATTCTGGGTCGCGAAATAGATGCCAAAGCACATAACGATTTGCTTGATAAGCTAGTAGCGGAAATTTAATTATTATGGCTGAAGCTATTACTGTCGCGCGCCCCTATGCCCAAGCTGCATTCGATGAAGCGCGCGGGCTTGACGATTTGAAAGGTTGGTCAAATATACTGCAATCAATAGCTGAAGCAGTGATTAATCCTGAAATCCATGCGATTATTACCAGCCCGCGCGCAGTAAAAAGCCAACTAGCAGAGCTGATGCTAGCACTTTGCGGTGACAAGGTAAGCGAAACTCAGCGTAACTTTATCAAGTTGCTTGTAGAAAGTCAGCGCCTCTCTCTGTTGCCAGAAATCGTCATGCTGTTCGAGATAATGCGAGCTGAAGCAGAAAAAAATGTAGACGTTGTGGTGACTTCCGCTTTCGATTTGAGCGAAGCGCAAAAGCAAAAAATTACTGCTGCGCTAAAAAAACGCATGGGACGTGAAATCAAGCTTAGTTGTGAAACTGACCGCAACTTATTAGGCGGAATAATCATCCGCGCCGGTGACAAAGTGATAGATGGTTCTGCGCGCACCCACCTTTCCGAGTTAGCCAACGCCTTGGCTTAATGGCAGATTTATTGAAATTAAGGAACAGCAGATGAAGCTCAACCCTTCTGAAATTAGTAATTTGATTCGTAGCCGTATCGAGAATTTCGACACGCTATCCCAAGCACGCACGGAAGGTACAGTGGTCAGTGTAACGGATGGTATCGTACGTATTCACGGCCTGTCAGACGTAATGCAGGGCGAAATGCTCGAATTTCCCGGCAATACCTTTGGTCTAGCGCTCAATTTAGAGCGCGACTCTGTTGGCTCAGTGGTACTGGGCGACTATGAGCATATTACCGAAGGCGACACTGTCAAATGCACTGGCCGGATTCTGGAAGTACCTGTCGGCCCTGAACTGATCGGACGTGTAGTGAATGCCCTTGGGCAGCCTATTGACGGTAAAGGTCCGGTCAACGCAAAAATGACCGATAAGATAGAAAAGGTTGCACCCGGTGTAATTGACCGCAAGTCAGTATCACAGCCTGTGCAAACCGGCCTAAAAGCCATTGACTCTATGGTTCCAGTTGGCCGTGGCCAGCGCGAACTGATCATCGGTGATCGGCAGACCGGAAAAACCGCCGTGGCGATAGATGCCATCATCAACCAGAAGGGTCAGAACATGACCTGCATCTACGTGGCGATCGGTCAAAAAGCTTCTACTGTCGCCAACGTAGTACGTAAACTGGAAGAGCACGGCGCGATGGAATACACCATTGTGGTTGTGGCAACTGCCTCTGACTCTGCGGCAATGCAATTTTTAGCGCCTTACGCTGGTTGCACTATGGGCGAGTACTATCGTGATCGCGGCCAAGACGCACTGATTGTTTATGACGATTTAACCAAACAAGCATGGGCTTACCGCCAAATATCATTGCTGTTACGCCGACCACCGGGTCGCGAAGCCTATCCAGGGGACGTGTTCTACTTACATTCCCGTTTACTTGAGCGTGGTGCACGAGTGAATGAAGAATATGTTGAAAAATTCACCAATGGCGAAGTTAAAGGCAAAACGGGTTCACTGACTGCGCTGCCGGTAATTGAAACTGCTGCAGGTGACGTATCTGCTTTTGTCCCAACCAACGTAATTTCACTACCGATGGTCAGATTTTCCTGGAAACGGATTTATTCAATGCGGGTATCCGTCCTGCGATCAACGCCGGTATTTCAGTGTCACGGGTGGGCGGCGCAGCACAGACTAAAGTAATCAAAAAGCTGGGGGGGGGCGTACGTCTGGCATTGGCACAGTATCGTGAATTAGCCGCCTTCGCGCAATTCGCTTCTGATTTAGACGAAGCCACGCGCAAACAACTAGAACGTGGTCGCCTGGTAATGGAGTTGATGAAACAGCCACAATATGCACCGCTATCCGTAGCGGAAATGGCAATAACACTGTTTGCGATCAACAAAGGCTCCTTCGATGATGTACCTATGAACAAAGTTCTCGCATTCGAAGTCGGGCTCCACACATTCGTGAAATCGCAATACAAGACCTTAGAAGAGGCCATTGAATCCAGTAAGGATTTGTCTGCCGACAACGAAAAAATCTTGATTGCTGCGATTGATAAATTCAAGTCCACTGCAGTTTACTAAGCTGGAGTCACGATAATGGCTGGCAGCAAAGAAATACGAACTAAAATCAAGAGCGTTGAAAATACGCGCAAGATCACGCGCGCCATGGAAATGGTGGCAGCTTCCAAAATGCGTAAAGCTCAAGATCGTATGCGTGCCGCTCGTCCCTATGCGGAAAAAATACGTCAAGTTGCGGCGCATTTGTCGCGCGCTAATCCGGAATATAAACATCCATTTCTGATAAAACGCGATGCCCTCAAAAATGTTGCTGTAATTATTATCACCTCTGATAAAGGATTGTGCGGCGGTCTTAATACCAACGTCCTGCGTCTGGTGGTAACGCGGATGAAGGAATGGGAAGGCGAAAACAAAGGTATCAGTGTATGCGCTATTGGCAATAAAGGATTTAGCTTTATGTCCCGTATCGGTGCAAAAGTTAAGTCGCATATGATCGGACTAGGAGACATTCCGCACATCGAAAAACTGATTGGAGCGGTCAAGGTCATGCTGGACGCTTACAATGCTGGCGAAATTGATGCAATTTATATTAGTTATAACGGCTTCGTTAACACCATGAAGCAAGAACCCAGAATGGAGCAATTACTGCCGCTCTCAAGTGAAAATCTGGAACCTGCGAATGGTAATACATGGGATTACATTTATGAGCCTGATGCCAAAGTCGTAGTAGATGAATTACTAGTACGCTATATTGAATCGTTAGTTTATAACGCAGTCACCGAAAATCAAGCGTCCGAACAAAGTGCACGCATGGTGGCCATGAAAGCGGCTTCCGATAATGCAAAGGAAGTCATAGGCGAACTTAAGCTAATTTACAATAAAGCGCGTCAAGCAGCAATTACTAAGGAAATATCAGAAATTGTCGGTGGTGCGGCAGCTGTAAGTTAATGCTTGCAGTTGGTTGGAGCTTTAATTCTGTGCAAATGATATAACAGTATATGTAGATTTGTTGAACAAAATCATATCGTAATAGAATTTGAATTAGAGATGTGCTCTGATGTTTGCGACATCGAGTACAGAATCAATATAAAGTGGGGAACCTCAAGATGAGTCAAGGAAAAATTGTTCAGTGTATTGGTGCGGTGGTAGACGTTGAGTTTCCACGTGATTACATACCCAAAGTCTACGATGCGCTGGTAGTACAGGACGATGGAAGCTCTGTCGCTGAAAAAGGCCTGACCTTGGAAGTACAGCAACAGATTGGCGACGGCGTGGTGCGCACCATTGCAATGGGTTCCTCCGACGGCCTGCGTCGCGGAATGGGAGTAACCAATACGGGTAACCAAATTACTGTGCCAGTTGGCCATGGTACTTTGGGTCGCATCATGGACGTATTGGGGCGCCCTATTGATGAGGTGGTTGAAATTAAGTGCGAAGAGCGTCGCTCTATTCACCAAAAAGGCCCCAAAATTCGAGGAACTATCTCCATCAGTCGACTTATTGGAAACTGGAATTAAGGTGATTGACTTGGTGTGTCCTTTTGCTAAGGGCGGTAAGGTGGGTCTGTTCGGTGGCGCAGGTGTTGGCAAAACCGTAAATATGCTAGAACTCATTAATAATATTGCCAAACAACATTCTGGTTTGTCCGTGTTCGCCGGGGTGGGTGAGCGTACCCGTGAAGGAAATGACTTCTATCATGAAATGTCGGAAGCGGGTGTAATCCAATTGGATAATCTACCAGAGTCCAAAGTAGCAATGGTATTCGGCCAGATGAACGAGCCCCCAGGCAATCGTCTACGCGTAGCATTGTCTGGCCTGACTATGGCGGAATATTTCCGCGATGAAGGCCGCGACGTACTGTTTTTCGTAGACAACATTTATCGTTTCACACTAGCGGGTACCGAAGTCTCTGCTCTGTTAGGGCGTATGCCGTCAGCGGTAGGTTACCAACCAACGCTGGCAGAAGAAATGGGGCGCTTGCAAGAACGTATTACCTCAACTAAAACCGGCTCGATTACCTCGATTCAGGCTGTGTATGTACCGGCAGATGACTTGACCGATCCGTCCCCTGCGACAACCTTCCTTCACCTGGATTCCACCGTGGTACTGTCACGCGACATCGCTTCTTTGGGTATTTATCCCGCTGTAGACCCGTTGGACTCAACCTCGCGCCAACTTGACCCTTTAGTAGTAGGTGAAGAACATTACAACGTTGCCCGAAGCGTACAGCAGACGTTACAACGCTACAAAGAATTACGCGACATTATCGCGATTCTGGGCATGGACGAACTGGCACCTGAAGACAAGCTGGCAGTGGCTCGTGCGCGTAAAATCCAACGTTTCTTGTCACAGCCTTTCCATGTAGCCGAAGTGTTTACCGGCAGCCCTGGAAAGTATGTTACGTTGAAAGAGACCATCAAAGGCTTTAAGGGCATTGTCAATGGCGATTACGATCACTTACCCGAACAAGCGTTCTACATGGTCGGCACTATTGATGAAGCGATTGAAAAAGCCAAAACTCTTCAGTAAGGCTTGACGCTGTAATTGGATCAAGTGTCGTAGTAATAAGGAAAATTATGGCAATGACTGTTCATGTTGATGTGGTGAGCGCAGAGGAATCCATTTTCTCTGGCCTTGTAGAAATGGTTGTCGTTCCGGGTGAAATGGGCGAACTAGGAATCTACCCGCGTCATGCACCCTTACTAACACGCATTAAACCAGGTTCGGTACGCCTCAAACTGCCGGATCAAAACGAACTTATGCTGATTTACGTTTCTGGCGGGATGCTGGAAGTTCAGCCCAGCGTGGTTACGATTTTAGCTGACACCGCCATTCGCGGTGCAGACTTGGATGAAGCGCGCTCGCTCGAAGCTAAACGTGCAGCGGAAGAAGCCATGAAAAACCGTGCTTCTGATATTGACTACGCTACCGCACAAGCTGAGCTATCTGAAGCGCTTGCCCAATTACAAGCAATTCAGAAAATGCGCAAGCAACAACCCCACTAAGCTTGCTGGGCTAATGTGATTCGCAAATGAAAGCGGCTTAGGCCGCTTTTTTTGTTTATACTTCTTTATCATATTTTATATCGCATACAACCATGACTACACTCAACATCGTCATTCTTGCTGCTGGCAAAGGTCAGCGCATGCACTCGAATAAACCAAAGGTGCTGCACTTCTTGGCTGGTCGTCCACTATTGCAACATGTACTCGACACCGCTGTTCAATTTTCTTCCGGTATAACTTGCGTGGTGTATGGTCATGGAGGCGAAGCGGTACCACAGGCGATGGCGAAGTATAAGGCTGATTTTGTCTTGCAGGAGCCGCAGCTCGGGACTGGCCATGCGGTACAGCAAGCACTTTCACACTTACATGATGACTCCTTGACGCTGGTGCTGTATGGCGACGTGCCGCTTATCCAACCTGGCACATTGAAAAAAATGTTGGTGGCGCAGCAAGCACTCACCCTGCTCACCATTCATCTTGACAACCCCACCGGTTACGGACGTATCGTGCGTGATAGCACAGGCAATGTAAGTTGCATAGTAGAGGAAAAGGACGCCACTACAGACCAGCGCACCATCCGCGAAATAAATACAGGCATCCTTGCCGTTCCCACTCATCTACTGCGTAACTGGTTATCCAAATTGCGCAATGATAATGTACAAGGTGAGTATTATCTAACCGACATTGTCGCCATGGCCGTGGCACAGGGCGTTGCAGTACATACGGTACAACCTGCCTATGGATGGGAAGTAGTAGGTGTCAACAGTAAAGCACAGCTAGCCGAACTGGAACGTACTTGGCAATATGAACAAGCGCACCAATTATTGGTACACGGTGTTACCTTGGCTGACCCTGCGCGCCTCGATGTACGCGGTAAACTGGTATGCGGACGTGATGTTGAAATTGATGTTGGCTGCATCTTCGAAGGCGATGTTGATCTAGGGAATGGCGTCCGAGTAGGCGCATACAGCGTTATAAAAAACACTCGCATTGGCGCCAATACCTACGTCGAACCCTATAGCCACATTGATCAAGTAATGATCGGCGACACCTGCCGCATTGGTCCTTATGCCCGCCTACGACCCGGCAGCAGATTACATAACGACGTGCACATTGGAAACTTTGTCGAAGTGAAAAACAGTGAAATTGCCGCCAGTAGCAAGGCTAACCACTTAAGCTATATTGGCGACAGCAGCGTCGGTAGCCGCGTCAACATAGGCGCAGGCACAATCACCTGCAATTACGATGGC
Organism: Nitrosomonadales bacterium; assembly: GCA_016721605.1. Taxonomy (GTDB): domain Bacteria; phylum Pseudomonadota; class Gammaproteobacteria; order Burkholderiales; family Gallionellaceae; genus Nitrotoga. The sequence continues at coordinate 97,856 of JADKHS010000036.1, forward strand.
GCAAACAAACATCGTACGGTCATCGAGGATGATGTTTTATCGGATCAAATACGCAACTGGTAGCGCCAGTAAAAATCGGTCACGGTGCCACTATAGGTGCGGGTTCAACTATTACGAGCGATGCGCCGGAAGGTGAATTGACCCTGTCGCGTGCCAAACAAGTTACTCTGCCGGGCTGGCGGAGGCCAAGCAAGAAAAATAATATACCTCAATAAGTTAGCCCCGCTTACAAGGCTATCATTTTTAATGTTTATTTTCCGATGCAAAACCGGCTAAATATTTCACCGAGCAGATCATCCGCACTAAACTCACCCGTAATAGAATTCAGTTTTTCTTGAACAAGTCTCAGTTCTTCCGCGCACAGTTCTGGACGATTTATTTCCCCTGTTGCCCGCTGTAAATGGTCACGCGCATCCATTAACGCATGTACATGGCGCTCACGTGCCATAAATATGCCTGCTTCTTGATGCCAGCCAAGCAATGACAGCAACTTATTACGCAGGAGCTCAAGCCCATCGCCTGTTTTAGCAGATAGATAAATGTGACATTCGTCATCTTGTTCTTTTACATATGCATGCTGAGTAAGCAAGTCAACTTTATTAAAGATATGTAATCGCGGAATTTCACACGGCAACTCATCTAAAATTTTCTGATCGTCCTCAGTCATCCCGTAACTAGCATCCAACAGGATTAGGATAGCATCCGCTTTTTTTAGCGCCCCATACGTGCGCGTAATTCCCATCTGCTCCACGGCATCCTCTGCCTCGCGCAAGCCTGCCGTATCTATAATATGCAACGGCACACCCCCAACTTGAATAGATCGGCTAATAAGATCGCGTGTAGTGCCTGGAAATTCACTAACTAACGCGACATCCTCTCCACTCAATCGATTGAGTAAACTCGACTTGCCGACATTAGGCTGACCAACCAGCACAATATGCGCACCTTCCCGCAATAGGCTACCCTGTTGTGCCAAACTCAAAATATTTTCTAATTCTGCATGCAATACGCCTAGCCGTGTATCACGTTGCGTGACATTTAGAGCATCAATCTCTTCTTCCGGAAAATCTAACATGGCTTCGATTAACATGCGTAACGCAACTAACCCGTCCACTAAGTGATCAATCGCCTGAGAAAACTCGCCTTGTAACGAACGCATGGCACTACGCGCAGCTTGGCTGGTGGTCGCCGCTATCAGATCAGCTACGCTTTCTGCTTGCGCCAAATCAAGTTTTTCATTAAGGAATGCACGCTGTGTAAATTCGCCCGGCTGGGCGAGGCGAGCTCCAATTTCAAGACAGCGCTGCAACACCAATTGCAGTATGGCTGTGCCGCCATGCCCTTGCAATTCTAAAATGTCTTCGCCAGTATAAGAATGCGGGGCGGGAAAGAACAAAGCGATACCCTGATCCATAACCTGCCCTTGCGCATCCAGAAAAGAAGCGTAAGTCGCGCGCCGCGGCACGGGTACTTTCCCTAATAGGATTTGCGCTAATAGGCTAAGGTCATGCCCAGAGAGCCTGACCACGCCAATACCACCTTGTCCATGAGGCGTAGCGATTGCGGCAATAACATCAGGCTTTAGCAGCACCTTTGACATTAGCCTCCAATCCTCGCGTAATGTACCACTGTTGAACGATGGAAAGTATATTGTTTACAATGGAGTACAATACTAACCCGGCCGGAAAGAAGAAAAATACCACACTAAATACAATGGGTAATAATTTCATAAGCTTAGCTTGCAGCGGATCGGGTGGAACAGGGTTCAACTTACTTTGGATTATCATGGTGGCGCCCATGATTAACGGTAATACATAGTATGGATCAGGCACCGACAAATCGGTAATCCAACCAAAAAATGGGGCGTAACGTAATTCGACACTTGCAAGAATAGCCCAATATAATGCGATAAATACGGGTATCTGAACGAGCATCGGCAAACAACCTCCAAGCGGATTAATTTTCTCCGTCTTATACAATTCCATCATCGCTTTATGTAGGCGCTCGCGGTCATCTCCATATTGCTGTTTGATTTTCTCCAGTTTTGGAGCCACTACACGCATTTTCCCCATGGAGCGATAACTGGCCGCAGACAATGGAAAAAATAACAACTTAATAAAAAAAGTTAACAAGATAATGGCTACACCCCAGTTGTATACCCAGCCATACAGGTAGGAAAGCAACCAAAACAATGGGGTCGAAATGATTGTCAGCCAGCCATAATCTACTGTTAACCCCAACCCTGGTGCAATTTCATCCAGCGAAGTTTGCGCCGGCCCCGCATAAAGTGGCACGCCAATTTTTGTACTTTGACCTGGTGCAATGGCCGCTACAGGTAAAATGACGCCTACCGAATAAAGCTCGTTTTCCAACTTTCTGGTATAAAACTCTCGCTGTAGCTTATCTTTAGGTAACCATGCTGCTACAAAGTAATGTTGCAGCATACCTACCCAACCATTGTCAGCACTTTGGGAATGCTTAGCATTTCCTTTCTCAATATCAGGAAAACCCACCTTCTGAAATTTTTCCTTCTCTGTATAAATCGCAGTGCCCGTATAAGTGGGCAAAAACATTGATGCACCTTCAGGTGTAGATTTATCGCGCACCAACTGAAAATAAGCAGACGGGGAAATCGGATTGGTTCCAATATTTTCGATTTCATAACCCACATCTACCAAATAACCACCACGATGGAACACATAAAATTTGGTTATTTTTGCGCCGACAACATTTGTTGCAAGTAATCGCACTTCGATTGTGTTTTTACCTTGGGTTAATAAATATTCACTAGCCTCAGCAGTGAATACCGTATTGTGTGTAGGTAATCCAGTGCCAAGCAAACCAGTTTGAGCGATATACGTGTGCGCTCCTTGTTCCCTCAATAATACAAATGGTTTGTTCTTGTTTTTACTATCCCGCTGCCGCAAAAATTCCAAGCGACGCAAATCCCCGCCCAAAGTATTAATTTCTGCAGTTAGATAATCTGTTGTTACTGTAATTTTTTGCCCAGCTTGAGTCTTTCTTTGGGTAGCAACTGCAATTGCCTCAGGATTAACCGTAGTTGCTATATTGGGTGCAGTATCTGACGGCACAGCAATTTGCGGCACGGCAGCAGGCGCTGCTCGAACTATTGGTTGCTGAGTGCGCTGCCAACTGTCCCACAACAACATGATTGATATTGAGAATGTCAAAAAAAAGAATAACCTAAACAGCTTGTGAAAATCCATATGGTTTCGCCTATATAAATCTATGGGGCAGGATCATAACCACCTGAATTCCAGGGGTTGCACCGAATCACCCGCTTTATGCTTAACCAAGTACCACGCCAAACACCATGTTTAGAGATAACCTCACGAGCATATTGGGAACAACTTGGAGTAAAACGACAGGTCGGTGGCATGAGCGGACTCAGTAAATATTGATATAAACCTATCAACTTAATTAAGAGTTGCCGCATCACATACGGGCAGATTGAAACAACTGTAACAAGGCCTCTCGTCCTTCAGCCGCAGTTTCAGAATTAAATTGCCGCTTAGCCCGCACCACTACATCCACCGAGTATGCTACTGAGAAATTAAGTCGAAATATATTTCGAATCATGCGCTTTGCGAAATTTCTTGATACTGCCTTTGGCATGTTTCTTTTGCTGGCTATTACCCCAAGACGGGAATAGCCACTCTCGTTTTTCCGTATGTAAACTGTAAACCATTTATTAGTCGAATAGCCGGCACGGAGCGCCGACTCAAACTCTATTGATTGCTTTATCCGGCGGCATGAAGGTAAAGTTTGTTTGATATTAAACGGAAAGGCGCGCACGGCCTTTAGCTCTTCGAGCTGCTATAACGGCTCTTCCTCCCTTGGTTTTCATACGAACAAGAAATCCATGGGTCCGTTTTCTTTTAGTGACGGACGGTTGATATGTACGTTTCATTGAGTTATACCCCTAATTAGTAATTAATACTTGAAAACCCGCTATTACATTATTTACGGGGGTCTATGTCAAGCTTATTTTGACCAATATGTAACAAATATATAAATTATCCGTATTTTTCACAGATAATTTGTCTGGTGTCAAATTAGCCCACAAAAATAATCATGTTGAATTTAAAATGTTCCTTCAATAACTTATCTACTGTGAATAATTTTTGCCTTGCATGTAGTAGAATGCATCGAAGATTTTTCTGCATTATCATCTGAAAATTATGCAAGACAAAACATTATGGAATTCCTGCCTTCTTTTTTTTGAAGATACGCTTACCTCACAACAATTTAATTCTTGGATTAAACCCCTTATTTTTGAAATTCAAGGTAATCAAATTACCTTGACTGCGCCTAATAGTTTTACGTTGAAACTCGTGCAGGAAAGATTTTTACCAGAAATATCCAAGCAAGCAGAATTATTTCTTTCATGCCCGCCACATTTTGAATTACGCACGAAAGATCAACCTCTTAATTTGCTTTCATCAAAACTACCCGTTCCTATAACTAATATTGTTCCATCGACTGTATGTCAACTTACCCTCAGTAAGCACAAAAATCAAAACAAACTTAATCCATTACTATCTTTTGATAACTTTGTTACTGGTAAAGCAAACCAATTGGCTCATGCAGCAGCAATACAAGTTGCTGAAACTCCAGGTACAACATACAACCCATTATTTATTTATGGTGGAGTTGGATTAGGAAAAACTCACTTAATCCAGGCTATTGGAAATCATATAAAGCATGAAAATACACAAGCAAAAATTTGCTATGTTCATGCTACTAATTATATTTCAGATGTTGTCCGCGCTTTTCAAACTAAAAAATTTGATGAATTTAAACAATTCTACAATTCATTAGATTTGCTATTGATTGATGATATTCAATTTATCGCTGATAAAACTGGAACCCAACAAGAGTTTTTCTATACTCTCAATTCATTGATTGATGGGCATAAACAAGTTGTAATTACCTGTGATACCTTCCCTAAAGAAATTTCTGGAATGACGCCACGACTTACTTCTCGATTCAGCTGGGGATTAACAGTAGCTGTTGAACCACCTGGTTTGGAAATGCGAGTAGCAATTTTGCTACAAAAAGCTGCTATTTCTAACAATCCGATCAGTGAAGATGTTGCTTTTTTATTGCCAAGCATATTCGTTCTAATATCCGTGAATTAGAGGGTGCACTTAAACGCATCGATGCTTATTCTCGGTTTCACAAGCGTACCATCTCTGTAGAACTTGCAAAGGAAGCACTTAAAGACTTACTAGCTTCTCAAAATAAACAAATTTCCATAGAAAATATTCAAAAAACTGTAGCTGATTTTTACCGTATCAAGGTTACTGATCTTCTTTCCAAAAAACGTACACGCTTAATTGCCAGACCTCGACAAATCGCAATGTGTTTAGCAAGAGAATTAACACAATTAAGTTTACCTGAAATTGGAACCGCTTTTGGAGGACGTGACCACACAACAGTTATGTATGCATGTAAGACCATCGAAAGCTTACGTAATCTGGATGCACCTCTTAATGCAGATTTTAATTTACTTAATCAAACATTACGAAATTAATATTCTTAAATTAATTTAGTTAACATTGTATTTATATTTTGTGAATAACTATTCTAAAAAATAATTTTTAAAAAACTATACACAAAAATTACATTATCCAAATATACATTTATTCACATCTTTTTATAAACTCTAATATGTTAAAAACAAATAAAAATACCAAGTTATTCACTATATATAATATCTATTATTATTAATATTAAGGATATATAAGAATGTTTATTGAAAAGATTGAAAAAGACAATTTATTAAATCCACTTCAAAAAATTATTGGAATAGTAGAACGTAAACAACCTCTCCCTATATTGTCAAATGTACTAATTCAAAAAACTGGTTCAAATATACATTTTGTAGCGACAGATCTAGAAATTCAAATTGCAACGCAATTTACTGATGTAAATCAAATAGGCCCAGATACAGCAATTACTGTAGCTGCTAAAAAATTACAGGAAATTCTGAAGGTTTTACCTGAAGGAAGTAAAGTTACATTAGACGTTAATGAAAATCGTCTTTTAGTAAAAGTAAATAAAAGTAAATTTACTTTACAAACTTTACCAGCTCAAGATTTTCCAAAAGTTTTGGAACAATTAGAGCAAGCCGTAAAAGTTCAAATTGAACAGGATAAACTTAAAAAATTGTTGGGTATGGTTCAATATGCCATGGCACAACAAGATATTCGTTATTATTTAAATGGTGTTTTATTAGTTATTGATGGTCATTTTTTAAAACTAATAGCAACAGATGGACATCGTCTCGCTTATATTGTTACTAAACTGGATCAAGAATATCCTAAACGGGAAATTATTCTACCTAGAAAAACAGTTAATGAATTAATTAAACTTTTAGCTGAGACAGAAGAAAAAATAACATTGGAATTAGCTGAGAATCAGGTCCGCATGACTTTTTCAAATATTGTTTTAATTTCTAAAGTAATTGATGGAAAATTTCCAGATTATGAACGTGTTATCCCTAATTATACTAACCAGCTTACATTAAATAGAATTGAAATATTACAAGCATTACAACGTGCAGCAATTTTATCTAATGAAAAATTCAGGGGCGTACGCTTTGTGCTGACAGAAAAAAATCTGCGCATTATAAGTAATAATAGTGAGCAAGAAGAAGCGCAAGAAGATATGGAAATAAACTATCAAGGAATTGCACTTGATGTTGGTTTCAATGTTAATTATTTAATGGATGGATTAAATAATGCTACTACACAAACAGTCATATTCTCATTCGGTGATGCGAATAGTAGTATTTTAATCACTATTCCAGGTAATGAAGAATTTAAGTACGTTGTTATGCCAATGCGTATTTAATAATATTTATACTTAATCGCTTTCTACAACTTAACTTTATAGTATTTAAAAATATCATTTGAAATAAGTAATATTTATAAATGCATTCTCAATGTTTCACGTGAAACAAATGAAAGAAAATAATGAATGAATATAATTCCACTAGCATCAAAGTTCTCAAAGGATTGGAAGCAGTTAGAAAACGTCCAGGCATGTATATTGGGGATACTAATGATGGCAGTGGTTTGCACCATATGGTTTTTGAGGCAGTCGATAATGCTGTGGATGAAGCATTAGCAGGTTATTGCAACGAGATATCAGTAATTATTCATCCAGATAATTCGATTAGTGTGACAGATAATGGACGTGGTATTCCAACAGATATTCATGAAGAAGAGAATCGTTCTGCAGCAGAAGTAATTATGACGGTGTTACATGCAGGCGGTAAGTTTGATGGAAACTCTTATAAAGTTTCAGGCGGCTTACATGGGGTAGGGGTTTCAGTAGTGAATGCATTGTCTGAATGGTTACGATTGACTATATACAGAGACAGTAAAACCCATTTTATGGAATTTAATTCGGGGGAACCAGTTGCACCGCTTAAGGTAATTGGAGAGACAAATAAACGTGGTACAGAAGTACATTTTTTGCCTAGCAAAGAAATTTTCGGGCTAGTTGAATTTCATTTTGATATTTTAGCTAAACGTCTTCGCGAACTGTCTTTTTTAAATAATGGCGTGAAGGTTTCTTTAATAGATAAACGAAATGGTAAAGAAGAACTTTTTGCATTCACAGGCGGAGTAAGAGGCTTTGTAGAATACATGAACAGAAACAAGAGTGTACTTCATAAAAATATTTTTTATACCCTTGTTGAAAAAGAAGGAATAACAGCCGAAATTGCCATGCAATGGAATGATTCTTATCAGGAAACTGTGCAATGTTTTACTAACAATATTCCACAACGTGATGGGGGTACACATTTAACCGCTATGCGTACCGCAATGACTCGTACTTTAAATCAGTACATTGAATCGGAAGAAATTGCTAAAAAAGCAAAGGTTGAAACAACTGGCGATGATATGCGTGAAGGATTAACCGCGATACTTTCGGTAAAACTTCCTGATCCCAAGTTTTCTTCGCAAACTAAGGATAAGTTAGTTTCTTCTGAAATTCGCCCGATTGTCGAAGAGGTCGTCAGTCAACAGTTAATGGCATTTCTGTTAGAAAACCCAAATGACGCTAAAGTAATCGTTGGGAAAATTATAGAAGCTGCGCGTGCCAGGGAAGCTGCACGTAAAGCCCGTGAATTGACTCGTCGTAAAGGGGTGTTGGATGGAATGGGATTACCGGGTAAGTTAGCCGATTGCCAAGAAAAAGATCCGGCACAATCAGAGTTATATCTGGTTGAGGGTGATTCTGCCGGAGGCTCGGCAAAACAAGGACGCGACCGTAAGTTTCAAGCGATCTTACCGCTTAAAGGTAAAATTTTAAATGTTGAAAGAGCGCGTTTTGAAAAAAATTATTTCATCACAGGAAATCGCCACGTTAATCACAGTTTTAGGTACAGGTATTGGCCGGGATGAATACAACCCGGATAAGTTGCGTTATCACCGAATTATCGTGATGACAGATGCTGATGTAGATGGCTCACATATACGCACCTTGCTATTAACGTTTTTCTACCGCCAAATGCCAGAATTAGTTGAGCGTGGTCATGTTTATATTGCACAACCGCCACTATATAAAGTAAAACAAGGCAAGGAAGAACGCTATTTAAAAGACGATCATGAAATGAAAACATTCATGCTTCGTTCAGCCCTTATTAATGCTGAGCTACATACAGACCAAGATTCACCAGCACTGAAAGTTGAAACACTTGAGCATCTGGCAAAAGAATATTTCCTTGCGGAAGCTATAATAGATCGCTTATCCCGGGTTATTGCGAAGGAAGCCCTGCATGCGATGCTTAAGCAGCCAGATATTCAATTGGGTAGCGCAGAACAAGCAGAGCAAAGCGCGATAAACCTGCAGCAGGTTTGTGGCCCGGAAATAATTGTGAACGCGGAGATTAATCCAGCTAATGATGAAAATCGTTTACGTTTGGAAAAATATTTGCATGGTAATGATTCCATAAGCTACGTTGAGCCAAGCTTTCTGCTAAGCGGTGATTACACCCAACTTAAACAAACAGCACACGCTTTGGATGGATTGTTGGGAAAAGGTGCATACATTAAACGTGGGGAACAGCACAAACCTGTAGCCGATTTCAAACAGACCATTGAATGGTTGTTGGAAGAGGCTAAACGTGGAGTTAGTATTCAGCGTTATAAAGGGTTGGGAGAAATGAATCCAGAGCAGTTGTGGGAAACCACCATGGACATAAAAAATCGCATCTTGCTACGCGTACAGATTGAAGACATGATTTCAGCAGATGAAACTTTTACAACTTTGATGGGGGATATAGTGGAGCCTCGCCGTGCCTTTATTGAACAGAATGCTCTGGGCGTTAAAAATCTTGATGTATAGAATGATTTTGACTGCCAATAAAAATTTAAGTGTATACCAAACAAATTGTGCGGGCGATGGTCCTGATTTTTTGCGCCCGCTCCATCTGAGAGCAACGACAACAGTGATGTTCTAGTAGGCAGGCCAATATCGTGCAGCTGCAGGCGTGGACTTGACTTATAATTTTTCCTCTCTCTGTTAATGACTTACGAACACAGCCAACAACTTAAATCCATACCTAAGTTTGTCAATGAAGCTGAAGAGCAGGCTTTTTTGGGACGACTCTACGGATTATGTGGATTGGAAAAAAGCGCAACGTGCTGCGCTGCCTAATTTGAAACCCACGACTAAAACGATTTCATTGCGCTTGCCGTAGCATTTGCTTGATTCAATCAAAGCCGTCGCGAATATCGCGGATGTGCCTTATTAGTCATTGATCAAAGTTTGGCTGCAGGAAGCTGCATAGTAATTGAGCTAACCTGAGGAGCTTGGTTGGTGATGTAGGGAATCTGGTGGTATCTATTTAGCAGCGTAGTGCTTAATCAATATCGCAAGGGTGTTAATCTGGCGGCAGGCAGGCGCAAGGCATCTGTAAATGGATATGGAGCTGCCCAAAGTGTTTACCGAGAGGACGTTCGGGGCATTATAAGTCTTAATCGTTCAATGTACGATTGCAAGATATGCCCCAATATTGTTCGCTTAATAAAAATAAGTTAAATAAAATCAACGCGCTGAACAGAAAATCCCCGTCAAGCGCGCTATCCGAACAGTATTCAGAGACGCCCCTTATTTTACGCTTAACCAGTGAGCGTCCACTGATACCCTTGCCTGTCCGCTAACTAATTTCAATGATTTTTGATACGGAAGGGACCCCTTTGTCATTCGACGCGAAGACCATGTAGTAGCCGGGGAGCCACATTTAAGTCGAAAGGGAGTAAGCACTGAGACCAAATTGGTTCCTATTCCAGTGACGGCTCCTACTTTAGGGAGTATAGGCAGATCAAAAAAGCGCGTTTCATTGTTAAAGGTATGTGTCGCGGCACCGGCACGTATGAGCGTGATCCGCTTGATTTTGTTGCTTGCACCTGCAGTGATCGTCATTTTTTGATTCCAACGAATGCGGGTCGTAAGAATGCTGACGTTTTCCCCATTTTTGATCGATTGGATGGTGGGGCGAGTCGCTGGATTGTTGTTCAAGTCAAACAGATAGGGTGGGTAATAGATCTCGCCATTGAGATTGGTCACCGGTCCAGGGGCTCCACCTCCGGCGGTCATGACGCTCCCGTCCGGAAGGAGTAGTGCCGATGAGTGATAGTGACGTGGGAAGGTCGCAGTTGCGGTGGCCATCCACTGATTTGTTTGGGGATCCCAGATCTCAGAATCTAGCGTGGTGTCCGCGAGATTATCATCCCTGGGATTGATAGCTGGATTGGAAGTTCCACCATTCGCCCATACTTTGCCATCTGCCAGCACCGTGAGTGAGCCGTATGAACGATCCCAAAGCAAGGGGGCGATCGTTGTCACAACCGGATTAATCCCATTGATATTCACAACAATCGCTACCTTGTTGCTGCGGATAGAAAGAATCTTTCCTGGGGCAAACATGATGCTCGACAATTTATTCGTGTTTTGTGTAAGAGGCGGCAGGTCGTATTGCGTTAGGGTACCAGTACCTACTGTGTCCAGATTGTACATTTCACCAAAGCGGGTCAGGATAAACACTTTGCCACGTGGGTCTACCCAGGCGCGAGGGTAACACCAGCTACCTTTGGCCGATCCATAAGCTTTGTCGCCGAGGGGTTGCGCAGTGCCGCCTGCGTTACTAAGGGTCCGCCACGAGCCCCCCACCTCCGCGCGGATATCTGGGGTGGAGAGGGGGTAAGTCGCTGCTACATCATCATCAGGATTGTCGGGATCATTCATTTTAAACGGTGTCAACTGCCCGCCCAGTACAAGTGTGTCTCTGTTTGGGAGGGTAACGGCCGTAGGGTACCACCGAGGCCTTGGCATTTTTTCTCGGTTCGTGATGTTATTGTTAGATTCGAAGACGACGACATTCTTGTTCCCTGCATTGGTCGCTACGCCGAGTATGTCCACATCGCCGCCAAGGATGAGGGCACGTTTTGATGAGAGATGCACTTGAGCGCTGCAGAAAATGTCTGAATTGGTGCCATTGGCCAAAAGCTTGAAGGCCGCACTGGTATCTGGGGAATTGAGATTCCAATCTGGGGCTATCGTGGAATCCCAGATTGCGTATTGTTGGGTGCCTTGCAGGCCGTTTGTACCGGTGCCGTAGGCGAAAACTGTTCCGTTGGGCATTAGCATCATGGCGATCGGCATAATTGGCCAGTTGTGCACGGATCCAAAGGTGCCCATGGTATGGGCGTTCGCAACCCCCGACGGTATCGCTGCTATTGAGAGGATTCTGGCCAAGGGCGGCGAAATTTGCACGGCGATGGGATCCGGCAGGAGTGCTGGTGGCATGAGCGGAGAGTTCCGGGCAGCGTTTTCTGGCACATCATCGGCGTCGGTAGATACGGTGTGGAGGACTGCAGCGGCTCGGTGCTTTGGGCACCACTATCTGAGCGGAGATGTCGCGATGAGCAGACTTGAAAGCCCGATGGCAAGGCGCAAGTATTTCGACACTGATAAATTAAGAATGATGGCCATGGAATCTCCTTATAGAGGGTGGAATAGGGTGTTTGTGTTTGCCACAGAGGGAGATGTCATCAGTGGACAATGCACTCCTAGCATATCAGGCAGGATTAAGGAAATGCCGGAGCGTAGTATAGGAAAAATAAACACTCTTTTTTACTAAATGATGACTATCACACAAATCGGATGTTTAGGCAAAGATCCTTCTGAACGATCACAAAAACATCAGATTTTGCTTGAAGGTGTAATCTATACTTAATGGTGAAGATAGGCTGAGCTGGCTTAAACTGTTTAACGAAGTAGATATACGATGCAGAAAATTGCCGATGCTTTTGGGACGCATTATTTCACTGTCAGCAGCGCACTCCACAAAATTTCGCCTTAACTTATGGTGGCAAGACCTGATGCCATAGGATAATTCGTGACGATGCCTCGTCTTCGAATTACTGGTTGGCTTACGATGGCCGTGATGGCATCCGTGGTGCTTGCCATGGCGATAACGTGGGTGATATAACTTCGAATTGTTGCGATAAAGCCGAGTTCGACTATTGATTTTTACACAAGGATATTTTCAATGAACAATTCAGGTATACAACTCCTCTCCATTCAGGTTGGCCTACCTAAAACACTGGGTACACCTAACGCCTCAAACACCATGGATCAGGAGTGGACGACCGGCTTTTTCAAGGAAACTGTGCTTGGTTCAGTTTGGGTCGGAACAACTAACTTGGCTGGCGACGGGCAAGCCGATCTTCGCGTCCATGGTGGGCCCGATAAAGCGATTAATGTCTATCCTGTCGAACACTACGCATTTTGGCTCGCCGACCTTGATTTGCAAAGAGTTGCCCAATGGCGCGTTCGGAGAAAACTTTACCGTGGCAGGCCTACTGGAAACAGAGATCTGCATCGGCGATATTTTCGAGGTTGGTGGCGCATTGGTACAGATTTCTCAACCCCGCCAGCCATGCTGGAAACTCTCTCGCCGATGGAGGGTTCAGGATTTAGTGGCGCGGGTCGTGCGCACGGGCAAGACAGGTTGGTATTTCCGTGTTCTGCGCGAGGGAAACGTTCAAGCCGGAGCGGCATTGGCCTTGGTGGAACGTCCTTATCCTGAATGGACAGTCGCGACCGCAAACAACGTAATGCTCCATCGCAAGGAAAATTATGTGGCTGCACAAGCTCTGGCGGATTGCCCGGCGCTCTCCAGCAGCTGGAAGGCAACCTTGTCCCGGACGACTTCTACTGAAGTCGCAGCCGACACTTCAGCGCGTAATTTTCAATGAACGCCTAATTCCATTTAGTCAGGCGCGCCCAATATAAGTTGGTCGCGTTGGAATAGATGTATCGGAATTGATCGCTTGCACAGCACCGGGTGGAACATGCGCCAGATTGCAGTGGTCGAGAAGAAAGTGGTTGGGAAGGCTGAGATTTTTATGCACAGCCACCCTACATTCCAACTTGGGAGAAGAGAGGAAGGCTGCTTGATTATTTTATCTTGGTTGCATTAGTGTTGTGTTAGTGCATTTATCGCTGCTGGGTAGTCGGGTTCATGCGTGATGTCGTCCACTAGTTCTGCGTGCAACACGTGGTTATTTTCATCCAGCACCAGCACAGCACGTGCGGTTAAGCCGCGTAATATGGAATCAGCGATTTTTACGCCATAGTTCCGCATGAAATCCCGTCCGCGCATCAGGGACAGCGTGGTGACATTATCCAATCCTTCAGCCACGCAAAAGCGGCTCATGGCAAATGGCAAATCGGCGGAAATCACCAGCACCACTGTGTTGTCGAGCTTGCTTGCCGCTTCGTTAAATTTGCGCGTAGAAGTGGCGCATACGGCGGTATCTAAACTAGGCACAATGTTAAGAACCTTGCGCTTACCGGCAAAATCTTTTAACGCCACATCTTTCAGGTCTTTGTCCACTAGCGTGAATTCAGGGGCAATTTGACCAACGGTTGGAAAAGTACCGAACAATGTAATGGGCGTACCGTTCAAGGTGACAGCAGGGTTAGTTAAAGTTTCATTAGCCATGATTTCTTTCTTCTTGTTAAGGTGTGTTACAGCGCATCATCTGCATACGCTTGTATTGGTGGGCAAGCACAAATCAGATTTTTATCACCACGGACATTGTCTACACGGGCAACACTTGGCCAAAATTTGTTGTCTTGTACCCACTTTAATGGATAAACCGCTTTTTCGCGCGAATAGCTGTGTTTCCAATTGCTCGTGAGAGCTGATTTCGCTGTATGCGGTGCATTTTTAAGTACGTTATCTTCTTTATCCGCTTTACCTGTAATTACTTCATCAATTTCTTTACGTATAGAAATCATAGCGGAGCAAAAACGATCCAATTCTTCTTTTGATTCACTTTCTGTTGGTTCAATCATCAATGTATCGGCTACCGGGAATGAAACTGTCGGTGCATGATATCCATAATCCATTAATCGCTTTGCAATGTCCCCTACTTCGATACCGGCTTCTTTTTTAAATGCAACGCAGGCTAAAATCATTTCGTGCGCGCAACGTCCATTTGCACCACTGTATAAAGTAGGAAAATGATCTTTTAATGAGTCTTTAATGTAGTTGGCATTTAAAATTGCGATGCGTGTTGCTTCGGTAACGCCATTGTTGCCTAGCATTTTTATATATCCATAAGATATCAATAGAATTAGTGCACTACCGTAAGGTGCCGCGGATACTGCGTGTATGCCATTCCCTCCCCCAGTTTTAACTAATGAATGCGAAGGCAAAAAAGGAGCCAGGTGTTTTGCAACGCCAATGGGTCCCATACCTGGGCCGCCGCCACCGTGAGGAATTGCAAAAGTTTTATGTAAATTCAAGTGGCAAACATCAGCGCCAATATTTCCGGGGCTGGTTAGGCCTACTTGTGCATTCATGTTGGCGCCATCCATATAAACTTGTCCGCCATTTTCATGAATGATGTTGGTAATCTCGATAATACTTTCTTCGTAAACACCGTGAGTGCTTGGGTATGTAATCATTAAACATGCCAAGTTATCTTTATGCTGAACGGCTTTTTCACGCAATTCATTTACATCAATATTTCCTACTTTGTCGCATTTCACCAAGACTATCTTTAGGCCACACATTGCAGCACTGGCAGGATTGGTGCCATGTGCCGATGTCGGAATTAACGCAATATTTCTGTGCGCATCACCACGTGATTGATGGTATGCCTGAATGACCAATAATCCGGCATATTCGCCTTGAGCGCCGCTGTTGGGCTGAAAACTCATTTTTTCGAAACCCGTAATCTCACTTAATGATTTGTCCAGGTCATCGATTATTTCATGGTAACCCGCCGCTTGTTCAGCGGGTACAAAGGGGTGGATATGGGCAAATTCGGGCCATGTAATAGGCATTAATTCGGAGGCGGCATTTAATTTCATAGTACAAGAGCCTAATGAAATCATGGAATGCGTCAAAGATAAATCCTTGTTTTCCAATCGCTTGATATACCGCATTAGCTCGGATTCGGAATGATAAATATTAAATACAGGATGTTGAAGGATAAAAGATTGACGATTTTTGATCAAAGATTGTTGATTAAAAATCTGTTCTTCAGTAATTTTAGAAGTGGTTTTGCCAATGGCTTGTGCAAATACACTAATAAGCGCATTTAAATCATCGGCATCGATAGTTTGATCAACAGAGATAGTAATTGCATCATCCGTATAACGGAAATTAATTTGCGCTGCTTGCGCTAATTGCTTAATTTTCGCATTGTCTGTTCCATTTATTTTGATGGTATCAAAATAAATTTCATCTTCAATGATATAGCCTAATTTTCTTAACTCAGTTGCCAATGCTATAGCAGTAAAATGTACTTGTTGTGCAATCCCTTTGAGGCCTTCCGGGCCGTGATATACCGCATACATACTTGCCATAATGGCTAATAATGCTTGCGCGGTACAAATGTTGGAGGTGGCTTTGTCTCTACGTATGTGTTGCTCGCGCGTTTGTAATGCCATACGTAATGCTTGATTTCCGTCCGCATCAATCGAAACACCAATGATGCGACCGGGAATGGATCGTTTATATTCTTCACGGCAAGCAAAATATGCAGCGTGCGGGCCGCCGTAACCCATAGGGACACCAAAGCGTTGTGTGGAACCAACAACAACATCAGCTCCCCATTCGCCTGGAGGGGTCAGTAATACTAAACTCAGTATATCGGCTGCTACAGCAATGGTGGTTCCATTTGCTTTTGCCCTTGCTACAAAGTCGGCGTAATCGTGAACTTTGCCATCAGCGGTTGGATATTGAAGCAATGCCCCGTAAATACTGCTATCTAACGCTCCGGTTTTAAAGTCACCAATCACTAATTCAATCCCCATTGGAGTTGAACGTGTTTTTAATAAATCGATAGTTTGCGGATAACATTCGTTGGAAACGAAAAACTTGTTCGCTCCATTTTCAATTGCTCCGTGCGTGCGATTATTGAACAACATTGCCATTGCTTCAGCTGCTGCAGTGGATTCATCCAGCAATGATGCATTTGCTATTTCCATTCCGGTTAAATCCATAATCATGGTTTGGAAATTCAACAGCGCCTCTAAACGGCCTTGTGAAATTTCTGCCTGATAAGGCGTGTAAGCGGTATACCAACCCGGATTTTCTAAAACATTTCTCTGGATAACAGGAGGAATTATTGTGTTGTAATAACCTAAACCAATATAGGTTTTAAAAATTTTATTCTTTGCCGCAACACCACGTAAATGCTTGTGGTATTGGTATTCAGTCATCCCAGATGGTAAGTTCAATGGTTTTTTTAAGCGGATCGCAGCAGGAATGGTCTGATCAATTAATTCATCTACAGAACCTGCACCAATTGTATCAAGCATTGCCTTAACATCATTTTTGCGCGGACCGTTATGACGGTTTACAAATTTATCGGTTGTAATCATTGCTGGCTTTATTTTTTAAAGGAGTATAAATAGGTATTAGAAACGGGAATTATCCCATTCATTACAGCGTCTTAATGTGCTTCACTGTCGACTAGCGTCTGATACGCGGTAGCATCCATTAACGTGTCTACATCAGCGGCGTTATCTGGCTTTATTTTGAACATCCACGCGGAATAAGGATCTGCATTGATCTTTTCTGGCGCATCGCTGAGTTCAGAATTAACCCCGACCACTACACCGGTAACAGGTGCATAAATGTCAGCCGCAGCTTTTACTGATTCTACTACTGCGCATTCTTCTTTGGCTTTCAGTTGGCGGCCAACTGCTGGATTTTCCACGAATACCATGTCGCCCAGCAGCTCTTGTGCGTGTTGGGTAATGCCAACCGTGATCGTACCGTCGGTCTCTTTTTGACCCACTCGTGGGCTGCGGTGTACTTCAGGTTACTTGGCAGATTGTTTGAATTGCTCATGGTTATATCCTCCAATAAAGTAAAATTAGATTAAGCCTTTGCCGTTACGTACGAACGGGTATTTCACTACCTTAGCTGCCAGCATTTTATCGCGAATCGCCACCTGTACCGTGTCGCCTATTTGTACCGTGGAGGGTATACGTGCCAAGGCGATTGATTGATTCAGCGTGGGTGAAAAACTACCGCTGGTAATTTCGCCATCGCCATGGTCGCTGTGTACCACTTGGTGGTCACGGAGCACCCCGCGATCCTGTAAGACAAGGCCGACTAACTTTCGGGTTTTAGGTTTTGTGACGAGTGCAGCTTTACCGATGAAGTCGCGTTCACTCACCAGATCTACCGTCCACGCCAGCCCGGCTTCCAATGGGTTTATGGTTTCGTCCATGTCATGACCGTACAGGTTCATGCCGGCTTCCAGGCGTAATGTGTCACGTGCGCCTAGCCCGATAGGTTTCACTCCCGCGTCATTCAGTGTTTGCCAGAAGGAAGGGGCAGCCTTGGCCGGTAGCATGATCTCGAAGCCATCTTCACCCGTATAGCCAGTCCGGGCGATAAACATCGAATTGCACTCTACGGCATTGAAGGGTTTGAGCCCTTCCGCCAACTTTTGCGCTTCGGGCAAGGCCTGCCATAGCTTTGCCGCCGCATTGGGTCCTTGCACCGCGATCATCGCCAAATCATTGCGTGAAGTGATCTGCAATTGTGGCGCGCGGATGGTTGCCTGTTCAATCATCCATGCAATATCTTTATCGGCTGTACCTGCATTCACGACGATGCGAAACCACATTTCATTCATGAAGTACACGATGAGGTCGTCGATCACACCACCATCTGGACGCAACAGGCAGGAATACAGCGCCTTTCCGGAAGATTGCAGTTTGTCCACGTTGTTTGCCAACAGATAGCGCAAGAAGTCGCGCACCCCTTCGCCTTTCATATCAACCACTCGCATATGCGAGACATCAAACATGCCGGCATCGCGACGTACTTGATGGTGTTCGTCAAGTTGTGAACCGTAATGCAACGGCATATCCCAGCCGCCAAAATCAACCATCTTTGCGCCCATTGCGCGGTGTGCTGCATTCAGAGGAGTTTGTTCGAGTGTCATGAGTAATCTTTCAAAAAATAAAAAAGGCGAGGCAGAAATATCTGCCTCGCCCCATCTGTCCTCTTTACCTGAGAGATTACGAATAAATCCGTGTGTGCCCCTTCGGTGGCTGTGTAAACAGCACTCTCCAGATTTGCCTGTGCCAACAGTTCTTGAGCCTGAGCGGTTACGGGTGTTGCGCCTTCGGCAATGCGCCTGTACTCACTACTTACTAGGCAGCATGTTCTTCCATTGGTTTAAACGGCAGGTAGAACTATACCGGAATAAGGGGGTGGACGGCAAACAATGCACATAAATTTGCGTGGGGTATTCATTTCAGGGCATAATCCGTGCCCTTATACGTGCGTCAACGCATGATGCTTTAAGTTATTTAAGCTCTCAATAAGTTTTTTAAGTCCTCAATTTTCATGTTTAAGGAAGCCAAAATGAAAACCGACATTCATCCGCAATACGATGAGATTGTAGTTACTTGCAGTTGTGGCAACACTTTTAAAACCAGGTCCACAATGGGTAAACCGCTGCATGTAGAAGTCTGCTCGGACTGTCATCCCTTTTATACTGGCACACAAAAAATCGTGGATACCGCTGGTCGAGTGGAGAGGTTCCGTCAAAAATATGGCAAGCCCGGTGCGAAACCTGCACCGTAATGAAACGGAATGATAAGCAGCAATTGAAAGGCAGCGGACGCTGCCTTTTTTGTTTTTAATTTCAAGCAGGGTAGTGGCTACCTGAATGTTCTATAAACTTACACTCGGACAGCGCATCAATGTCTTGGAATAAGCGCGCATGTTTTCCTATCCCCCGATACAAGAACACCCGATTACGATAGCTAAAGCTTGGTTGCTGGCATTGCTGTGTGCAGTGTGGTTAGGCACAGGGTTGGTAGGGCATGACCCGTGGCAGTCAGACGATGCTTATAGTTTTGGGTTGGTCTATCACATCCTGCAAAGCGGTGATTGGTTAGTTCCCACCTTGGCTGGCGAACCCCATATGGACAAGCCACCGCTGTTCTACATGACAGCCGCGCTTTTCGCCAAACTATTTTCCCCCTTGCTTGAGCTACATGATGGCGCGCGCTTAGCAAGCGGTTTTTATACTGCTCTTACGTTGTTGTTCATTGGGCTGTCAGGACGCGAATTATTCGGGAGGGGCCGCGGTTGGCCTGCTGCGATCATTTTGATCGGCTGCCTCGGCATGCTAGTACGCTCACATGAGCTCATCACCGATCTTGCTTTGCTCACTGGCTGCGCCATGATGCTATACGGCTACACTTTAAGTCTGCGCCGTACTTTATTGGCAGGCATGCTCATAGGTAATGGCATTGGCATTGGCTTTATGTCCAAGGGATTTATCGCCCCCACGCTGTTCGTATTGATCAGTACCGCACTGCTGTTATTCCACACATGGCGCATGCGTTCCTTCCTTTTCAGCTTGGGTATCGCACTGCTGTTTGCGTTACCTTGGCTAACAGTCTGGCCTTTTTTGTTGTACCAACGTTCGCCAGAGCTATTTATGGAATGGTTTTGGACGCTTAACATCGGCCATTGGCTTGGCTATATTCAAGGTGGTGATTATGCAGAGGCGTTATATTACGTAAAAATATTGCCTTGGTTCGCTTGGCCTGCCTTGCCATTGGCTGCTTGGGCGGTGTGGGAGGCACGGAGAAGAGTGCTGCATGAAGCGGAATTTCAGCTGTTGTTGGTAAGCTTTTTTGTGATGTTGCTGACGTTGAGTGTGCTACCCAATATCAAGGAAGTGTTCGCGTTGCCCATACTATTACCGCTAACGCTGCTTGCCAATGCGGCTCTTCCCACCCTGCGTCGGGGAGCGGCCAACGCGCTAGATTGGTTCGGCATCATGACTTTCGGTTTTGTCGCCATCTTGATGTGGTGGGGCTGGGCTGGGCTGTTACGGGATAATCATGCCAAGATTACGCGTTGGCTAAAAGATTATCAGCCTGGTTTCGAACCTGCGTTCCATGCGACAACATTCTGGGTCGCACTGACCTTCACCGTGCTGTGGGTGCTGCTGGTGTGGCGGGTTGGACGCTCCATGCGCCGCGCCGTGCTTAACTGGGCCGGCGGCGTGACTTTATTGTGGGTGCTTGCCATGACACTATGGCTTCCATGGTTGGACAACGGCAAGAGCTATCGCGGCATGGTGGTTTCCCTTAAGCAGGCCATGCCCAAACATCATGGTTGTGTCGCAAGTCTGGATGTAGGTGATACCCAGCGTGCCATGTTGCAGTACCTGGGAAATATAACCACACACAAACAAGCGCAACGTGTATGTGATTTGCTGTTGGTGCATGGAGAGCGTGCCACTAGGTTAGCGGAAGAAGAAAGAGCTTGGGTCAAGCTATGGGAAGGCAACCGCAAGGGGGTTAAGTCGGAGCCTTTCCGTTTGTATCAACGCACCGAAGCAATTACACAAAGGCCAGAAATCCCACAGCCATAGTTTCATATCAGTTCATTTGAGATGGGTTGTCAATAATGGACACCATAAACTCATGGTCAATCTCTTTTCGCAGAACCAGCGGTTAAACGCAGCGATATTAATAAAATCAACTCGCTGCTTAACCCGTTGGACTCCACGATTGCCAGCTGGCCTCACGAGGCCGCACACACCAATGGCGATCGAGCCCCATAACGTGAATCAGAAATTCCACTGCAACTGCGCGCGAAGCATATCAGCTTTAACTTGTCTGTAGCCATTCAAAGATGAAACGAATGTGCCGACATTGGTTCTATCCATGTTCGCGTAGGCTACAACCAGCTCTACTTCAGGTACAGGTTGCCACTCAACACCGATCTCTATTTCCCGCAGATGGGAGCGGGGTGCGTTTGTTGAGAACTTTTCAGAGCCGTCGTATCGCTGCCATTTCGCATAGGGCATCCAACTACCAAAAGCATTATCCAGTTTGTACATGGCTTGGACGTAACCGCCGTTGAGCGTGGTGGACTCGATCCGCTTGCGGTCAACGCTTAACATGGGTGAATTGCCCCAGTTCCACTCACCTTGCAGGCCAAATGGTTGGGGATACAGCACAGCATGCACGCCCATGCGTTCGTCCTGTACTCCCCTATTATCAAACGTAGGGGTGACATTGACACCACTAACTGAAATCTGGCTGGATCTTGGAACATATTTGCCGGTTAATGCGGAGATACCCGCCTCGAAAAATTGGCCGTTGTCGAATTTGAATGGATAGGTCAGGCGAGCCACTGTATGGAGGTTATCATTGAGTTCAACACGGTTCAGACCCTGGCCGTTGTAAATGCCCAGGCCCAATACGCCGTAATCGCCCGAGCCTTTGAGACCACTGCGCACCAGATCCCTGAAGCGATCACGGATGTGCGCGGGCGCCCAGTAGAACATCGCACCCATATCACGTTCGTCACGGGATGCGATGTTGACGGCATCGGCACGATCCATCGCTAAGCGGTTCTGGCTCGACTGCAGAATTTCAAAGCCGTAAGGAACTTTGGAGACTCCGAAACGGACGCGGTATTCTCTCCTATCGTCGAAAGAAATATCGGAGTAGAAATCTCGAATCTGAACCTTTCCACCCTGCAAATCTCCTGCGTCTGGGCCGGAATTGAATTCCGGTTGAATGTAGACATATAGATGGTCGGTAACTTGGCCCGATAAAACTAAACGGGCGCGTCGAACGCCGAAACTCTGGTTATCCGAGATAAATCTGTCACCGGGAGATGCCAGATTGGCGTTATTTCCAGATATGGGTTGGCTGTAACGCAATTGTGTGTAGCCACGCAGGCTAATCCTATCGGACCAGTTTTCCTTGGGCGTCAGGGCTGCTGTCAGTTCCTCAGCCGCTTTAAGTTCCGCCTTCTTTTTCTTTTGACGAAGTTTGGTTTCCAATGCTTTAACTTCTTCAGCAGAAACCTTGCCTACTGCCTCATTGACTTCTTCAAACTCACTGAGTTTTATTCTGTTGATGCCCGGTGAAGTAAATACTTGTTGAGTTTGTGTGTCTACATACAGCTGGATAGCGTGTGCCGGAATCGTGGTACCGCCTAGCAGAGCCAATATGGCGATTGATAATGTGGTTGATTTCAATCTACTGCCAAGATCTGGCTTAACTGTGTGGCTTTTAGATGCTTGCATTCTTTTCTCCAGGGAAAAATAAAAACTTCACCCGCCCAAGATTATTCTTGAGCCGTGCAAACATTCTAAAGAATGAACATGACAGTTTTATGACACGCTAAATTTAGTGTAACGGCCTAAATTTAATGCTCGGTTTTGTACGCGTGCCACATCCTTATTGGATTTTTGTGCCTGGAGAACAAATAGGTAAGATATCAAACAGGTACAGCCGTGATTATTCGATAGCCGGAAGAAAGCAATAAATAGAAAAACAGTGGGTTTTTAATTTGTCATGTTGCATAAAATTCAGGTTTATAAATAATATGTATGGCGTAAGCCTGTAGATGTCACAATTCTGCAACATTGGGGGATTAATATGATGATGCTGCCCTGTGGTGGTGACCCAATTAACCGAATGGAGAGAATATGTTGAAATCGCCCAATCTTAAAATATTTGGTGTGACCGCTGTATTGAGTCTGTTAATGAGTGCCGCAAATTCTGCTGGCGCTGTCCCGATCATCAAGATTGATGGCTCAAGCACGGTCTATCCAGTTACCGAAGCGGTGGCTGAAGAGTTCCAGAAAAGTAAAAAAGATGCAGTTAAAGTGACTGTCAGCATTTCTGGCACCAGCGGCGGATTCAAGAAGCTTTGCCGTGGAGAGATCGATATCGCTAACGCTTCCCGTCCGATCCTGAATGAGGAAATGAAGGAATGCAATAAGCACGGCATCCAGTTTATTGAGCTGCCTGTGGCTTACGATGCGCTGACCGTGGTGGTCAATCCTCAAAATAATTGGGCGAACAGTATGACCGTGGCCGAGCTCAAAAAAATGTGGGAACCGTTAGCTCAAGGAAAATTACTAATTGAATCAGATTAATCCTGCCTGGCCAAATGCTCCGCTAAAATTATTGGGTCCGGATTCTGATTCAGGCACATTTGATTTTTTCACGGAGGTTATTGTCGGCAAGGCCAAGTCCAGCCGTCTCGATTATACGGCGTCTGATGATGACCAGTTATTGGTGACCGGTGTTTCTGGCGATAAGAATTCCATTGGTTATTTTGGCTATGGTTATTACGCCGAAAACGCTAAGAAGTTGAAGGTGGTATCGATTAGATCAGGAGAGGGTAAACCGCCAGTCCTGCCGAGCTTGGAAACGGTTAAAAACAGTACCTATCGGCCACTTTCGCGTCCAATTTTCATCTACGTTAGCGCCAAAATTGCACAGAAGCCTGAGGTCAAGGAATTTGTCGAATTCTACCTCAAGCAGGCGCGGAACTTGGTAGAGGAAGTAAAGTACATACCGCTGTCCGATGCCGCCTATAAGCTAGCGTTGGGTAATTTTACCAAGGGTAAAACCGGTACCGGTTTCGGTGGTAAATCCCATGTCGATATTGATTTTAGCGGTATAGCGGAGGTAGGTGTGACAGATGAAGTGTTAATGAAACGTGAAGGTAGGATTTTCCCGTCTCCATAATTCAATAAGAAGTGTGAAGGTCGGATTTTCACATGAAATTTCATTTTTGCATGGCTATGCGAATCGGAGAAAAATATTGATGAGTGAGGTGCGTAGCGCTTACCGCCATGTCGCTCGACGATTCGGGTAAATGTGGTTCAAGGCAGAAGATCCATTAGTTGGGCGAACAGCGTTTTGCCAGTATTCATGGCAGCCTCCGGGAGAAAAACCGAAAGACTGCCAGAACCGCCTTGCGCCATTCAAATCGACATCACCCTTAGTCGCTTGGAGTCCAGCGTCCTTCGTGGCTTTCAGCGGTTCGCCCTCTCATTTAGCCGGACAGCAATCTCAGGCGTTATTTCTGAGCAACGCGAAAGCGCCCGCAACTTGCGGCATTACATCGCACCACTCCCTGCATTAAACGTTTTACCCGATATAGGGCACCTCTAAAAACTCAGAGTTCGTTACAATACGTTGTTGCTCACAAAAAATGTTTCCTTACATATCAATCATATGCTGCGTCAACATTTTTTATTCGCGCCTAGTCTTGTTTAGAACTCTTAATTTTTAGAGGTTAGAAGTTCCTCGATTAATTAGTGGTTGTTACCGAGATGATTTAAACCCAAAACGGCAAGATGTACCAAGCCTGTTGGATAACCTTTGAGCTCTGCCATGCCTAACATCAATTTGCTTGCCCGCTCCCGCTTATCTGTATGGCATCCCTGCACGCAGATGAAGCACCACGAGACGCTACCGCTAATACCTATCCAGCGTGGGCAAGGTATGTGGCTATACGATTTTGACGGCAAGCGCTATTTGGATGCGGTGAGTTCGTGGTGGGTGAATTTGTTCGGGCATTGCAACCCGCGCATTAATGCCGCCATTACCTTTCAGTTAGGGCAGTTGGAGCATGTGATGCTGGCTGGCTTTACCCATGAGCCGGTGATACAGCTTTCCGAGCGATTGGCGCAACTGACCCCTGTTGGGCTGGGCCATTGTTTTTATGCCTCAGACGGCGCATCGGCTATTGAAATTGCGCTAAAAATGAGCGTACATTATTGGCGCAACAATGGTCAGCCGCACAAGAGCGGTTTCATCAGCCTGCAAAACAGCTATCACGGCGAAACACTGGGCGCATTGTCAGTGACAGATGTGGCCCTATTCAAGGATGCATATAGTGCGCTGGTCAAACAAAATGCCACGGTGTTAAGCCCTGACTGGCGCAATGCGGAGCCAGGAGAGCGCGCACGGGACTATGCTGTGCGCTGTGCTGCGCAGCTTGAAGCCTATTTGCAGCGTCATCATCACAATATTGCCGCTTTCATTATCGAACCATTAGTGCAGGGGGCGGCGGGTATGGCTATGTATCATCCGGTCTACTTAACCCGTGCGCGCGAATTATGCGATCGATACGATGTGCATTTTATTGCCGATGAAATTGCAGTGGGAATGGGACGGACGGGAACGATGTTTGCCTGTGAGCAAGCAGAAAAATCCCTTAACCGGGATAATTCAGACGATGGCATTTCGCCGGATTTTTTGTGTTTGTCTAAGGGTCTCAGCGGTGGCTATCTGCCGCTATCCGTGGTGATGACCACCGATACTGTCTATCAGGCTTTTTATGCTGATAAAGTAACGCGTGGTTTTTTACATTCACATTCCTATACTGGCAATCCGTTGGCTTGCCGCGCGGCATTGGCGACTTTGGAAATCTTCGAGCAAGATGATGTCATCGCAACCAACCGCAACAAGGCGGTTTATCTTAACCGCATTGCGGAACCCTTACAAAATCATCCCCGTGTAAAAAATTTCCGCAACACTGGCATGATATGGGCATTTGAGGTGGATAGTTTGCACGACGATTTCGCGCAACGCTGCTTCAGTCTCGCGCTGGAGAAAGGGCTGCTGCTGAGGCCGATGGGCAATACGATATATTTTATGCCACCCTATATCATTAGTGAAACTGAAATGGACTTGCTGGTTGAAAATACACTGGCAATCATCGCGGCGATCGTCTAATTTAACCACAGAAGAGCAACTCAACTGGTCATTCCTGAAAAAGTGAGAATGACGGAGGTATAGAGGTATTCATGAAGCTGCTTCACACTCTGCTACTCATCGTTTGCTTTATCCCCAATGCCCACGCCGTCACGTTGCCGTCGCCAGTGGTGAAAGCATTACAGCTGGCGCATATCCCACTTGACAGTGTCGGTGTGGAAGTGCGCGAGGTGAATGCACGCACACCGCTCATTAGTGTGAATGCGAAGCAATCGATGAGTCCGGCCTCAACCATGAAGCTGCTCACCACCTATGCCGGGCTGGAATTGCTCGGCCCTTCGTATAGCTGGAAGACTGAGGCTTATCTCGACGGCAAGCTGGAACAAGATGTGCTGCACGGTAACTTGATCCTGAAGGGTTACGGCGATCCTAAATTGACGCTGGAAAAATTATGGCTATGGCTACATGAGCTGCGTAGTCGTGGTTTGCGTGAGATCCGCGGCGACCTGGTGTTGGACCGTAGTGTATTCCAGCTCGCCCCGCACGATCCCGCAGAATTCGATAATGAGCCGATGCGTCCCTACAATACGGGGCCGGATGCGCTGCTGCTTAATTTCAACTCGGTGCGCCTGCGCTTTATTCCAGAGGGCGAAAAAATCAAGATTATCAGCATGCCGGAACTAGCGGGCATCAGGCTGGATAACCGTGTTACGGTAGCGGCTGTACCGGGAAATTGCAGCGACTGGGATGATGCGATTTCCATGCAATTGCGGGGCGATATGCTGCGTCTGCAAGGTGTTTATCCGGCTCAGTGTGGTGAACGTGAGCGGCATGTCAGCCTGCTGTCCCCCCCACTCTATCTGGATGCCGTGTTTCGTGCGTTATGGCAGGAAATGGGTGGCCTGCTACAGGGTAGATTGCGTGAGGGTATAGTTCCAGGTAGCGCGACCCTGTTCGCCACGCACCATTCCGCGCCATTGGCCGAATTGATCCGCGATATTAACAAATTCAGCAACAACGTCATGGCGCGTCAACTTTTTCTAAGTTTGGGCAGGACTGCCGAGACATCCGCCAATGTCACCGACAGCGAGCTGACTATACGCAATTGGCTGACACAGAAAAAATTGTACTTCCCTGAGTTGGTATTGGAAAACGGTGCGGGACTTTCGCGTCGGGAACGAATCAGTCCGCGCAGTCTGGCATTGTTATTGTGTAGCGCGCAGCGTAGCCCGTTATCAACGGAATTCGAGGCTTCCTTACCTATCGTCGGGGTTGATGGTACCTTTAAAAAACGCCTCACGGACAGCGAGGCCGCTAATCACGCCCATCTTAAAACGGGTTCACTGGAAGGCGTACAAGCCATTGCTGGTTATGTGCAATCCCATAGTGGGAAGCAATGGATTTTGGTTTTTTTAATTAATCATGCCAATGCTGCCGCTGGGAAGCAGGCACAAAACGCGCTAATCGAGTGGATACAACGGCGATATTAAAGGGATTTCGATGTAACATTTTTTAATTTCTAATTTGAACGCCCATTAATATTTGAGGCGTCGGGATGGTTAAATCAGGAAGAGTTGAGAGGGCTATGTCAAATTGAGATTATGCTGGCTGCTATAATCCATATCCTTATTATTCAATTCACGCGATCAATATGCATACCCTCATCTGTGGCTCCTTAGCTTACGACGTCATCATGGTGTTTAACGACCAGTTCAAAAACCACATCTTGCCCGAGCAGATACACATCCTGAATGTCTCTTTTTTGGTGCCGGAGATGCGTCGGGAGTATGGCGGCTGTGCGGGTAACATTGCCTATAATTTAAAATTGCTCGGCGGTAATCCGCTGATCATGGCGACGGTAGGTGATGATTTTGGCCCTTACACCTCACGCCTGGATAAATTAGGTTTGTCACAACAATATATTCGCTATGTACCGGATAGTTTCACTGGCCAAGCTTTTATTACAACCGATCGGGATGATAATCAGATTACGGCCTTCCATCCTGGCGCAATGGGCTTTTCTGAACAAAACCATGTGTACGATGCTAAGGGGGTCACGCTTGGCATTGTGTCTCCAGATGGGCGTGCAGGTATGCTGCAGCACGCGCAGGAATTCCATGCGGCGGGCATTCCCTTCGTGTTCGATCCGGGACAAGGGATGCCGATGTTTAGCGGTGATGAGTTATTAAACTTCGTCAAGCAGGCGGATTATGTGACGGTGAATGACTACGAAGCCAAGCTATTGCAGGATAAAACCGGCAAAAAAATTGAAGAACTCAGTAAGTTGACACAGGCTTTCGTCATTACCCTTGGTGCACAAGGATCCCTCATTTATGCGGATGGCAAAGAAGTACGCATCCCAACGCCCGTGGCCGAGACATTGCTTGACCCCACTGGCTGCGGTGATGCGTATCGTGCCGGCTTGCTGCATGGTATTCAGCAAGGTTGGGATTGGGATACCACTGGACGACTTGCTTCTTTGCTAGGCTCACTGAAAATCGCCAGTCGTGGCGGGCAGAACCACAAGCCAACGCGCGACGAGCTTTCTACGTTGTTCCAGAAAAATTTTGGCTATTCCATTAATTTGTAATTTCTTTTGGGCGCCCCCACCTTTCTTGCCGTTTGTGGGAAGAACAAGCGGCAAGAAAGGCTGAGTGATTTGAAATTTCTTAAGCTGATGGCTGCCTTGATGGTGTATCGACTATGGCTATTTGCCCGGTGGTACATAGCCGGAAGGCATTTCCGCGCCATCTCCAAAGAAATGATTTTCCATTTGTTGGGCTAAATACTTGCGCGCATGGGCTTCCGCGAGATTTAAGCGGTTTTCATTGACCAACATGGTCTGGTGTTTGAGCCACGCGGCCCAAGCGTCTTTCGAAACCTGCTCGAAAATGCGTTGCCCCAACGCGCCAGGGTATGGCGCGCGTTCCAGTCCTTCTGCTTCGTGGCCTAATTTGATGCACTGCACCATTCTTGTCATTATTAAGTTCTCCGATTATTTAGTTTAGCGTTTCAATTTTGACATCAATCACCAACACCCGCAAAGATTCAACTTCGTTCCATGCACAATTTGATTATTGATTTTTCAGAAATACTTTGGAGCGGCGCTGATAGTTGTAAAGCATTTTTTTCTGCGTAGGCAATTGCCCGACGTCCGTTTCTTTGAATCCCCGTTCAATAAACCAGTGGGCAGTGCGCGTAGTCAGCACAAATAATTTGTGTAAGCCTTGTGCTTGGGCCTCGGCCAGGACGTGCTTAAGCAGGATGTCGCCGTAACCTTGTTTGCGGTAATTGGTTTGCACGGCGAGGCAGGCAAGCTCGGCGGCTTGCTCTTCGATAAATGGATACAATGCGGCGCAGCCGATGATGCGGTGGTCATGTTCCAGCACCACGAAACGCCCGATTTCACGCTCCAGGCGCTCGCGGTCACGCCGCACCAAGATGCCTTCGGCTTCCAATGGTTGTAGCAGCTGCAAAATGCCGCCTACATCATTAATAGTGGCATCACGTAACGTATTGAGTGTACTTTCTACCACCATGCTGCCGATGCCGATATCACTGAACAGTTCTTGTAAAATGGCACCGTCAATATGGCGGCTGATTAGATGTGTCCGAGCTACGCCTGCTTCGCAGGCATGCACTGCGCAGGGCAGAAATAGCGATACATCTTCCGGTAATTTGCCTTTTTTGGACAAAATTGTATTGGCGTCGGCTACGGTTAATTCACGCAGTAAATTGCCGTTCTTATCCTGTATACCGTCCATCTCCATCAGAAAAATCAGCTTATCTGCGTCGAGCGCGATAGCGGTGCGCGTCGCAACTTCTTCCAGCGTCAGGTTGAACACCTCACCGGTAGGCGAATAACCAAGCGGTGAAAGCAAAATTACCTCGTTGTGCCCAAGCCGGTTTTTAATGGCTTCAACATCTATTTTGCGTACGGTGCCCGTATGCAGTAAATCTACACCATGAATGACGCCCATCGGTTGGGCGGTGATGAAGTTGCCACCTGCCACGCGGATATCAGCGTTAGCCATGGGCGAATTCGCCAAGCCCATCGACAGCAGGGCTTCGATTTCTAACCGCACGCGCCCCACCGCTTCTTTTACGCATTGCATGGTTTCCGAAGTGGTCAGGCGGATACCATGATGATAGTGGTCTTCAAGATTGTTGCGCGATAAATGCCGCTCTATTTGTGGGCGGGCGCCATGTACCAAGACAAGGCGCACACCCAAACTGGAAAGCAGGTTAAGGTCGTGGGTCAACTCGATAAACTTACCGTCCGCTACGACTTCACCGCCGAACGCGACCACGAAAGTGCGGCCACGGAAGGCGTTGATATAAGGCGCAACCGAACGAAACCAGGCAACGAATTCAGTAGGAGGCACGGGGCTATACGGCATGTTTTATCTGTGTGCTAGCGGATTGAGAAAATGAAGTCATGAAAAATGGATTTCATCGCAGCGGAATTGTAATTGTGTCGCTGTTGATTTTACCCCAGAACAACCCCGATTTTCGCCTATTAGCGAGGTGTATTTTAAAGACTAAGAGCAGTATTTCTTGGAGGAGGTGTATGAAAAACAGTTTGTTACAAAACGGACAGGCGTAACAAGCGGAGGTACATGACTGGTGTGTGGGCGTGTAGGGGACACTGCTTTCTTGAGCCTGGCCACTTTAGTTAACCATGCTTGAAATGGTTTCCGTTAGACATTTGCAATTCATTTGTCTTATCGAGAGCAACTAACTTGATGTCATCTGGTAGTGCCATTTGTTTTTTTAATTGATTACGCGTAGAGTTTCGCCCCCGTTGAGTCAGGTGGAAAGTAGAGTATATGGGCAGCCCACAAACGCAGCAAAATCTCGCTACTCTTATGTTGGGCGCAATTGGTGTGGTGTATGGCGATATCGGCACCAGCCCCCTCTATGCGCTGAAGGAAACCTTCGCGGGACATCATCCTCTGCCAATCGTCGAAGCCAACATCCTTGGTGTTCTCTCGATAATGTTCTGGACCATCATGGTATTGGTGTCACTAAAATACGTGACCATCATTATGCGGTCGACAATCATGGTGAAGGAGGCTCATTGGCTTTGCTAGCCTTGGCGAGCGAATTACATTCCGACAGACCCAAATCTAAGTGGGTATTCGTAATGCTAGGAGTGTTTGCCGCCGCATTGTTTTATGGTGATAGCATGATTACACCAGCCATTTCGGTGCTATCGGCCGTTGAAGGTCTGAATGTTATCGCACCTGAACTAAATAGCTATGTGCTGCCGATTACCGTCATGGTGCTTACCGCATTGTTCTTGGTTCAGAAACGGGGTACTGGCGCGATGGGAATGGCATTCGGCCCCATCATGATCCTTTGGTTCTCAATCTTGGGCGTTTTAGGTGTTTTATCCATAGCCAAAAGTCCGCACGTACTTTTGGCACTCAATCCTGTTTATGCCTATCAATTTCTTTTTCTTGACCCCTGGCTTTCATTTCTGACCCTTGGCTCAGTCGTGCTTGCCGTCACGGGTGGCGAAGCCCTGTATACCGACATGGGACACTTTGGGCGGTTTCCAATTAGGCTGACCTGGTTCTCCTTTGTGCTCCCCGCGCTGGTATTCAATTATTTCGGGCAAGGCGCACTATTGCTAGACAATCCACAGGCTGTCAAAAATCCATTCTTTCTGCTGGCTCCTGAGTGGGCATTGATCCCTATGGTGTTGCTTGCAACTGCGGCAACGGTGATTGCTTCGCAGGCAGTGATTTCAGGCGCATTTTCGGTGGCAAGTCAGTCGGTGCAGATGGGATTTTGCCACGAATGGAAATCCGCCAAACTTCCAGTAAAGCGCATGGTCAGATTTACGTCCCATTTACTAATTGGACGCTATATCTGGCGGTGGTTTATTTGGTCTTAACCTTTCAGAACTCCAGCAATCTGGCGGCCGCCTACGGTATTGCTGTTACTGGGACGATGACGATCGACACGATACTGATTGCCTTTGTGCTGGTCGCTTGGCGTTGGTCCCCATTTCTGGTTACTCCTCTGATAGGCACATTTCTTTGTGTTGACTTAGCCTATTTTGCGGCCAATGCCATAAAAATTCCACAGGGCGGTTGGTTCCCGTTGGGCATCGCTCTCGTTTCATTTGTGGTCCTCACTACATGGAAGCGCGGAAGAAAATTGTTGTTCGAGGAGATTGCACGTCGATCCATCCCTATTCAGACAATTGTGGATTATGTGGGCGAAGTCAATCGGGCACGCGGAACCGCCGTTTTCTTGGTCGGCGTTAATGAGGGGGCGCCTGCCGCATTACTACACAACCTAAAACACAACCAAGTGCTGCACGAACGCAACGTTTTGCTTTCCGTCATTATTGAAGACAAACCTTTTGTTACGAAGGGCAACCGCCTGTTAATTAATGACCTGGGCAAGAGCTTTTATCGGGTGAAGGTTTTCTATGGATTCATGCAAACTCCCGATGTACCTGCCGCTTTGGATTTATGTGCGCCGTTGGGGTTGTCATTTGACATGATGGATACAACTTTCTTTACATCCCGCGCTTTGATCGTGTCAGCGCCGACTCCCGGTATGATGAAATGGCGGGAACTGTTATTTATTATGATGTCGAAGAATGCGATGAATGCGACGGAGTTCTTTAAGGTCCCAACGAATCGGGTTATTGAAATGGGTACTCGGATAGAAATATAGTTACCGCAAACATCCTGTCGGGATAGCATGGGGGTTTGATTTTTCGACTTCAATAACCTTCTTGTTTAGTTCGTGCAACTTGTATCTTGGTTATTCCTGTCACTTACTGTTAATTTGTGGAATATATTTTCCTCAATATTCGTCACAGAATATTTATTCCAGTGCCTCTCCAGAAGCCATGCCACTAAAAAAACAATGTAATGATTAGCTACCTTAAAAAAAAATGGCTACTAACGGTAATGGTAACTTTGTCAGTTGTCGTCATCGCCGGAGGCGCTACCCGTTTTGTTTGGCCGCAAATAAAAATGGCGATGGCATCGCCCGTCTGCGAGGCGCGTGGCTCGGTGGATACGCCTAAAATTATCGATACAACCGGCCAAGCCAGCATTAATATTGAAGGCTGGGCAGCTGATGCCGCTGGAGTAAGCCATGTTGAGATGTGGGCGAATGGTAGGTTGCTCGCCAGTGTCAAGCCGAGCATCGCCAGGGCCGATGTGGCCTCAGCTTTTCCGCAATGTAAATTCCCAACCGTTTCCGGATATGCTTTTGCACTTGCGCGCGGGATTATTCCACCGCATACCTCAGCGTTGGAAGTGCGCGTGGTAAATGGTGGTGGCAGGGTATTTAACGCAGGCCGGGTATCCGTTAATTTTTTAAAGCCATTTGGGATGTTGGATGTTACCGAGCCGATCAAGGCTGATGGCCGTAATTTGATTAGTGGTTGGGTGGTGGCCGCCGGGCAAGTGCCGGTAAAAGTACGGGTATTGGCGCAAGATAAAGAAATGCTGGTGTTGTTGGCCAGTAATCAACGGGATGACGTTGCCAAGGTTTTCCCGGCTTGGACGCAGGCCGCAACCAGCGGTTTCGAGGGCGTGTTGCCGATGCATAAGCTGCCGCGCGGCAATTATCGCCTGAGAATTTTGTTCGAGGATGGCAAAGGGCATAACAGCGAAATCGCCGGGCCGCAGGTGATCAACGATCTGCCGTTTGGTAAGGTATTGGCGCAACATGACAAAATGATGCCGCCTGGCACGATAGAGTTGCGCGCCTGGCTGGCCGATGAGCAAGGCATCCGGGCCGCCTATGCGGAAACTGAGACGGGTACGCCTCTCGGAAAAATGACGCTGACAAAAAATGGGCAGTTGCTCTCGGCTTTTTCAGACCCCCGTTTTAACCGTGACAAGGCGGGCGATGCGCCGCTCAGGACGGGTGATTTGTATGGCCTAAATGTACCTTCCGCTGGCGTACCGTCCGGCTTGCAGCGATTGCAGGTGCGAGTGGAAGATAATGCGGGCAGTACTGCGGTACTACCTGGGCCGTTGGTGCTCGACAAAAACCCGGCCATAAGGCAAGTCTGTTCTGGCGAGAAGTTGCGCGTATTTTATCCTGGCGGGGCGGTAGATTTCCGCGATAATTTTCGCCAGTTGCAGGAATTACGGGACATGACACAAGGCGGCTGTGTTGAAATCGGTTTTCGCGGGCGCGTTGAATATATGCGCACTACCAAGGGCAAGCAGGCCGATTATATATTTGACTCCAATTTTCCTGAGCGGCTGCGCAGTCGCAATGGTAAGGGTATGAGCGGTGAGTCCTTGAGTGAGTTACTCGATACTGCGTTACGCTTTCGCGCGCCGTTGATGATCACGCTGGATGGCGGCGTTTGGGCAGACTCCAAGTTTGCCGCGCCGGATTTGGATATTGTTGATATGTTGGAACAAGACGAACGCGCCGTGCAATGGAATCAGTTCGGCAAGTCTGAGCCAGACGACGCCCTGAAAAGTTTGGCCGGTGCCACCGACAGCCCGGAATTGGCACGCATGATGAGCCTGAATCACTATAACCGCCGTTTTCTGGATTACAAAAAGCGTAACCTGCAAGCCGCTGTGCGTGAAATTGTTAAATTCAACCAGACGCATCCCGCCAGTTATGTGATGATCAACCTTGACCCGGATGAGTATATCAATCCGTGGTTCTATCAAACCCAGTGGTACGACTACAATCCGGACACATTGCGCCAATACCGCGAATGGCTGTTCCACCTCGGCTCATACGCAAATGGTGGCGAACTCGCCTTCTCCCGACACGAACCCGGACTGACTCTGGCCGACGTAAACCGTCTCGCCAAGCAATCATGGAAGGACGTTAGCGCCGTTGAACCGCCACGCAAGTCCATCGATTACGGCGATCAATGGCAGCAATTATGGACGCAATTCAGGCGTCATTTAGTGGCGCGCCATTATGACGACCTCGCTGCCTGGGCAGTAGAGGCAGGCTTGCCGCCAGCGCGCATCTATACCAGCCAAACTTTTATCCAGGCGGATGTCGCAGTAAGCATCACTGATCATGCCAATGGCTGGAATGACCAGGCCGGGGTGTCGATAGAAGGCGCCAAGCCACGCCAAGGCCATTTGGGCGTGATTTTGTATGGCCCGGGCAGCCGCAACGAAGGCAAGCCGCGCAGCGGCAGCAGCCTCATCGACAACATCCGGCGCACCGATCCTGAATGGGGTGTAGTGGAATTCCATCCCGCCACGATTGCGTTTCCAGAAAAATTGCCAGACCACACGGAGTCTTATGCCACCATGCAGGCGCTGATAAACGGTGGTGCGCATTTCCTGTCACCGATGTGGGGCAGTTACGTGGGTGACCGCATGGTGCACCCAAATAATTTCAAGGCCTACGATGTGATGGAAGGCTCGGCCTATGAATATCAATTCGTCTGGTGGCTGCGCGCAATGCAAGCCTGGCCGGTTGGCAGCCTGTTTTACCCGTTCGGCAATGCTTTGGTGAAAAGCAATGATGGCTGGACTCCGGCAGCAGAAACACAATTGATAAGCAGTTATGGCGAGCTGCACCTGACGGGCGAAGGTGCGCGCATCGGCCTGGTTTCACCGCAGTGGGAAACGCGCTATTTGACGGCGCCGACTGAGCTCGTCATAACTGGAAGTTGGCCGCAGCAAACCAGAGCATCAGCCGTGTTATTACTGGAGAATGGCGAAAAGCTGTCCTGTTTACTCCAGTCAATTGGGACAAAACAGGGCACGCTGTCTTTTCCCTGCGGCTCAAAAACGGCAGCTGTCGCGCTTGACGTTGGAGTGGCAGCTACCTGCTGCGCAGCAAAAAGCGGGTGTCAAGATAAGTGACGTAGCGTTTAAACCTGCTGAGCGTCGTTGATTTCATGTGTAGAAAGCATCTAGTACCCTTGAGTCAATTTTTTTAGGGTGTCATTTGCTCTAAGAATTGAGATTTTTTTCTGGTTTTTGAACCGTTATGTAGGGCTCTTCTACAGCCAAGTCCAGAATACTGTATGGCTGTAACGCTGCATCATACTCAACTATTTCGCTGGTTCTGATTGCCGCACGGATTAAAATGTATCCATAGCTTCGCAATTCTTTTTCAAAATCAGCCAGGCGAATAGGATTAAGCTCTTTGTAAAAACGCCAATAATCTTCATTGGTGACATTAAAACCTGAACGATCCATGATTGTAGGTTTTGTGGTCATTACCATTTCCTTTAAATCCGCTTCTGGAATGCGCAGATGCAGGTGTGGTGTCGGATCGAATTCGCCCAAATGGCTTCCTATCGCCGAATAGTACAAGCCAGGGGCGACGAAAAATAATCCACCTGGTTTTAATACCCGATAAACTTCGTCCAGTGTTTTGCGATATCCGCCTGCAATATGTTCAAGCGAGCCCCAAGAGATGACAACGTCAAAACTTTCGTCGGCATAGGGGATTTCCTCGCAGCTTTGTTGCAAGAAAGTAAAGTTGTCAGGCATTTTTTGCAAAGGCAGGCCGTTTTCTTCGCAGACTCTGGGTAATTCTTTTATGTAATCCACAATATCCAGGGCGACGAGTTCTTGTGGCTGATAGCGTAGAACGATGCTCAAATCTGTAATTCCTTCGCCCGCACCGATATCCAAAATTCTGCCATGCAGTTTTTCAGAATTGGCGAGACAAAGCTCTCCAATGACTTTTGCGGCATGACAAAAATGGCGATGAAACCAATTGGTCATACCTTGACGCCATGACAGCTGATTTAAACGCGCTTCTGTTTCAGGATGGGTACTCCACGTACCTAACAAAAGTTGCTGCGCTGACTCAATCCCGTTGATGGAAAACAACTGCAATGAATCCGGTGTACGAACCTTGCTTACTGTTCCCCCATGAAACTCCAAGTTCATAATTGCCCGGCGGAAGTGATACGGGCCATTCAAAATTGAAGCAGAACTCGCCACGTGGCAACCAAGGCAGAAATATTCCACCTAGATGCGTATCAGAAGCTACTAAATAGGTGTCAGTTCCTTCACGGCGAATGAATAAGCGCATAACAGGATCAAAAATACATATGTCCCGAATGTGAAGCTTCATCTGAACTTTTATGATCTGCCCTTTTTGATACATATTAGCGATAGGCTGGACATTTAATTCTGCAGGATCAATGTTGTTTGGTTGATTCATTTGGATTCTTCGGTAAGTTTAATTAAGCGGTTTGGGATTGATTCATTGAAAATTTAGGTAACCACGGCAACGAATCATGGCCAGCAGAGATAATGCTATTTGCCGCATGTTTGTTGTGCAAAACAGGTATTAGTTTCGGGGTGCCCAAATAAATCAAAGCTCGCTGTGGAATCTGACGGAACCGCATTTTTGCTATACTGCGTCCTTCTTCTCGGCATGTGGTAAGGCTTTGATGTCTTTTCTAGTTGTGGCTGAGGCGCATTTCGTTTTAGCTTGCAAAAGAGTGCTTCACTCTCTTCCCTTGCCCACGCTCGTTGTAAATTATATACGCAATCACTGCTACTCGGAGAATTGAGTACCAGACATTAACTTCCCCATCGGCAGCAAAATAGTGAAGAACGTTATTTGAGGTGTCGGAAGGATTTTTTTGAGACAGCAGTGGAGTATTGCGTTTTGAATTAGGATTCGCGTCTATGGGTAGTTAATGCTGTTTATGTAGGCATATCATGTCATGCATAAGAAAATCCTTAAGGCATCAAAAAATGCAAAATAAAAATCAGTCAGTTCCGATTGGCGCGTCTAATAACCCAGAGGCTCTTTACCAGTTGGGATTGAAAGCTTTTAATTCAAAAAATTTCAAACAAGCAGCAAGTTATTTTAATCAGGCAATACAGGTTGACCCACAGCAGCCACATTATTGGCTTGCTTTGGGTTTGATCACGCAGGCGCAAGGGAAGTTTGACGAAGCAATAGGATATTTGTGTAAAGCACTTGAACTGAATCCAAATTTTGCACGGGCATTTAATCAATTGGGTACGTTATATCAAATAAAAGGGCGTCTCGATGAAGCTGCCGCTAATTTTAGGCTAGCGTTAAAATGTCTTCCCGATTTCCCCCAGGCTTGGAATAATTTAGGAAGCGTGCTTAATTTACAGGGAAATATTGACGGGGCAACCGCTGCTTTTGGTGAAGCGGTACGGTTAAAACCAGATTACGTGCTCGCTTACAACAATTTAGGCAGCGCATATCAATCACAAGCAAGAATGGAAGAGGCTGAGGGCTGTTACCGTAAATCCATTGAACTTCAGCCGAATGATATTTATGCCCATTTTGGTTTGGGGCATGCCCTTATTGTGCAGTGGAAGATGGAGGAGGCCGAGAAAGTATTACGCCGGACGCTCGTTCTCGACCCAGGTAATATTCAAGCACTAAACAATTTGGCTTATTCTTTAACAGAACAGGGCAAGCATGCCGAAGCGGTAAATGTTTATCAGCATGCCTTGTCATTAAAGCCCAATGGCTTGAAGGCATTCATCGGCGCTCATTTGACGTTGCCCGCGATTTATTCCGATGCCACAGAATTGTTCGCGGTACGCAAACGTTACACTGAGGGCCTGAAAATTTTACGGGGTAACACTGGCAGTTTTCTCGAAGTAGAACCAAAAGAATTATTGTTGGGATTGAACTGGACCAATTTTTATTTGGCTTATCAAGGTCAAGATGACAAATCGTTACAAGTGGAATATGCACATTTTGTGGCGGATATTCTTCGGGTTGCGGCTCCAGATTTAGTGCAACCCATAACGCAATATCCCGCAGCCAGCCAGCGACGTTTGCGCATCGGTTTCTTGTCCAGTTTTATGCGCGATTGTACCGTTGGGTCTTATTTTAAAAGTTGGGTTACTTCTCTGGACAAGGGAATATTTGAAATTTATTGCTATCACATTGGGCATATACAGGATCAGGTAACCCAAGAGTTTTCCCATGCGGCTGATTATTATAAGCATCTTGTTGGCGACGTTGGTTATATTGGCAGACAGGTTAAAAAAGATCAGTTGGATATCTTGGTTTATCCGGAAATTGGTATGGATCAAGGGGTGCTGGTATTGGCGGCAATGCGCTTGGCGCCAATACAATGTGCTGCTTGGGGTCATCCGGTAACCACCGGTTATGCCAATATAGATTATTTCTTTTCCAGTAAATTAATGGAGCCGGAAAACGCGCAGGCTCACTATAGTGAGCAACTGATATTACTGGAGGGAATCGGAACCTATTATTCAAAACCGGTACTTCCTTCTTCAGCCAAGCGCTCGGACTTCTCATTGCCTGAAGAACGTGTTCTTTATCTTTGCCCGCAATCTTTATATAAAATTCATCCCGATAACGACAGGTTGATGCTGGAAATCCTGGCGCGGAATAAAGATGCTGTGCTGGTATTTTTTCAGGCCACCGATATTTCAATTACCCGTGCTTTTATGAAGCGGCTTGAAAATGCATTGGATGAAAGTGGGATGGAAAAAAGCGGTCAAATAAAAATATTGCCGCGCATGGCCCATGAAAATTATTTGCGTATCAATATGCTGTGCGACGTCATGCTCGATACCCTGCATTGGTCCGGCGGCAATACAACGCTGGATGCGCTGGCCTGCGGTTTGCCTGTGGTAACAATGCCGGGCGCATTCATGCGCGGGCGGCAAAGTTACGGTATGTTGAAGTGTATGGGCTTGAATGAGTTGATCGCGCACGATCATAAAGACTATATAGAGATAGCAACCAGACTCGGCACAGACAGGGCTTGGCATCAACAAATTGTGCAACAAATAACCACAAGTAGCGACGCCATCTTTGCGGTGGAGACGCCATTGCGCCAGATGGAGCAATTTTTTGTAACGGCATTAAATGCCCGGCCATTAAGCTCACCTTCTGATAAAAATTGTAATTAATCATCCATGAATAATCCCGGCAATTTGTTTCAACAGGCAGTGCAGCACCATCAAGCAGGACGGCTAGTGGACGCCATGATGGCCTACCGGCAAGTTTTGGCGCTACAGCCCAAGCATCCACAATGTCATTACAATTTGGCACTGGCGCTGCAATTCCTGAATCAAACCGATGCGGCAATTGCCAGCTATCAGCGAGCCATCGAAATCAATCCCAATTTTGCCGAAGCACACAACAATCTGGGCAATATCTATCAAAACCTGGAGCGACTGGAGGATGCTCGGCAATCCTACAGCCGTGCCCTGGCAAGCAATTCCAGGCTGCCACAGGCGCAATTCAATTTAGGCCTGATACTTAAAAAACAGAAACGGTTCAGTTTGGCGGTGGAGCACTTCCAGGCGGCGATAGAAATTGCGCCGGGTTATGAGGAGGCTTATGACAATCTTTGCTCATTACTGAAATTTCTAGACCGCACCGAGGAATGGCTGGATGCATTTAGGAAATATGAGCGCCTGGATAACAAATCCGATTGGTTTTTTGTCGCCGGACTTTCCGCTGGTCGCTATCTGGGCGACTTCACCCGCGAACAAAAGTACCTGCAAGCCTTGTCGGCACATTCGCTCAAAGATGGCGACATCGGGGTGCTGGATAATATTTTAGGTGTGGCGCAGTATTTCGATCTGCCGCAAGCGCAGCTACTGCGTTTGTACCATGCCTACAACCAGGCAGTTAAACGCCAACATTTCTCCGAATTTCCGCTGGTTTCTCCCTACCGGACGCAGCGTTCAAAATTGCGCATTGGCTATTTGTCGGCGGATTTTCGCGTACATGTGATGGGCAAGCTTATGGTCGAAGTGCTAGCGCGCCATGATCGCAGCCAGTTTGAGTTGTATCTGTATTCCCTGGCGAGCCAGACAGATGCACTCACCACGCAATTTGTCACGATCAGTGATAAATTCGTTGATCTGCACACGCTGTCCGCGCGGCAAGCCGCCCAGATGATCGCCGAAGATGACCTCGACATACTGATCGACCTGTGCAACCACACCTCTTATTCCAATGCATTGATCCTCGCCTACAAACCGGCACGGGTGCTGATCACCCATCTTGGCGCTCACGGTGGTATAGGTCTGGATACGGTTGATTACAAGCTGACCGACCATTATGCCGACGTGCCGGAAAATGCGGCATATTTGATCGAAAAGCTGTTGCCGATGGAAGGCTGTCTTTTCCCCTTTCACCATGTTGAACCTGCTTCGGATATCCATTTAAGTCGGGCCGAGTTAGGCATTGCCGAAAATGCAGTGGTATTGGGTGTATTCGCGAACTTAATGAAATTCAGCCCACGTTGTTTGCAGACTTGGGCTGCCATCATGACTAGGGTCGAACATGCCGTGCTGGCATTTTCACCCCTGAAAGAAAATGAAAAAGCCAGTTATTTACGTCAAATTGCAGCGGCCGGAATTGATCCGGCGCGGGTGAAGTTCATCCCTGCGGCAAAGGACGAGCAGTTTAACCGCGCACGTTATGCGCTGCTTGATATGGCTCTTGATACGTTTCCCTACAGCGGTGGTGATACGACGCTGGCAGCGCTGGATATGGGGGTGCCGGTGGTCACATTGTGCGGCCAGCGTCATAGTGAACGCACCTCCTACAGTATTCTGATGAACCTTGGCGTGCCTGAAATAATCGCCCACAGCGAAGCCGAATATACCGATCTCGCTTGCCGTCTGGCGAGCGATGCAGGCTGGCGCGGCAAGGTGGTGGAACAGATCCGGCGCGGTCTTGTCGATTCGCCGCTGGTTGACATGGACGCTTATACCCGGCATCTGGAAGAGGCTTATCGCCATGCCATTGCCCAGTGTCCCCTAAAAGATTCAGCCGCAAACGACGATAGTAAAGCGCTGTTCCAGAATGCAGTGCGGCAACACCAGGCCAACAACTTGATGGAAGCGGCAGACTATTACCGGCAGGTACTATTGCATGAGCCCGACTATGCCGCCGCCCTCTATTTATACGGCGTACTACTGGGAC
Source organism: Nitrosomonadales bacterium (assembly GCA_016721605.1). Classification (GTDB taxonomy): domain Bacteria; phylum Pseudomonadota; class Gammaproteobacteria; order Burkholderiales; family Gallionellaceae; genus Nitrotoga. The sequence continues at coordinate 139,856 of JADKHS010000036.1, forward strand.
AAACCGGCCAGGAAGCTGACGCTATCGTGCAACTTAAACGTGCAATTGCGGTTAGCCCGAGCTATCTTGATGCACATCTGGCACTGAGCAACCTTTATTTGAAGCAGGGACAGATGGAGGATGCGGTCGTCGGCTTTAACAAGGCGCTGCAAATCAAGCCCAGCCATTTTGCAACGCTGAACGGGCTGGGCCGTGCTCTGACCGGGGCTGGCCATCTGCCGCAAGCCGTCGCCACCTTGCAGCAGGCGATCCAAAGTCAGCCTCAGGAAGCGTCTGCGTACTTCAATCTTGGCGTGGCATATCAAAAGCAAGGTATGCCAGACGCGGCAATAGCCACCTATCATCGTGCCCTGGCGTTGGAGCCGAATAATACCGAGGCATTATTCAACCTGGGTGTACTGTTCCAGCAGCAAAGCAAGGCCGAACGCGCAGCTGCTTGCTACCAGCAAATCCTGCGTATCCAGCCGGATCATACGTCGGCCTATTACCATCTGGGTGATGTATTGTTCGACGCCGGCAAAATCAATCCGTGGCTGGAAAATTTTAAACAGTTCCGGCGGCACGCGCCGCCCTCGGCCATGCTTGCGGTTTATGGCCTGCAAGCTTGCCAGTATCTGGGTGAAGTCGAACAGCAACAGGCGTATCTGGACGACTTGCTGAGCGAAAAATATGCGTTCCTCAACACCGCCGATGCACTGGACCGGTTGGAGGAAATGCTATTTATACTTTTGGCTTTTGATTTTCCTCCAGAGCGTTTGTTCGCCCTGTACCAGCGCTACAACCAGTTGAGCAAGCAAACGTATACGCCGCAAGTGTCGGTGCCCGCCGCGCTGCTGGCGGCAAGATCCGGCTGGGCTATTTGTCCGCCGACCTGCGCGATCACGTGATGGGGAAAATGATATATCAGGCCATTTCCCGCCATGATAGCGGGCAATTCGAGGTGTACTGCTATTCGCTGTCATCGCAGCAAGATGCTTGGACCGAGCGCTTCCGTGCTTGCAGCTATCGGTTTGTCGGCATCGCAAATCTCGATGCGCTCAGTGCGGCAAATCGCATTGCCGAAGACAACCTGGATATTCTGGTGGATTTATCCACCCACACCAAGGGGAGTTTGCCAGCAATTCTGGCGTACAAACCCGCGCGCCTACAGATTACCCACATTGCCAGCGCCGGGGCAGTAGGACTGGATAGCATCGATTTCAAGCTAACCGATCAATACGCCGACACTACAGAAAATCAGGCGTATCTGCTGGAGCGCCTGTTGCCGATGCAGGGCTGTGTATTTCCTTATCGCCACATCGCGCCAGCCAGCCAGCACAACTATCAGCGCACAAAACTCGGCATAAAAAAGAACGCTATCGTGCTGGGTGCTTTTGTCACCTTGATGAAGCTGAGTCCGCGCTGTCTCGCATTGTGGCGCCGGGTACTGGAAGCATTGCCGAACGCGGTACTCGCGTTCTCGCCGCACAACATTGAAACTAAAGCCAGCTACCTACAACGACTCAAGGCCGCTGGCATAGCGGCAACCCGCGTCGTTCTCATCCCGCCCGGCAAGGACGAAGCCCACAACCAGGCGCGCTATACCCTGGTTGACATGGTGCTGGATACGCTGCCGTTTGGTGGGGTCAATGGCACGCTGGAAGCGCTCGACATGGGCGTGCCGGTGGTCACGTTGTGTGGGGAACGGCATGGCGAACGAACCGGTTTTAGCATCCTGACGAATCTCGGTGTAACGGAAACGATTGCCAGTAACGAACAGGAATTTATCGATATCGCCAAACGCCTCGCTAACGATCAAACGTTCTACGCCAGTGTTAAGGATGCTATCCGGCGTGGTTTGGCCGACTCGCCGCTAGTCAATATGGATGAGCATGTGCGCCATCTGGAAGAAGCCTATCGGCAGGCGTTATTGCAAAAAGGCATCGTTACATCACGATGAACATACCCTGTAGCCATGACTGTTAGTCCCGAGTCACTGAATCAGGCCGAGGCGCTGCAGCAGGCTGCCGCACTAGCCAAGAAAAGTGGTAATTTGGAGCGGGCGCTGGCGACTCTTGATCAAGCCATCGCTCTCAGCCCGCAAGAGTCGCGCAACCATTTTCTACGCGGACTTACGTTGGAAGATTTGCGTCGGCCAGATGAGGCCATCGCTAGCCTGCAAAATGCAATTCGCGTGAAGCCAGACTATGCCGAGGCTTACAACACTATCGGCATTATCCTGCATGACCAAAAACGCTTCGAGCAAGCCGCTGCAAATTTCCGTGACGCAATCCATCACAAGCCGGACTATCCCGGCGCTTATAACAACCTGGGCACCTCGCTTCGTGCGCTGGGTGATTTCGCTGGCGCTCAGCAGCAGTTTGCACAAGCCGTTCTGTTGAAACCGGATTACGCGTTGGCCCATTACAACCTGGGTATCACTCACCTGAATATAGGACAGCTTAATCAGGCGGAAACCAGTTTCAACCATGCGCTTCGCTTGAAACCGGATCATGTTCAGGCTTACAACTATCTCGGTTCTGTTCAGCACCAACTGGGCAAACTCGATGAAGCGGAAGCCAGCTTCACCCATGCCGCGCAAATGAAGCCGGGCAAAAATGGCGCGGAACTCAACAAACTTGCCCGCGTGTTCTGGGAGCAAGGCCGTATCGAACAAACGCTTGCGGCCTATCGGCAAGCGCAAACGCTGAATCCGCATGAATTGAAATCGGCACTCGGTGCCTTGCTATCGTTGCCCGCCGTATACCGCAATCAGAATGATTTGCTGGAAGCACGACAGCGATTCGCTAACGGCCTGAAAATCCTGCACGCAAATATTCCAAACTTTATTTCTCACAACCCGCCCGAGCAACTATTGGACGAACTGCGCTGGAGCAATTTTTACTTGGCCTACCAGGGGCTTGATGACAAGCAACTGCAAATAGACTATGCGCATTTTATTACTGCCATGCTGGAGAAAATTGCGCCGCAATTTATGCAGCCGCGCGTGAAAAAAGATGTAGCGGGACGCCGCTTGCGCATCGGTTATCTGTCCAGTTTTTTCAGGAATTGCACGGTTGGGATGTATTTCCGCAGCTGGATCACGAGACTCGATCGTGAGCAATTTGAAATTTTTGTCTACCATACCCGTCAGGAAACAGATTCTGTCACCCAGGAAATGGTCAGTGCTTGCGACCATTTCCGCCATCTTGTCGCGGGCCCTGTTTCGCCAGGTAGCATTGCCGCATCCGTGCTGTCGGATGACCTGGATATTCTGGTATACCCGGAGCTCGGCATGGATAACACCAGTTTCCTGTTGGCTGCCATGCGACTGGCATCGGTGCAATGTGCCGGTTGGGGACACCCTGTGACGAGCGGCCACAGAAATATCGACTACTACTTTTCCAGCGCCGCAATGGAGCCTGATAACGCCGCGCTTCATTATTCAGAAAAATTGATATTGCTCGAGGGCTTAGGCACTTATTACAGCAAGCCTGTGCTACCCACGCCAGCGCGCCGCGCTGACTTTGGGTTGCCGGAAGGTAAAACGCTGTATCTGTGCCCGCAATCATTATTCAAGATCCATCCAGACAACGATGCCCTGCTGGCGCATATTCTTGAGCGCGACCTAGATGGAGTCATTGTGCTGTTTGCCGGCCGCCACTCCAACATCACCAACGCCTTTTTTGCCCGACTCGCGCAGGCCCTGCGCGCGCGCGGTTTGGAGCCGCAAGGGCGCGGTATTATTCTGCCGTCAATGGCACATGATGATTATTTACGCGTCAATATGTTGTGTGATGTGATGCTCGATACCCTGCATTGGTCTGGCGGCAACACAACCCTGGATGCGCTTGCCTGCGGCTTGCCAGTGGTAACTTTGCCGGGAGAATTTATGCGCGGTCGGCAAAGCTACGGCATGCTGAAATGCATGGGGCTGGATGAGCTTATAGCTAAAGACCAGGATGACTATATCGAGATAGCCATCAAGATCGGCACAGACAGCGCATGGCGCCAGCAAGTTGTGCAACGCATCATTAGCGGTAGCAATAGAATTTTTGAGATGGAAACGTCATTACGTCAAATGGAATCGTTTTATCATTCTGAATTCAACGTGCAATGTGGCGGCTAACAGCCCTATCTCGATTGAAACGGAGCCAAGTAACATGCTTTCAATTATCATTTGCAGCATCAATCCGGAAAAATTCGGGCTCGTCTCGAAAAACTACACCGAGCTGCTGGGGGACGTGCCGTTTGAGATCATCGGCATCCACGACGCGCAGTCACTGTGCGAAGGCTATAACCGTGGCATCACCCAAAGCCGAGGTGACATCCTGATTTTTTGCCATGATGACATCGAGATTATCTCCCCCGATTTTTATCCCCGTTTGCGCCAATATCTGCAAGTCTACGATGTAGTCGGCTGCGCCGGCACAAGTCATTTAGTTGCCAGCAACTGGGGATTCGCGGGAGATCCCTATATGCATGGTACTGTCGCTTATCCGGTTACCGGTGATGAATGGCCCAGCGATCGATTCGATTTATCGGTGTGGGGCGGTAAATTCGGTGGTCGTTGAAGGAATTCAAGCTTTGGACGGATTTTTCTTTGCCGTGAATCGGCGGGTGGTGAATGAAATACGCTTCGATGAACAAAATTTCGATGGCTTCCATGTCTATGACATCGACTTTACCTTCGCAGCCTATTTAGCTGGATTCAAATTGGCGGTATGCAACGATATTTTGATAGCCCATCAATCGCGCGGAAATTATTGTGAGAAGTACGCTGCATTTAGTGCCAAGTTTATGGAAAAGTATCAAGGCCGCCTGCCAGTTCAAGAATGCAATAACCGCCAAGTGGCATTAGCGAAGAATCTTGATCGCGCACAGATGTTGCGCATTTGTGGCAGTTTGAAGCCCTGAAGCAAGTTAACCCAACATAGGAAATCCCCCGGCTTTAATGGAATGGACGCTCACTTCCCGATACGGCATCAAAGTGCCAAAGTGGTGATTGCAGTAATGACCACCAACATAGGAAGGAGCGTCCGAAATGAAGATTACGACAATAGGCACCGATCTGGCCAAGGAAGTTTTTCAGGTTCATGGTGTGGATGGGCGCGGCAAGGCAGTGCTGCGCAAGCAGCTGAAGCGGAAAGACATGGCGAATTTTTTTGCGAATATTGAACCGTGTTTGATCGGCATGGAGGCCTGCGGCAGCGCGCATCACTGGGCGAGAAAGCTTGGCGAGTACGGGCATACAGTCAAGCTGATGGCGCCGCAGTTCGGGAAGCCATATGTGAAGACGAACAAGAATGACGTTGCAGATGCCGAGGCGATTTGCGAAGCGGTGAATCGGCCCCAACATGCGCTTTGTGCCGGTAAAGAACGTCGAGCAGCAAGCCGTGCTCGGTGCATAGGGCGAGGCACGGATTCGTGAAGGCGCGGACGGCACAAGGCAACCAGATCAGAGGATTGCTTTCAGAGTTTGGCATTGTGATTCCGAAAGGGATAGAGGCCATAGCCAAACGCATACCGGAGATACTGGAGGATGGCGAGAACGGCTTGCCCGGCACGATGCGGCGGTTGCTCGAACGCTTGGCCGATAACCTGAAAGAGATGGATCGGCAAGAGAAGGAGCTGGATGCGCAAATACGGGCATGGCATAACGAAAACGAGGCCAGCCGGAAGCTGGCGGAAATTCCCGGCATCGGGCCAATCACGGCCAGCGCGCTGGTTGACCAGTGGGCGATCCGGAGAATTTAAGAGCGGTCGCCAGATGGCGGCGTGGCTGGGTCTGGTTCCGAGGCAGAGTTCCACGGGGGTAAGCAGACCTTGTTGGGCATCAGCAAACGCGGCGACACGTATCTGCGCACCTTGCTGATACACGGAGCGCGATCCGTGATCCGGTTTGCGGAGAAGAAGGCGGAGGCGGATAGCTGGCTGAGGAAGCTCATGGTGCGGAGGAACAAGAACGTGGCCGCCGTCGCTTTGGCGAACAAGAATGCCCGGATCGTATGGGCGCTGCTGGCAAAGGACAGAATGTTCCGACCCGATTACGGCAGCCGTTGCTGCCGGAGCTAACCCAGCCGGTTGAGTAAAACCGGAATACCACGAGCGGAAGGCACACCACTGATTGCACGGGCAATCATGAAATGATGGCGAGACTGGTCAGACCGTGATCGAATAAACCTGTCTCGGCGTCGCACATAGAGTACGTGGCTTTGTTGAGGACTCGATCAGCGGATTCCATCAGGGACAGAGGCGAGCTTCACTGAAAGTCCGGATGTATGGCTGCAATCCTTACCTACTCAAAATTATCGATTGAAAGCTTGGCTAAGTGGGTGTCCATGCACATGCCGGGGATACTTACTGGGAGGTCAATTCAGAACCGACGCACAGTTGCCATTAAGCGACATTCGAGTCGATAATACGCTGCTTGAAAAGCCGCCGTTCATTAAGCCCGCAAAGTGGATAGGGGTAGCGACCGTTATCGATGTGTAAATCGATGACCGCTACGTGCCATATATGGCGCACCTCTTCACGGGTGAGTAAAAGCCCGTCCTGCCTGCCCTGTTGACATTTCCCATAATGGGAAATATTATTTTGTTATGTCTCACAGGGAATTTACCCCGTTAAATGCGTATATTAAGTTTACATCTGCTCGAAAATTTCAAACACGACATCACGCAGATACCCGGATATTGGATGCGTGGCGTGATGAAGTTGAGCGGGAGACATGGCAAACGTCCCAAGATATAAAACAGCGATTTAAATCTGCTGATTTCTTGGTTGACAACCGGGTGATCTTCAATATCAAAGGTAATTCGTACCGGCTGGTTGTGGGAGTTCGATACCGGGGCGGGATTGTCGTAACCGAGTGGTTGGCCCATGCAGCATATAGCAAGGAAAGAAATTTTAAAAGCCCGATAAAAATACTTGAAAGTATGCCGGGAGAAAAAGAATGAATATTAAAGTTATCAAGTCCCGTACCGACTTGAACGCGCAATGGCGCGACTTACTGCGCTAATGACATCGACCCAAAGACGGTTCAAAGGAAGATAACGAACTGGAACTTCTGGCGCTGGTGATTGAAGACTACGAATGCAAAATTGTGCCGTCTGTCGTGCCTGATCCAATCCAAGCGATTATCTTCCGCATGGATCAAATGAAACTCGGGCGCAAAGAATTGGAACCTTATATTGGCTCCATCTCCAAGGTCTCGGAGGTGTTATCGCGTAAGCGTCCCCTCTCGCTCTCCATGATCCGCCGCCTGCATAAAGGGCTGGGTATCCCGGCAGATGTGCTTATCGGTGGCGCTGAGAGTAGCCAGACAGTCATAGGCGAAGAGCCGGAGATGGAATACACGAAATTCCCCCTGAAAGAGATGCTTGAACGCGGATGCTTTGGCGAGTTCAAGGGGAATGCGCAGCGGCTTAAAGATTATGCTGAAGACCTTACCCTCAAGTTCATGCATGGACTGTTACCCAAACAAGCCGCACCCGCATTTCTGCGCGCACCAGCCATCAGCGCGGCACACGGGGTGCGGACGGATATGCGCAGCTGGCATGGCGGCTATGCGTCATAAAAAGCTCGTGCCAATCCTGCCCTCGCGAGTACAAACAAAGCATCATCACGGCGAAATGGTTGAAAGACCTCGCACGACTTTCGGCATTCGAAGACGGCCCGCGTTTGGCGCGTAAGCAACTTGGCATGGCGGAATTACCCCGGTTATTGAGCCGCATCAAAGGTACTTATCTTGATGGGGCAGCCATGCTCGATGAAGGTCGCCCCGTTGTCGCCATGACACTGCGCCATGATCGGCTGGATAACTTCTGGTTTGTGCTGATGCACGAGCTGGCTCACGTCGCCAAGCACCTGGATGAGGCGCATCCGTTATTCACCGATGATCTGGATAGCCCGGATGAACTGGATCGCCCGGATGAACTGGATCGCATAGAACGCGAGGCCGATGACATGGCAGGCGAAGCTCTCATCCCGCAAATTGCTTGGCAAAAATCGGCTGCCCGTACCAGCCACCTAACCACGGATGTAGTTGCCTTGGCGGAAAAGCTGGGTGTTCACCCTGCCATCGTTGCTGGCCGCGTAAGGCACGAGACGAAAAATTTTCGTCTGCTTGCTAAGACAGCTCGGCCAAGGTCAAGCCAGCCGACACTTTGCATAGTTAGCAATGGTGGCAAGGGTAAATAAACTTCGCCATCTTTGGCAACGGGACAAAACGGTCTCGATTGCCTTTGGCGTTACGCACTTTTCACCCGCATCCGATCCGCATCAATATCCCCAGCTTGCAAACGCAACCCTTCGCCCAGCCGTAACCTCTTGGGCCGCACAGGGTGTGAAGAAAAACGCGATAACTGAGTGCCCACGTGGCCGCGAATATCTGTTGGTATGTGGCACGGTAATAATATCCTCGTGTGTGTGTGTGACTTGGGCTTGGTTTGACCCGGAGCCGCGCCCGGCCAGGGCTTATTCAACACTTGGGCGAATGAAACTTCAGCCCGTACGGTCATATTTGAGCGAACCCAGAGAGCGTATCGACGATATGGACGAAATAATCGGTCAACTAAAGCCGGGCTCAAATCATCAATCCGATAATCAAAATATTCCCCGGCTCGACGTACTCCGTGTGAATACAGTGCGATGGTTTTTGTTGCATCCGTGAAACTTCGAACCGATTGAGCAAACATTGATAATTGTACGCAAAATGCGCTGGAAATTCAGATGTTGCTTACGATTCATCTCGCGGTAAAGTGCAAAATCCCTTTCGGGGTGAGGATGAATGTGTTATTGAAACGCGTTGCTGCGGGGCGTTTCTCCCAAGATAGCGGCCGTTCAACACTGCGTTCAAGGGGGACGTTAGATATCCCAGTCTTAGTAATCTTATCAAAACACAAAAAATTTTGTGGGGCACCCCAAACGTGGTTCACGTTATTGAAAGAGCGTTATCCGCGCGATGGTTTCGCCAAAAGCTCGTAACAAACGTAGTAACCGCCTGCAATCCGCCGATTCCTGCAATAATCCGACGGCCATTCGAGATTGCCATTTAAAATTCCGGTAGCCGCAAACCACGACACGGCAATCCCGACGTAACGATTCTGTTTTTGCCCGTGGCATGTCAAAGCGCCGCTGTGATGAGCACGACATGCCGAATATTTTCTTTAGCTGGCATTGCGGGAGAATGCCGCATTTTGCGCGTATTCGAGATTTATCTTCGCCCAGCGAAATTTGACCTGGAACTCGTTCTCCAGGGCTTCCCGCATCAATTTTGCTTCTGTTTTTCCCTCAGGCCTACCGATCCACCGGCGACGAGCACGGCAACCCGGCAGCCCTTTGCGACCCGCGCGCCGTAACGCACGCGTTCGAGGGTCAACCGCCTGTTAATGTCCCCACTGTACTCCAACGCATTGGGGCGAATTCCGCCACCGAGGATCACTGGCTTGGGCGCGGCGTGCTCCATTGAGGTCGAGCGGAGGTGATGTGTCGAGAAAATGCATCCAGTTGATACAAGCAAAAGGGGTGACAGCGCCAGCAGGCAGACCGTCGCAATAATTGCGATTGCCCTGCCTGTCCGCAGAAACTTATTTAGCAGAAACAGGCCCAAAGAGAATAATCAACAGCAATCCTGTGGAGGCTAGGATGATTGTTTTGGCGATTGCCTTGAGCAGAAAAATATCGGGCATGTTTTATAGTTATACGGTCGGGATAAATTGAAAAATAGGAACTGCATTATTCGGCGGACCGTTCGGTGCAACAGCCGCTTAGGTGGCGTAATTCCACCCCAAAGAATACTTCATGCGGCGTTTTAAATCCGAGTACTTTTCGAGGTCGGTGGTTGATCCGCTCTACCGCCTCCTGCACTCGTTCTTCGGTGATGCCTGTCAGCTCCATGCCTTTGGGCGATTGCCTCAATAGACCGTTACTGTTCTCGTTCAATCCTCGCCCGGGGAACGGTAGGGGTGCGCGAAATAGATCGCAGTCTGAAGTTCGGCTGCGATCTTTCTACGCCCGCAAACTCTTTGCCGTTATCGAATGTAATGGGCGGTGGCCTTTGTCTGTGTAAGGACTCAGTAAACTCGTTGTTACAGCCGTTACACCAACGGCATGCTTGCTGCGTATGTGCCCCGCCCAACACATAGCGCGACTTCCTCTTAGCCAGGCCAGGTGTAGCTGGTTAATCCGCCTTTGTGGATTTCTTGCCGATCCCGTGTCGCCCCTTCCCAATCACCTATACCTACGCATTTTTTTTTCGCAACAATCTCCAGGACGTTCATCAATGCTGACACGATTCTTAATCATGCCTCGCCGCTCTTGCCCACTTGCATACCGCTTGCGGCGTGGTTTCTGACTGCGCAAATGCTGGGTACAGGTCTCCTCCATCACGTTGTCTGCGTAGACATGCCGGTAGATTGCCTCATGGCTAATCTGCAATTCGCCTTCCAACTCCAGCCGATTGGCGGCTTGTTCTGGGCTGAGGTCTTCCCGGACCAACCGCTCGACTTCCGCCCAGCACTCCGATGAGAATTGCTTGCCATTGATAGCAGGGCTGCTCGGCGGCCCATCACGTAACGATTGCGCCTGTTTCCGGGACGCCAGCCGCGTTGACCTTTGTTTCGCCTGAACTCCCGTGAGATCGCTTCAGATTTGTCCACGCCCATATTTCTTCTTGGCAATCCGGGTTTGGTTCAAATCTATTGTTTCAATCCGTAAATCTGATACCTGCTGCCCGCTGGTGAGCTGCTTTATATTTTCATCTGTGCTCCTTTTGACGGGGACGTTTACTGGCCCATGCCAACGCAGCTCGCCACCCAAATTCACTTACAAAAAGCGCAACTTGGAGTTGAATCCG
>JADKHS010000037.1 GCA_016721605.1 Nitrosomonadales bacterium
AAGGGCGCTCATCACCCGGGCGGAGACCCCAAAAAGGAAAACTCAAACCTACCGCAACCAGTAACACCGCAACAGTAACTCCTATAAACCAATAGGGTATCTTTTTTTGCGATTCCGGAATGGTTTCTACCAGCTCCCAATCTTCAAGTCCACGTTTAGCCATACGTTCTTCATCAGAAGCATAACCAAAATGATCATCCGGCTTCTCGCCCCAGCCCGGCTCATCTACTTTCGATAAGCTTTGAGCTTTTTCACCAATATCGCTGACGATCATAGCTTCCTCCTTTGTTCGGAAAAATGTTGAACAGGAAATCGCCTCATCCAAGTATCACCTGCAGAAACTTCCACCACAGCAGAATATAACCCTCGCGGCAAATCCTGCGTGATGGAGAGCATGAGCGATTCTCGCCCGACTGGTGATAATTTAATGTCCTCGGCGCTAAGCCGGTAACTACCCGGTGGCAAACCTAACACACGCACATGTAGCTCCGCTGAACGGTACAATTTATTGGAAAGTGCAATGCGATATTCTTGAACCGTGCGACCTTGCTGGATATCCGCATTACCCACTGCTACATGATAAGGTTGATAAGACCATAATCCCCAAATAAACATCGCCGCACCCAATACCACAAAGGGGGTCGTCCAGCCCATTCGGGCAAATAAAGAAATTGCAACACCACGAAACTTATTTACACTTTTATTCGTGCGCTCAAGCATATCAAAGCGTAATAACCCATGGACTCCTTGTTTGTTATGCAAGCGATTGCAAGCATCAACGCAATCGCCGCAATTAATACAACTGTCATAAATATCGGTTTTGCGCGGATCCAAATCGATAAAACAAGAAGTAACGCAATAATTACACTTAGCGCATTCACTGCTGCGACTGGCATCGTATGCTATATGCAAAGTCTGTTTGGTTTTAAACGAATGCATCCAAACCCTGTAAATACACGCATAGCGGCACCAAAAGTGTCTTATTAACGCAATATCTATAAAAACAATTACGACACATACCGCATAAATCCAATGCAATGATCCCGCGAGCTTGGCGTTTTCTTGCAGTGTTACAAAAGACCACACCACACTTGGCGGATAGAAATAAAATAATGGAATTAGCGCAAAAAACATAGCCGCCCCCAAAAATGCAACCCCGAGCAGCATCCAATTTATAATTTTATTCTTGGCACCCGCCACGCGCAGCGCTTCACCCGTTAAACTTACTTCGGCATGCTTACCTAATAGTTTGTGCGTAAGATTGTTGGCCCACTCGGCCATACTATTTTGAGGGCAAACCCAACCGCAAAACACAGTACCTGCTGTCGAGTACAGTAACACCAAACTACTCGCCAAAAAAAGCCATGCCCCGGTTACCAAAGCAAAATCAGCCAACCATATCTGCCGGTCAAGCACAACAAAAGCGGCCGCTCCTGGATCGATTCGGAATAGGCCACTCGCCGGAATTAGTACAACAAGGATCAAGGCCAGCACCTGCACCAACCGCCGCTTCCAACGGAATTCAGGATAAGCAGACTTGGAACCTACGGCCGTGCCGATAACCTTGACCGGGATACTGGAAATGGATTTATATTTGACGCCGCTGGCCATAATGTTAGTTAATTCCCTGTCGCATTTGCTTCACGGTCAAGCGGGCTCAGCTCCAGCAAATGTAGACGGCTCAATTCCGCGTGTGTATCACCAGCATTACGCTCAATTCGCCACAATGCACGCACCGCCTCTACGTGATATGGATTAAGACGCAAAATTTTCTGCAACGCCTCTTTCTCACTCAAACCATACTCGCGCGCCTGCGCTAAAGATGAAAACATATTATCAGCCAACGCATAAGCAATCCAGCGATCTTTTTCATTCGCCTTATAAGCCAAGTGCGTCAGCTGGTTAGCCTGTTGCGTTGCGCCACGCGCAGCCGCAAGCCAGCTTCGCGTCATCAGCTCGCTGGCTACGTAAGCGCGTTCGAACGCCTCTTTATCGTGGTCACGAATACCAAGCAAATTTGCAGCGGCTTCCATTTTTGGCCTAGTTTTAAGCAAAACCTGTAATAATTTTGCTACATCTAATTCACCAGCATAGCGCGCGCGCGGCAGACGAAATTCAATCACTGGCGACCACTCATCTTGCACCTGCTCCTGACTAGTCGGCAACGGCCCCCAATAGCGCCCCAACCAAGTCCATCCCCCCTCGCCTGCAGTCACCTCATCCTGTTGCCCCAAGGGCATACGTTGCAAATTATGCAGCAACCCCTGCGCGCCCATAAACTTCTGCCGTGGGCCAACCAAGGCTAAATGCATTCCATCAAGAAATATTTGCGCATCTGGAAAAGCCAGCCGAAAGCTATTAAAAATCACGTTTAAAGATTGATTGTCAAATTGATTGAGCGCCAACCATTGAACAAATAGCCCATTTTCACTTAAGCGATTACGCACACGCTGAAATTGCTGTACTGATAATAAAGAACTTGAACCTGCCAAATCCGGATGAAACACGTCGCCGATTATGACGTCATACTGATCCCGACCCGCGCTTAAGAAATGCCGTACGTCGTCACGTTCCACTTTGGTTTGACGCAGAACGTTGCGATTTAATGGGACAAACCAGCTCATTGCGGAATTAATCGCGCCTTGCGACAACTCAACAGCACTACGCTCTAAATCAGGAAATGCCAGGGAGCCAGCCACGGAAATTCCGGTACCCAATCCGAGAAATAGTACCGAGCGAGGCTGTTCATGAAGGAGCAATGGAAGGCGAGCTTGATTGGATTGCACAAACACCGCTGTAGGATCAGTTGAAGCATCCATTCTCTGCAAATCGGTCAGCAACACACGCTGCCCATCTTGTTGTTCCACCACATGAGTCATCGAAATGGCGTCTTCGTAAAAATATAGATCCCTGCTTCCCGCTTGCGCCAGTGGCAATAGCATATTGACTGGCGGTAGCTTGACAACTGGCCACGCTGCCATTAAAAAAAGCGGTATCGCAAGCCATGCGGTACGCGACTGTGCCCAAGTTAAACCCAAGATCAACAACGCCGAAGCTGCCACCGCCACTGTAGCAGCGCTGCCCCAAACCGGAATCAGCACCACCCCTGCAACTACCGCGCCAAGAGCGGCGCCCAGTGAATTAGCTCCATATAACCATACCCCGCCACCATTCGAGCGACTGTTTAATAAAGGCAACCAAGCTCCAAGTGCCAGTGTAACTGGCAGAGTTACCAGCGCGAGTAATAACCCTTGCATTCTCAATGCTTCAAATAAAGAAGAAAACTCAGCTCGCTCCACCCATGCCGAAAGTGCAGGCAGCAACCATAAACTTAATACGGCAAATCCTCCAGCAATAATGGGCAAGATTACAAACCACGCTTGTCTGTGCTGGCGTGGCGCGAACAAGCTACCTATACCAATGCCCAACAGAAATGACGCCAGAATCACTGTCAGCACATATTCGGTGCGTAACATCACCATGCCGAACAAGCGCGTCCAAGCTATTTGCAAGGCCAAACTTGCCGCACCGATCCCGGCATAGGCAAACAAAAAAGCTAAACGCGGTCGACTTGCCCTAATACTTTTCTCGGTAACCATCGCTGTGGAGTACCGCGATGAAAGCAGCAACAGCGCAACAACTCCCAAACAGCCAATCGCGGCAACCACTCTGACCGCCGAGACCCAACCCAAGGCAGGCAGCAACCAAAGTGGTAACAGTGCGCCACAAGCAGCACCTAGCGTATTTAAACCGTAAATCTTCCCCAGTTGCTCCGGCCTATTTCCTAAGGATGCTAAAATCAACGGAAACCCTGCCCCCATGATGAAAGCCGGGAACAACAGCAAACACAATGCAACACTAGCAATAAGGCCATACCATTGAAATAACGAAAGTTGTGCCGCCGCGTATTCCATTCCCGCCGAGGTCATTTGCAGAATCAAAGGCAAAAATAAAGCGTAAACAGCGGTACCACCTTCCAATGCAGCAAGCAACAACAAAGGCCTTTTGATTCGGGAAGCCCGGCTTACCGCAAACAAACTTCCCGCCCCCAACCCCCCCATAAATACAGCGACGGTCAGCACCACCGCAAAAATACTCACACCGAATTGCAAAGAAAGTATGCGCGCCCACAATACCTCGTATGCCACGCTAGTCAGACCAAATAATCCATACAGCGCTGCCAGCGGCCAATAGCTACGCTTTGAAATTATTGATTGAGACTCTTTCACTAGCATGAACCAACCTTAAAATTAAAGCGTATATAACTAAAACAAATACTAATAACAGCGCATAAATGTGTAATCTACATTTGTAACCGTAAGGCACAGTATTACCCGCATAATTTCCTACAGGCTTTATACAATCGGCAATATCTTTAGCTTTCCGCAATAGAGCAGCATGCAGATACAATAGCCCTAGAACCTACGAAAGCGGCGTGCGTTTGCTTTAATTATTTGCATGTAGGAATTGAAAGCCTCGGCGGCAGCATTGCCGGTAGTGGCAATGCGCAATTGTACAAACTCTGCAAGTGCGGCATGCAATTGTTACTTTGACTGGCCCTCTAATCGACTACGCACAGCACTGGCCACCCACACTTCAAGTAACGCTGAACGGTTGTGATGTAGCGATAACGCCATAATTTGATGAAATCTTCTTTGACGCTCCAAACCCGATTGGTCTTAAAATTCATCTGATACAAGGAACAAAATACTAACCCTCCAGCACTGCGTCCAAACAAATAGATTTTGTAGTAAACGTTTTCCGTTTAAGTTAAGCGAGAATGCATCTACTATCACAACAGTTTCACCGAAGAGCCGACTAAGCGGACAATGGAGGAGCGGTATGTAATCAATTAGAAAGGATAAAACCAAATAACGCCCACAATAGCATGTACAAAAGCCAACGTGACAGTAAGCCCGGCAGAAATCATATGCAACACAAATACTTGTTTACCATATATTCCCATAGCAATGCCCAATGCCCCGGTAATTAGAAGCAATATTAACAAAGGCACGCCCAATAAAAACATAGTCAAATGCTTTTTTTGTATAGTTGAAGGCCTATCTATTTTAATCTGGCTGGCTTGCTGTTCAAATGCCTCCATCACCCTAGTGCTATCGCCCTGCTGAACGTTATCATCAGCGCGCACAGTTGGTATAACACAAAATAAAAATAACATCGCTGTAATCAGCCAGCACGCTATTAAATTTGGGTAGAAGATACCCCTTACACTCGCCATTATTTCTCACTCTCGACTGAAATTGTCTGTTGCTCTTCCTGAGCAGCTTTACTTTCCGCATAATGCCATGTCAACACCGCTATCAAAATAAAGGGAACAAAAAGAACACCCAGCAGGACAAAAAAATAAACCAGAGCGTGTCAATATGCACGTGAAGAAAGCGATAACTATCCACTGCATAACTCATTTTTACCAAAGACAATGAGAAGCCCAGAACCATTCCCAAGTACCGCAACATCTTAAGCATTTTCACTCTTTTTGTCCGTTACGTTCGAATTATTTGCACACCGAAATCCAAAAAAATCAGAAGCATAATTTGAAAAAGCAAAATTTCGATGAAAGACTGCGGAAGAAAACGGATCCCCCTTCCATGAACCACCACGCAACACCTTGTAGCTCCCCCCAGTCGGCACGATATCAAATTCTTTTTTATTTGTCGCCCGCACAATTTTCCCTTTAAACAAATCTGACGGCGCGTCAGATCCAGGGTAAGGCGCAAAATCATCGGCTGTCCACTCATTCACGTTACCTGCCATATCCATTACTCCATATGGGCTAACGCCATTCGGATAAGCATTTACGTTGGTTGTAGAGCCAACATTATAATAAGTATTCAACCGCTCCGGTTCCATCTTATTACCCCACGGCCAGCGCCTACCATCTGTTCCGCGACCGGATTTTTCCCATTCCGCTTCAGAAGGAAGTCGCTTACCTGCCCACTTAGCGTAAGCTGTTGCATCATACCAAGACACCATAGTAACGGGGCGCAACATTTCGCCTTGAGGAATTTTGCCTTTTTCCAGTTCAGCGGCGGACGGTGTGAAGTAGCGACTACAAATTTGGCATATTGCGCATTAGTTACAGGATATTTATCTATCCAGAAGGCGGATAATTTAACTGTATGCTGGGGACGATTTTGTACATCTGCACGTTCTAAGTCTGTACCCATCGAAAAAGCTCCCTCAGGAATTAATACCATACTATTTATTTCAAGCCACTCCTCTTTGGAGAGCAAGTTTTCAATTTCTGTAGCACTGTATCCTACAACATGATTTTTTTCGGCCTCATGCACACTATGCAACACTAAATCTTCACCAGCAGCGCGTATATGCGATGATTCATCTTTCAATTCATAAGTTGCACGCGTGCGCATATCACCCATACGTTCAAATCCCTGATTCACCACATACAGGGTGGCTCCAATTGCTAACAAAACAAAGCAAATTACAAAAGTAGCCGATAAATAACGTTTACGACGTGCATAATCTGCAGGAAGTACAGTTTTTCTGTTCGCAGAAGTAACTGCCATCTAAATGTCACTTTCTTTATTGTCGGAACGTTGCTTATATAGAAGATATCGCGGACTTCTTCCGTAAGTTCCTTTCACCATGATTTCACCCATGACCCCACCGAATGCAGCCAAAGTCATGACTACAGTCACAAACAAAGCCCACATACCAAATGGAATTAGTGATGCATCTTCCGGAACTCCACTTAAATAGACACTATCCAAGTAACTAATTAATTTAACTATTAGCGGCGGGAAGTAACATAACCATTTGCCGCCAAGCCCAAAAATAACAGCAACCAATACTCCGACAAAAAAAGGTAGCACCAACATATCTATGACCCACAGACCGTTGAAGTCAAGAATGCCTCGAAATAACTCGATTTTCACTCCAAGTAAGCGATCACCAAAGTAGTTCAACGCACAGCCCATGACAACTGCCACTACCCCACTGAGAAATCGGGCTCCGGTCAAGGGTGGCAATCTACTCATGGGTGATACTCTTGACCTGTAAGTACTTCATGTTCGGCTTTACGTGTTTCTTCGAGGTACCAATCTTGCACCTTCAGGCTTGCCATATAACGTGCCAGAAGTCGCCGTTCACTATCCGGCAGGTGCGCATAAGATGGCATTTGATATTCTTTCTTTAGGCGGGATGGCAATATTGCTTGAGGATTTATAGCTGAAAAATACTGGTACAACCAGTCTTCACTTCGCAAAGAACCCATACCGTCCAATATTGGGGCGGGAACGGCTTTCATAAGATCACGTACCGTCCACAATGAATGGCAACTTTTGCAATTTTGTTGGCGATATATATCCGTAGCAGCGCGCTCTAGGGCAGCAGATGCAGTGCTGAAATAAGGAATACCTTTATCGACTTCCTGAATAGTATTGAGGCGCCATAGATTACGCCCCATAAAACCTATAACCACAATTGCAATCACTACAAAAACAATTTTTTCACCTGGTTTCATTGGTCCTGTTGCTTTTCTTTTCCTGACGCTTTAATACACGCTCCCGGCTTTGTATCTGTGCGGCAACCACCTCGCGACTTTTAGCATATTCCTGAGGTGACATTTTTTCTTTGTCACCTTCATCAAATACTAGGTACTTGATATCTTCATCGAATTGCTCATTCTTCACTCCCCATCTAATCCAATAAATAACAGCAATAATTATCATTCCTCCAACAATAAGCCAAAGGTAAATAGACCATCCATCATCCAACGATTGCAAGTAGTTTTCCATGTTTTCTCCGTCGATCGTTAGATAACCATCCTAGTAGACAACCTAGAAAAGATTTCCGCCCAGCATTTGCAACCCGCCAAAAATAACTGCAACAACGATACCTGTAATTATCAGACCAAACATAACTTTCTCACCAAATCTCATTTTTTTTGGCGCATGGCTCCCAAATATCACCATATATACAATGCCTGAAAACACCAATACTCCCAACAACATAAAAAAAAACACACCAGTACTAAATTGCTGGCTACGCATCCCTTCTATGCTTAGGTCTAATTCGGTGAATATGCTGTGTTAGCTAACACATTTAAAACACCACTTATATTTAGACTTTCAAGAAATGAATAAATAATTATTCTCCATTCATTCCAAATAAATTCTTGTAAAAAAGAGTATGCCGCCCTTACGGCGGCATACCTTGTAAACTAAGTTTCCAACCAGCAGCTTTAGGATTTATTCGACCTTATTTGAGGACTTTTCTTATCGTAGTTGTCCACAAAGAAGCTATAGAAAAATGGAGCCAAAAATCCAATCGCCACCACTACCGCAAAACAAGCAGGTCCATAATCGAAATCTATCATTTGATGCCTCCCGAATGTAGTTATTATAAATTAAACGTTATGCCGTCTATCACCATGACGAGGATCACTATCGTGATGACGAGGCTGCCAATGATAGGGCGGCAACCGTTTCACAGTAACTGTTACACCAAGAAAAAACATCGTCAGATAAAACAAATCAATCGTATACCCCTTATCCCACCAAGGTTGTTGACGCTCTCGTTTACCATTCGGACGATAATTGCCTTCAAAATTAGCAATTTTCACCTCTGGCCCCACGACAGTGTAATCCTTAAGATCCACATCCGGAAGCTTCATTATCTCCTCAATTTGAGGTTTGATAACACGCAGGTCATTCATACTCACTGGATGTCGTCCCTGCTGAGCCTTAAATGGGCTGTCTTTATTGATTTCAACAATTCGTTTCATTGCCGCATCATCACCCTGAGTTTCTTGTATCGACTGAATTTCAGGAGTGTCCATAGCTTTAATATAGTCAGCATAAATAGCAGCTGTTGGACGCTGTCCCCAAAGAGGAATGGTAGTCAAGAATGCCGTCGCGACCGTTAACAAGACAAGAACAACAACAGGAACAGGCAAACGATTGTTATCCTCCGTCATCCCACCAAGATCCTCAGCCTCCCAGAGTTGTTTGGATCGAGCTACAGTCTCTTCATGCGTCAAAGTTACCAACGGTTCATTAAATACCCAAGGCATATTATCGTCCCCCTTAAATTATTTCAGGTTTATAACAAAATCAATTAAGTTTCGAATCTCGCTATCTTTAGCATACATGGGCACATCAGGAGGAGTAGTGATTTTACCTTCCCGATACTCATCATACTCAGAACGCCATTTCTTAAAATCAATTTTTTTGCCATCAGCATCGACCTCACCCCATAAATAATCAAAACGCGGCATGATGGAATGCGGTTGCACTAAACGTGGATTAAAGAAATGCAGCATCATCCACTCTCTTGACGCATTGCGTGACCCAACATGCAATAAGTCTGGTCCTTTGCGGTCAGATCCAAATGCTGTCGGAGACTCTCCATTAAAATCACCTAGCATAGGGGGGGCTCCAAACACTTGCCAATCTTGCGTTTGTTCAGGCAACAATGTATGACACCACCAACAACCTTCTCGTACAAACATGGTTTTCCCAGAGCCAGCATGTAATATATCTGAATCTGCAGCTTGCTTTAAAACCTCATCTGGAGTCCAACCTTTCGTGGCTGTCGCATTCTCCATATACGAAAGTGGCTTATCCTCAAAAGTCAGCAATTGATCACTCTTTTTAATCAAAAAAACAGCACCGCTTTCCTTCCTGGCTTCTGTTATACGGCCTTGTTTAACACTAAGCTCCTCAACGCCCTTACCCAAGTTAGCAGTATGAGTCACCCCATTCGGCAATGACGTCCCTGCTGGATATACATAGGCGTACACTGGCTCCATCGGCTCACCACTTTTCGGATCCTTTCTGACCAGCACTTTCAATGGCTTATTCAAACCATTCAACAATGGATCTGCAAGCTGCCAGCCTGAATCCCACCCTGAAGTCAACTGCTTGTCCAAGCCAACCTCAGAGCTGATCGAAGCCGCAAGATCAAAGCTTGGGAAAAACAAGGTTATGCTCATTGACAGCCCAAATGCGACTCCAAACGCCCTGGAACCAATCCTATACTCTCTAAAATTCATTATTTTCTCCTCAGATCCTGGCTTAAAGTTTTAAGTTTAACGTTCGTAGGCCAATTCATGTGGCATACGTCCGGCCGGAATAACAGTACCTTCACGCGCAGTCATCCACATGTTGTATAACCAAAGAATAGTTGAAGAAAATACCATGGTCCCACCCAACCAACGGGCGATCATATAAGGATGCTCAGCGATCACGACATCAATGTATGGCACTTCATAAATTTTACCTGCGCCCTGAATTAATCCAGCAATCGTCATTGATATCCAGTAAGTGCTGAATCCAATCAACAACAACCAGAAATGCAGATTGCCTAACGTCAACGAGTACAATTTGCGCTTCATCAATGTTTGCAGACCAAGATATACGGCCGCAGCTTCAAGAAACGTTGAGAACCCTAACAAAGCAAGATGTGCGTGCGCCACCATCCAACCCGTACCATGAATGTACCAATTGATTGAGCGCGTTTGCTGAAAACCACCCTGCATATTGAGCGGGATTGCCAGCAACACACCAACCACAGTAAAACGCACCTCAAGATTCTCAACAAACATGTTCCATTTACCCTGCATAGTCAAGAGTATGTTCGACACAAATGCGATCGCTGGCACCAGAATCAGAACACCCTCCACTGAAGCGAAGGATTTTAGCCACTCAGGCAAGGGAGCCGACATCAAATGATGCGCGGCAGGCGTTGAATAAAACACAACAATCGACCAAAAGTGCAAGTGCCCTATACGGTGAGAATACAATGGATTACCAGTCACCTTTGGAATAACATAATATGCAATCGCCGCAGCAACGGGAGTAATCCACAACCCCAAAACGTTATGCGCAAACCACCACGTCATGTAAGCCTCGGTCAGACCAGTAAGATGAAAATACTCTGGCAGATTTCCAACCAAAAATACGATAATCAACATAAACGTTGACGCCGCAAAAAACCAGTTAGTCGTATAGATTCCCTGGGTGCGACGTTTTATTATGGTCATCCATACATTAATCGCCAAAGGAATAGTTATAAATGCAGCGACAGCAAGATCAAGCGGCCATGGAAAGTCTGAGTATTCGCGCCCAGAAGTCACCCCCATCCACAACAGAGTCAACCCCAAAGCCAAGGCAACATTCCACATCATGCAATTCCACAAACCAAGCTTCTCTGACCACAACCTTGTATTCCCCAGTATCGGAGTGATATACATCATGGCCATTGCAAACGCCATCGAAATCCAGCCAAAGATTACCGCCAGTACATGCACTTGGCGCATATGACCGAAGGCAAACATTTCCGTCCCTGTTACAAAATCAGGGAAAGCAAGCTTGGCCGCATTGAATGATCCCAACCCGGTTCCGATCATAAACCAAATAATGGCAGAAAAACCGAAGAAAATCGCCGCCGAACCGACCGGGATAGCCTCATTTTTAGCAAACAAATACTTAAGAATCATGCTGCATCTCCTTTTTTAGCTCTAGGCAGACGAAACGGCTGCCGCCACTAGCGTTAATTCCACTATAATTTTAAAGGGTTATTTTTTTGACGATTTATGCGGAGCTACCGAAGCTATTTCTTCTTTAACTATATCGCCCACTGAACCGCCCACCACCTCACCCAACGTATCAGTACCATCCGCCAAGTGAATACGTTTGTGCGGCATCAACACATACCACGACAACCACATACTAGAAAACGCCAAAAGCATGCAACATGTCCCCGCCACTATTGTAAGCATGTCCCCCCCTTTAATTTTTAAAGCCGTCAGATTTTAAATATTTTAAATAAACCCACGCCTAACCATGACGCGCATTTTCGATTACATCATGACGCGTTAAACCAAGTGCTAGCATCAGCATAAATACAAAACCAAATGCAAGCATCCAAAACGTCATAAACCCATTAAATGTCGTAGGTATATACGAACCAGCACCGTAACCACCCCAATCTTCAAATCCTGCACGCCCCATCCAACACATCAAGGCAGCCCCAAACACGCTACCATTACCCATACCCGTTACAAATCCCGCAATTATAGTAATCCAAAAGGATTTAGATTGTATTGACTTTTTTGCACTTTGCATTCCCCCCAGTTTTTTATCTAAAGTATTTTAGATATCTTTTGCTAATGTTTAAGCGGAACTCGGATGTTCTCAAACAAACTTACTTTACAACCGAATTCTTTCTGGCAATAGTTATAGTATGAGATACCAGCAATTACTGAAATTCAGTGATATAAAAATGCAGTGATATAATAAAACCCTACGCTTAACCTTGTCAAGGCATAGTGCACTTAAACTAAACAATAATGCTGATTATGAACATTAATACCCTCTTGTCGCGTATCCCTCTTCGTTATTGGGGATATCTTTCGTTGTCATTATGGGGTGTAGCGATCCTTTTTTTGTTGCGCCCAGACCTTTACAATTTAGATGAGGGTTCTGCCAAATCACTTTTATTAGTATGGTCAATAGCTGATCAGGTGGCCGCTTCAGTTGTAACTTTTGGCGCGCCCGATTTACGCGCAGTGTTGTTTTTACCTGTGGCATTTCTTTGGACCATTTGGCGCTTGGTTGAACGTGGAATACCGCTTAAATCCTCGCCCAGGTGGCGGCTGGTATTTTGCCCAGTTACTGGTCAGCGCCTTTAGCGTAAGTTTGCATCCCATTGGCCTGGCATACCCATTAGCCCTGCTTTGGTCATGGTATAAAGAACCGCTGGATCAAAAGCAGCAGAAATATTTTTTTGTCGGTGTCAGTTTTGTTGCTCTCTTTACCTTACTCATGTTAAGAGGTTGGAATTACGTTGAATGGTTCCAAAACCCAATTAAAAGTCTCGCAATTACTATTCTCGGATCATCGTTGGGCAGTGAAATATCGGCTGTCAGCTGGGTAGTAGGAGGGCTCATGCTTGCGGGGCTTGCAATCGTCGTGATCAAACAATACCGCAACCTATGGTCAGATTTTACGGGGCGCACCTTTCTTATTGGCTTGACGCTGGGAATTACGACCAGTGATTCGGCATGGGGCATAATTGCCTTATGCCTTATTTTATATTTTGGAATTCCTTTGTTGTTACAATTACATCATGTTCGCGCAAACAAGGGATTTGCACAGCAACGTGGCTTGATGATGCTATTTATTATTATTCTTTCCACAGTATTTATGCAGGCAGATAAAAGGCACTACCAAATTCGGCAATCCGGCTTTCTATCTGAAGAAGACCAATTAATTCATATTCTTGCTGAAGAGGCTGAAAACGCCCGTAAAATCGCTGAAGAGGACAAAAGCGAAAAAAATCCAGTTCTTTTACGTGTAGCTAGCCAATGGCCAAGCCGTACTATGATTGCGTGCAAATGCGACACCTTGCCTTTACCCCCTGCAGCGCAGGATCCGCAGACTCAGCTTACCATGCTGCGCAGCATAACCCACTTATTATTCAATCCACGGCAAGCCAACAATGCAGCGCTCGCCCGGAACCTGTCTATTCTTGGCGGAGGGATTATTGAAACTATTGCGTTACAACCCGGCGGAGTGCTTTTACACTTTAAGAACGTAGATCCTCAGGCCAACCTGAAGAATGATAAGTAAATTATATGTGAACTGCATAGCAATCCGGAAATAATTTTCCGGCAATTCTAGGCAAAATGAACGGTTAGCCTAATTTATTCAGGCTCGTGCCGCAATCGGCAAAAAATTTACTTTAAATATATGAATAAGCTTATACAAGAAATTATTATTTATTTGGTTGTGGCTCTCAGCTCTCTGTTCATCATGAGCTATGCTGTACACATGCTAGTTGGTGGCTTGGTTAACAAAGAAACTGAGTATTTGCTGATTATTGTCACTTGCCTCATTGGTGTAGTGGCTATAGGATTCATGGTTTGGGATGTAACGCAACGCCGAAAGGGCATTAAATAGCGGCCTCCCGTACCGCTTAAACGCTAGGACTCTACAAGTAGAGCACCGGTGAAAATGACTAAGGCACGCACCAGCAGCACAGCCCTACCTTGAGCGCGGTGATCGATGCGCACGCTGTTATCACAACGCAGCAAACGCAGAGCAGTTTTAACTTGCATTACATATAACGCATACATCATCACAAGCATCATGAAATGTATCCATACTAAAAATGAAGTCAATTCGCTCTCCACAATCAAACGCCGATACCAGTCCTTATAAAGATAGAGATAAACCGGCATCCCCAAATCAAACAAAATTATTGAAGTCATTCCCAGCACATGTAATGCACGTTGCTTAGCGTATCGAAACGCAACTAACATTACTGCGTAGGTCAATAGTGCAGCCCACACTGTAGCTGCTGTCAGCATATTATGTTTAGTCCACGCACCTTATTTCATTCTCCATCAGCTTTTCTAAAGAACTCCAATTCAATATGTTCCGCAACCATTTATCCACTACACTTTGGGGCGGATTCAAGAACCAACCACAACAATTAATGTTTAAGCGGGTTCTCTATTATAGAGTCGGCTATCAAATAGACTGATAAAACATCCAGATTCCGGCCTTCGCGGGTATAATTAATCATACTATTAATGGCCGACCCTATAAGCAGAAGCTCGTTGTAAACGGCTAAGCATGCGGTAAATCTTTTGTGGCTTACAATACGTTGGAGGGCTGGGTGTATACTTTGAGGCGTATCTGCAATTTCTCAGGTGACCATTTTTGAGACGCTCTGTCACCATTTCAAACGGCTGGTAGCCTACCACAAGTTTCAGTGTTCTACGGAACTTGATTTCACAAAAGGTGGCCTGTTCGCCAGCTAAAGCTAAGGAGGCAGTGTAAGCCAGACTCACATCCGAAATCCCGTGCAATCTCGTTTAAAATGATGCTCGGGGAGCATTTCAAGAATCGTCCAATGCTCTCGATCAACTTCCTTTTCATTGGCATAATCGTTATGCGCTCTTCAGCATTCAGTTACTTGAATGCTTTCCAAAGTTTTCCATCCCAAGAATATCAACATCTCTAAAGTGTTGCGGTTGGGATTACTAAACACGTTTCCTTAAAAACTTCATAAGAGTTTTTAAGCCTACTACACAATATAAATCAATTATACTTAAGTGAGTTTTAGTAAATAGATGCCTAACTAGTTTTAAGCGTTTCTTGAATTGCTTGGTAATTTTCTTTGCTAGGAAATTGTCCTTTATGAAATACAAATTGCAAGCGCTGGTCTAACTTATCCAGCCCTGCCAGACCGAACGAACGACCCGAATAATCCCCGTAAACTCGCAAATTTTTCACCAACTCCACATGCTCTCCATTACGCATAATGATTCGAGTTTCCTGCTTACCGACTTCAATTGCGATAGGCGCGGTAGGCAATAACATTAACCGGGTCTTCAATATACGGTTCGCACCAGCGATAAAAAAGAAACTGGCCAGAAACGAAAATAAATATGCCAAACTGACATCACCGCCATACCAAAATTTGACTACCATTGACAGTAAAGCTACGACTGTAGGAACATACAACAACAAATCCCATATCATACCTTTGCGGTCTTGCACTAAACTGAAACGAGTAACACTCATATTAGATCAACCCGCACGGCTTTCTGTTCCCGCCTTCAGAATTTTCGTAATTCCCGCTTCCATTTCGCCATGCAACATGCGCCCTGGTTGAACACCGCTAACGACGCCTTTATCATTTATAAAGAAAGTCCAGGGACCACCCATCACACGATATGCCTTAAATGCTTGCGGATTTTGGTATTGATCCATATGCAAAAAGAGCACCTGAGTTTGATATTTTTCCATTAATGCCTTCAATATTTGCAACTGGCCATCACACACCGTGCAATGACCAGGTGTAGCAAACTCCAAGACAATAGGTTTGCCGAGCGCCAACGCTTTGTCTAAAGAATATTGGTACATGCGTGCATCTGGCTGACGATATGTCGTCATTTTGCTCATGTCTCCACCGACATCTGCCAATGTTTTGGTGGGCAAACTAGGTGCAAGCATACCCTTCTGCAGCGCTCCCATTGAAGCCCCACCTATACTCCATGCAGAAAACTGCTCACCGCAGCCACTAATAAGGCCGATGGTAACAAATAGCCATAATATTCTTATTTTCACTTGAACCGGTTCCATCCATTACAAGTGCGGTATATATTATATCCCCATATAATGTTAGCCAGCAAAACCACGCTACCGAAAATTCCTGCAAGCGACATAAATCGTGATGCCGCCAATTCTCCATCGTCATCAATAAAAATACCAATCAACCCTGCCGCACTAAAGAAAACTACGACCCCCAGCAAACCAAGGTTATGCATCCAGAAGTGAACTTTGACCAAACGCAAACTATAGATAGAGCGACGCACCAATCGTGGTATCAGATAATATACCGCTCCGAAAATAGCCATTTCCACCCATCCCAACAAATTAATATGCGTATGCCCCAAAACGATCCTATGGCCGGGTATTCCACTATTAACAAACTGCCTAAAGGTGGGAACCCCCCCCATCAAAGCCCCCCAGGAAAAACCAATTATGCTATAAATGATACATGCATAGATAAACCACAATGTATATTTAGTGTATTCTTTGTCCTGAGTCCAAGGTTCATTTAGTTCCTGCATCATACTGATTCTCTTTCGTTTTTAATTTCACTTCTTCACGTACATCCTTATACTCCGATTTCCAGCTATCTGGTGCCCACATTCTAACCATCTCATCAATAAACTTGGACTCTCCACCCACAGGCGGGAGTCGCGATGCATTAGACCCTGGGTTGGCTCGCAACTCAGAAAGAAACTGAGCAATCGCCTGCAAGTCTGCTGGAGGCAATTTCGCTACAAAAGCAGCTCCTTTAGAAGAACCGTGATCCATCGTCGTTCCAGAGTACGATGCTTCTGGATCTTTTAAAAATTTGTTAAGATACTCAAGGGTTCGCTTGGAACCGATACCATCAAGAACCAGCCCCATATTTGTACCATTGCGCATTGCGCGGTGGCAAACAGTGCATCCCGCTGTACGAAATAATTCAGATCCGCGCAAACCTTCTGTTGAAAAATCATACTGAAGCACTGGAAACATAGGCTTATCCAAGCGTGACCTGACTACTTCTAACACTAACCAACTGCCCAAAGCCATAATGCCAATCAGCGCAAACCCCCCAAATAGCAATTTCTCCCCAAGTTTCATATTGCTAATTGCCATATTGAATTACCCCCAACCACATAATGTACTTTTCCAATAGACAAAATCCCCGCGCCTAAATATCTCGGCACGGGGATTTTACAAACAACATCAATCCAATCTTTACGACTTTCTATCGAACTAGGACTTCCTTTAAAACAGTTTGGTTGTCAATAAGCAGACCGTCCCGCACATTAACTGGTGGAGCAGTAGACAAATATGCAGCAACATTATAAATGTCGTCATCTGTCAGCGTTTTCGCCACAGCCTGCATCATATGAAACCCCCCCAACTACAGGGTCATTATTCCTTGTGCCGTCACGCCAACTTTTTAATTGGTTAACCAGGTATACATACTTTTGATTGCCAATTGCTGGAAATATAGGATCAGCACCACGTCCATTAAACCCATGGCATGAGTAACAAGAGGCCACCTTACCCTTTACCCCACTATGAACTAAAAGCTTCCCCAAATGCGGCTGACCAACTTGCTGCCCCTCCGCCTTGAGAGCCTTCAAATCGGACGGCTCAAACTTTCTGGGTAAACTGTCTACAAATGCAGCCACATCACGGCGGTCTTGCTCGCTCAACGCTTTAGCAAACCCATTCATTACCGCGCCCAGTCCAGAAGGAACACGCTTGTCCGCAGCAAAATTAGTGAGTTGTTTAACGATATACACGTAACCAATATTAGCCAAGCGAGGCGCGCCCATGGCATCATTACCCAATGCATTTTCTCCGTGACAGGACAGGCAGGCAGGAACATCCCCCTTCCCCTGGGTAAAAATGACCTTGCCGTTAGCAGGATTTGCACTAACTTTTCCAACTTCCGCAGAAACAGCCGTTCCTGATACCAGCACAGTAGCAGCTATAATTGTAAGCCATGACGACAACATGGATGTAGATTTGCGCATTTCCCCCCCTTATTTCTCGAAATTCTTCAATTTATCTTTCCCCAACAACCTTACAAGTGCTGATCGTTCAAACGCCGTGAAATCACACCATATTTTCGGAAGGCCGCCAAAAACAACATTTTTACTACTTAGAGTAATATTTAGCCTTGCTTTTTAAGAATTCTTTTTAAATAAGATTGCAGCCATACCAAAAATAAATCCAAAAATACATACGTACATCAAAAGAACTTGGCCGGTAGTCACATTTTCAAACATAACTTCTCCCCTTTCCAATACTGCTTAGTTAAAAAACTTTACATACTCACGCCCTTCTATACTGGCTGATTCTAGCATTGCCAATTTATATTACGCAAGCTTTTTTGGCTGATTCTTAAAGAAGCAAATAAACTTCAACTTCTTGAAAGCTAATTCAAACATCCGCTTATGCTATCTACACTGCATACACACCCACTCTATTTAAAGAATGCTTAAATCCAAATTTCACTATCAATTATGCGCAGTATGCCACATTGTGTAAGTTGCACACCATGATAATAAACAACCTTTGTTAGTGCTAAATAGAAATGTCCGCTATTTGGGGGGCACTTCTCCAAGCCTTATAGCCGTGTCAAGGGCGGGCTTTAGCCCGGCGAAGCGAACCATTTACTCGGCGTAAAGGCTATAGCTACCGAGTGGTTGCAAGTGCAGCACTTCCACGCTTATAACCATGAAAGCATAGGTTTTTTTGACAAATAGCGGACATTTCTATTTTGGAGAAAGCGGACATTTTCACTTAGCGCTAACACGGCTAAAGCTAGTCCATATTTTTCGATGGACTGCATATTTTTGCGCAATTCCACCCCATTTTTACCTAAAATCGCCTATTTCTTAAGCAATTCAGCCTACTATTGATCCGGCCAAGTGAAGTTTGAAGTAGGAGGTGCCGTCACTGTGGGGTTTGACTGGCAGAAAAGTTCAAACATCTCCTGGCCGGATCAATAAGAACGCCAAAAGGCCTTATTCCAGCCAGTTTGAGACAAACCAGACACTTGAAGGTATGGCTAACAACCATTATGATCACAGCAAAATTCGCCCGTACTTGACCAACAGTGCGAATTAACTTGCCGCCCATTTATTCCATATCAACAAAGATGTATTCGACCCAGTCGCAGGTTTTGGCAATGTGCATCCCTCCTCTTTACGCCTGCACTTCCATGCAACACCTAGATAGCCCTGATCAGCTAGACCTAGCAGGAATCAAACCAGCACAGCCTTTAAAATACTGACTTACGGGTGCTTGCCATATTTGTTTCGATTTGAAGCTGATAAAGTAATCTGGCATGACGGCATCTATAGATGCCGCAAGAATGATTGTTGGGACACTCAGTTTATGATTGTATTGAACGCCCGCCCAATCTGACCCGTGCTGGGATTGGCGAATCTGCCTTTGCGTTGACCTGTCGCTTGGGTTGCGGCGTTCCCAAGCATTGCTGGGCCCGTTGCCTGTGACCTAATAGGAGCTTTACTGCACCGTGAGTGTCCTGTCCTGTAATCGGGGTTGGTAGTGCGACTTTCCTACGATGAAAGGAACAGGTATGGATAGCCAAGCAGAACTCAATGAAGTGATTCTAGGGTGGATACACATCTTGATGCGCACGTTAGAGTTGTATTAAACCATGTCGGCAAAGTGCTCGGAACGCTTGTCACACCAACCAATCAGGCGGGTCACATAACGTTGTTGAACTGGGCACGTGCATTCGGAAACGTGCAGCGTGCCGGCGTAGAAGAAAACCGGGAACTATGGTGCCGGCCACCTCGCGTATTGCGCAAACAAGGATTGAGGTATGGGAGGTTAATCGCCCGGATCGGTCTACGTCGTCTGCAAGGTAAATCTGATCCGACCGATGCCGAAAGTGGCAAGAGCGGTGCTCCGGCCAAGCAAATGCTATCCCTAAATCTCAATCCGGTGTTGTGGAAGCCACGCGTATCGTATCCGTTGCCAGGCGTAGTGCGGTGAAGGCAAGGACCCAAACGATTAACCAGTTGCGGTCGCTATTGGTCAGCGCTCCGATACCATCCGCGAAAACGATGGAAAACAAAGACCGAGCAGTGCATTCAAGGCTGCGCCCAACTCCGAACGTTAGGCGGAACTCCGCTGCTGCAGACATTGGCGGGTACGCTCCGATTGCTTGCCAAACGCTGGTTACACCTGTCTTCCGAGTTGAAGGAACTTGACGCGACACTGGAGCAATTGACAGCCAGACGGCCAAACGTCTTCGCAGTCAATTCGGCGTTGGGCCACAAACTGCGGCAACACTTTGTCTGTAGCTGGCGATAATCCTGAACGCCTACGCAATGAGTCAGCTCTGGTAGCCTTATGTGGTGCGAATCCCCTGCCAGCATCGTCCGGGAAGACGGACGGCATCGCCTTAACCGGGGAGGAAATCGTGCGCCAACAATGCGCTGGACCATCGCGATGGTGCGTATGCGAAGTGAACCACGTACTCGAGCCTACGTCACCCGCCGTACCTCTGAAGGGCTTTCAGCCAAGGAAATTCATCGTTGTTTGAACGCCACATTATTCGAGAACTGTATCCTTTAATTCTGGCTGATTTATCAGGGATAGTAACCATTACTTGAGATAGGAGCGTCAATGCGGTGATGGAGAGCTTAGGGTACGCTCAAAAATGAGCCATCTGCCATCAGCGCCCCATACCCGAGCATCATAAGTACGGGAGATCACAAACCTCTATGACTGCCTGTCACCTGCCGCATTCACGCAGCGATATACGAAAAGCCTTGCTGCTTAACACGTTGGACTCAGCAACCTTGATTATTTACCAAAACTGCACTTCGAGGTTGAATCCACCAAATTTCTCTCTGCTCACATTTAATGAAAATCACCCACCGTCCGCTTAGTCTCCTCTGCTTGCTTATTTATCTGCGTTATCAACTCATCTGCTTTTGATGGATCAATGCCCAGAGCTTGCCATTCTTCAGGGCTAATTTCGGTTGACCCATGCTCGGAGATACCTATGGCGACGAGCGCTTTTTCCGCGATATTAACCATACTGACCAGAGGCTGACCAATAGCCGCAAGCTCATTTTCAGGATCGTGGTGATAACGCAACACAGCAATAATGCTATCCGGTAGATTCCAAAAACGGGCTAGCTCGGCACCTAGTTCACAATGATTCATCTCTAGCAGCTCAGCTTCGATCTCAGCGGAAAATCGATCCGGCTGGGAAACAAATCGAGTTTGTAGTTCATCACTTAATTTCTGATCAAGATAATTCAGCACCATGTAACCCATATCATGCAACAGTCCCGCCAAAAATATTTCGTCATCAAGTGGACGTGTGTTGCGCGGCATAGCCTGTGAAAGGATTTTTACGGCTAGAGAGATTGCCAAGCTGTGCAGCCAGAGACCTTGAACGTCGAGCTTACCCGTAGGTTTCTTTATCAATGACGACATCACCGCAATACCCATAGTGACAGCTTTGACGCGTGTAATACCAAGCAACATCGAAGCGTCCGCAACAGAGGAAACTCGCCTGGAAGCACCGAATAGTGGCGTGTTTGCCAAGCCAATTACTTTCGCTGCGATCTGCGGATCTTTTTCAATTAGCTTAAGCATTGCCCGTTCACCCTCGTCACTTTCCAAATCAAGAGCAAGAATTTTCTGCGCGATAACTGGCATAGCGGGCAACGTATCTAAGTGTCGTATGGCGTCTTTCAAATTAGCTGGCGAACTGCTGGCGCTCATGTTTCCTCCCATGAATTAATTTTATTAATAATCGTTTAAATGTTTCTACCGGAAATTCCAAATCAAACGGCTTACTCTCCACATACCGTGTAACCACCCAGTGGTGGCCTATTTTCAACCATGGTAATGACTCATGATGCTAAGTGGAAGCTGCGGATAGTAAAGCAACTACGTTTCATTGCCTAGCAGGCTAGCCTGACTTACTCGTCCCATGACCGTCAAATCAAAATGACCTAGAGGGTGCATTCATCCTTAAAACCCTGGGGAGATTAAGTACTAGCATAAAAAATCAAGAAAACACCAACTAACTGAATACTAAAGAAAACGCGACGATTATTCTGACAAACTGAAAAGGAAGTAAACCGCATAAACCAGTCATAATCCTGATTACTGGTGCGCCCGGCGGGAGTCGAACCCACGACCCTTGGCTTCGGAAACCAATACTCTATCCAGCTGAGCTACGGGCGCTTTTCAGGGGTAGCAGTATAACGTACCCGTGCTTACCGTGCACACGGCAAGCACCAAACCTGCCTTTACACGCTGCTCGATTACCAAATATTGCTGTT
The DNA here is from genome assembly GCA_016721605.1 of Nitrosomonadales bacterium. GTDB lineage: Bacteria > Pseudomonadota > Gammaproteobacteria > Burkholderiales > Gallionellaceae > Nitrotoga. Next base: position 22,415 of record JADKHS010000037.1, read on the forward strand.
CAGCCAGCGCGTTACTGCTTTCACATTAATTAGGGTCATAGGGTCAGACTCGATTTAATCTGCCACCTCACGTTTCGGCCTGCCACGTGGCAGCGGCATTGCCCGTCGCTCCGTGAGTGCCGCCACCTTAGCGGCAAAGCGGCTATCCCCCAAAACCCACCCTTTGTTTGTTGCATTACGGATAGCTTCCACATCCGCCTTGGCAAGCTGTGCTTGGAACAACTGCCGATAAGCAGACTGACGCTCCTCATCCGTGCGACCAAGGCTTTGGTACAGCTCATGCGGAACAATCAACCCATCCGCATTCCCTTGCCCATTGGCACGATAACTTGACCAAGGGTAATCGCCAGGATGCGCCATCATCTCTGCGCGTACAGGGTTCATCTCAATGTAACGCATACACGTCAACAGATAACGCTCACTATCAATCAACGTGCTTTTATAACGCCCTTCCCACAACGTCCCTGTGCGCTGATAGGTGAAATTGAAATACTGCACATAACGTCGGCCAATCGACTGCAAGGTTTTAGATAGGCTGGATTCCGTGGCGGGCGTAACCAACAAATGCACGTGATTCGTCATCAGCACATAAGCGTGAACGGTGAGGGCATGCGTGTCAGCCGCCTCGTGCAGGCAACGTAGATAAAACTGGTAATCGGCATCCGCCGCAAATATGAGATCGCGGTTATTACCGCGTTGGATAACGTGCAAAGGTTGGTCGGGTAGATATAAGCGGGGAAGACGAGCCATTATGTAATTACTGGTTG
>JADKHS010000038.1 GCA_016721605.1 Nitrosomonadales bacterium
ACACCGTAATTGACGTGATTTGCGCCCTTTTCTTACTGTACATATGCTGTTTATGTCAGTCTAGGCATCAGTCAATTAAACCGGGATTTTTAACATGGCGGGAACCAGTCTTTTAACCCTAATCGATGATATTGCATCGATTCTGGACGATGTTGCTGTAATGAGCAAAGTTGCAGCTAAAAAAACTGCAGGGGTACTCGGGGATGATCTAGCGCTTAATGCTCAACAGGTGACAGGCGTCACAGCCGACCGCGAATTACCCGTTGTCTGGGCAGTTGCAATAGGATCATTCAAAAACAAATTCATTTTGGTGCCTGCTGCAATTGCTATTAGTACTTTTATCCCATGGGCTGTGACGCCATTGTTAATGTTGGGTGGAGCCTTCCTTTGTTACGAAGGATTTGAAAAACTTGCACATAAGTTTATGGAAAGCAAAACAGAAATCAATGTGCATCACGTTGAGCTTGTGGAGGCACTCGCCAATCGTGGCGTCGATATGGCCACTTTCGAGAAAGACAAGATTCGAGGAGCGATTCGTACTGACTTTATTTTGTCAGCTGAAATTATTGTGATTACGCTAGGAACGGTTGCGATGGAATCGTTTTGGAAGCAGGTTGCGGTACTTACGACAATAGCCATAATTATGACTGTCGGTGTCTACGGCTTGGTGGCTGGTATCGTTAAGCTGGATGATGGTGGGATTTACCTTAGCCAAAAAAGCGGTGCGAACCTATTACGCAAAATTCAGCGTTGCATTGGAAGCGCTATTTTGAAAATTGCCCCTTACCTGATGAAGAGCCTATCCATCGTTGGCACGGTTGCCATGTTCATGGTAGGTGGGGGTATTCTCATCCATGGCATATTTGGTGAATCTGATTTGATCCACAATTTGGCACATTACGACAGCGGCATTATTAATTCGATAGTAAATATTGGGGCACCGGTGCTGCTAAATATCCTGACTGGAATAGTAGTTGGTGCGGCTGTCCTCATCGTGTGACTACTCGCAAAACGCATTTTGCGGGCGAACAAATAGCCAAAAATTTTGCATATATTTCGCAGCCAAGTAGGGTGGGCACGTCTTTGTGCCCACGCGGTCAGCATCAATCATATCCCAGCACCGCACTTTCTATCGAATCAGCCCAGTCATGCGCATATACCCCATCACGCACATAGCGATGAAATGTTGAATGAGGCCAATCAACCGCATGTTGTACATGCCCGTGTTTAACCGGGTTGAAATGAATGTAATCGACATGACGGACAAAATCATTTTCATCACGAATTTGATGTTCCCAAAATCGCCGTTGCCAGATAGTCGATTCGCGATGTTTGAGTTTTGATGCGGACAGCCAGTCGGCACGACGATAATCTTCCCCGCAGGCCAAAGAAACCGCTCGCTTGATCATCATCCAACGGGTGGAAAAATCGGCATCACCGTCAGGTAATGTCCACACGCAATGTAAATGGTCAGGTAGCAATACCCATGCATCAATGACAAAAGGACGCGTCACACGCACCGATTCGATTGAGGCGCGCAATGCGTTACGAATCGCTTCGTCACATAGAATCGACTGCCGCCGGTAAGCGACCACTGTAAAGAAATAGCTTGAGCCTGCAGTTTTTGCGCGGCGATAACGTGACATAGATGTACTCCAAAATGACGAATCCGCGTGGGCACAAAACCGTGCCCACCCTACAAGCTACAAGCTGTTACCTCCATTAGCTACAGAAATTGGCTGCCAATTGGTACTGTGACATCCATGCTTTATGTACTCATGACCAACATTGTAATTATTTTAACGGAACGATCTATCAGCCCCCGCAAACCCGCATTGACGCCATGCTTCAAACACCGCTACCGCGACTGTGTTAGATAAATTCAGGCTGCGATTATTCGGCAGCATAGGTATGCGCATGCATTGCTCCGGTTTTAACGATGCCAATATATCCGCAGGCAAGCCACGAGTCTCTGGCCCGAACAGCAACGCATCACCCGCCTGATAACATACCTCGTGATAAGGCTGCTTGCCTTTGGTCGTGTATGCAAACAGACGCGCGCCCGGCAGGGTTTGCAGGCAGGCAGCGAGGTCGTCGTGTACGCGTAGATTGGCGTATTCGTGATAATCCAGCCCGGCGCGCCGCAACTGTTTATCATCCAGCGAAAATCCGAGCGGCTGGATCAAATGCAGTTGCGCCCGGTGTTGGCGCACAGGCGAATGACGTTGCCGGTATTGGGCGGAATCTCGGGCTGGAAGAGGATCACATTAAACATGTTGGGAACCTCTGGTTTGAATGCTCTAGTTTGAATAATAACCCTACGAAACAGAATGCGGCAATGTCCGCGCAATGACCCAAGCACTGATTTCGCGCGCGCCCGCTTTGCGTAAGGTTTGCGCCACTTCGTTCAGCGACGCACCGCTAGTCATTACATCATCCACGATGGCGACATGTTTGCCCGAAAAATCCTGCGTGCAGATGAATGCCTGACGCACGTTCTTATCTCTTTCTTTTCGTGATAACGCTGTTTGTGGCGGCGTATCGCGGCTGCGCTGGCAGGCGTTAAGCAGGACTGGAATATCCATCTGCCGTCCAATATGCCGTGCCAACTCAAATGACTGATTGAAACCGCGCGCACGTAAACGCACCGGATGCAATGGCATTGCAACAATGCAATCAGGATGCACCGCAATACGCTGCGTCAGTTTGTCCGCAAGGCTGTTCGCCAATATTAATTTTTCATGATGCTTCAGCGCCTGTACTAGTTTGTTGAGCGGGAAAGCGTAGGCGAACACGGCCACTGTACGGTCGAAATGCGGCGCTTGTTGCAAGCAATGGCCACAGGTCGCGCCATCGTGCGTAGGCAGGGCACACACCGGGCAACATGCCGCAGTCAAATAGGGCAAATCAGCATCACATGCGGCGCACAATACGCCATTGCGGCTGGCTATGCCGCACAGAAAACAGGGTTGTGCGGGCAGTGATTGCCACAATTTTGTGCGGATGTTCAAAAAATGACGAGTCAAAATTGACAAGGTCGTGCCCTTTCACGGATGATGCTGGATCATTGTAATTCATTAGACTGTAAGTCATGACGACCCACACCGTACAATTTACCCGTCCTTCCAAACCCTCGGCACTCGCTCAGTCATCAACCAAGGCGCAATGCTGGAGCCTCGCCCAAGTAGAGGAACTATTCCAGCTGCCGTTTGCCGATTTGCTTTATCGCGCACAGCAGGTACATCGTGAGCATTTCGATCCCAACGCGGTACAGTTGTCCACTTTGCTGTCCATTAAAACAGGCGGCTGTCCAGAAGACTGTGGCTATTGCCCGCAAGCGGCACGCTATGATACCAGCGTGAAAAGCCAGGCATTGATGGAGCTTGACGACGTGCTGGCAGCTGCCAGCGTGGCCAAGGCCGCTGGCGCGACCCGCTTTTGTATGGGTGCTGCTTGGCGCGGCCCCAAACAGCGCGATCTGGAATCGGTGCTGACAATGGTGCGCGAAGTCAAAGCGCTGGGGCTGGAAACCTGCGCTACGCTGGGCATGTTGAAAGATGGCCAGGCCGAGCAGCTAAAAGACGCCGGGTTGGATTACTACAACCACAATCTGGACACCTCGCCTGAGTTCTACGACGAAATCATTACCACGCGTGATTATCAGGACAGGCTAGACACGCTGGAGCGGGTACGCAATGCTGACTTGAATGTATGCTGTGGCGGTATCGTTGGTATGGGCGAAAGCCTTACTCAACGTGCCGGCTTGGTCGCGCAACTGGCCAACCTTGACCCCTATCCTGAAAGCGTACCCATCAACCTGCTGGTACAGGTAGAAGGCACGCCGCTGGCCGACACCAAAGCGCTGGATCCGCTGGATTTTGTTCGTACCATCGCGGTGGCGCGCATCACCATGCCCTTGGCGCGAGTGCGATTGTCTGCCGGGCGACAACAAATGAGCGAAGCGGTACAGGCTTTATGTTTTCTCGCGGGCGCCAACTCAATATTTTATGGCGACCAGTTGCTGACTACCGGCAATCCAGAGGTGGAGCGCGACCGCGCTCTACTCGATAAATTGGGTATGTATCCGCTCGCGGCAAAAAGTTAGAGTGCATTGACCAAACTATCTTGCCTGTGATGGAAAATTTCAATGCTTTTTGAAGTACTGCAGGACGAACTCAACACCCGCGCAGCCCAAGGGCTCTTGCGCTATCGCCGCGAATTGCAGGGTGCGCAAGGCACGTGCGTCACGGTAGAGGGCAAATCGATTTTGTCTTTTTCCAGCAACGATTACCTCGGTTTAGCGAATCACCCGCAGTTGATTGCCGCTTTGCAGACGGGAACGCAACAGGTTGGATTGGGTGCGGGTGCATCCCATTTGGTCAGCGGCCATTTCAGCGTACACGACGAGCTGGAGCAGGCGCTTGCCGCATTCGTCAGCAAGCCCGCAGCATTGTTATTTTCTTCCGGTTATCTGGCTAACCTGGGAGCGGTGCAAGCGCTGGTCGGCAGGAGCGATAGAATCTTTGCCGACAAGCTGAATCACGCCTCACTCAATGACGCCATGTTGTTGTCACGTGCGCAGGTACACCGCTATCGCCACAACGACATGGTGCATCTTGCGCAATTATTGGGGCAACCAAACAACGGTCGCAAATTGGTTATTACCGATGCGGTATTCAGCATGGATGGTGATCTTGCGCCATTGCCGGAACTGCTGGCGTTGTGCGAGCAACATGATGCCTGGTTACTGGTGGATGACGCGCATGGTTTTGGCATATTGGGTGAACAGGGGCGCGGCTCATTATTTCACCATCGAGATTCATCTGGTCTAGCCTCCCCGCGCATCATCTACATGGCGACGCTGGGCAAGGCGGCGGGCGTATCCGGTGCCTTCATTGCTGCGGAACAGGTGGTAATTAATACGCTGGTACAGAATGCGCGCAGCTACATTTACACCACAGCCAGCCCACCTGCGCTGTCTTGCGCGGTGCTGGCCAGTTTGCGCTTATTGCAGAATGAAGAGTGGCGGCGTACACAATTATGGAAATTGGTTGCGCAGTTGCGTGCGGGTCTGGCCGGACTCCCGTGGGTGCTGATGCACTCCGATACCCCTATTCAGCCGCTGCTGGTCGGCGACAATAATGTTGCGGTAGCCTTGAGCGAAGGTCTGCGCACACGTGGCATCTGGGTGCCAGCCATCCGCCCACCAACCGTTCCGCAGGGAACAGCGCGACTACGCATTTCGCTCTCTGCGGCGCATAGCGAGCAGGATGTGGCGCAATTGATTTCCGCCTTGCATGAGCTTGCACATTGAAAGTCGCGGTGCCGGAGCGCCGCTATTACTGATACCCGGCTGGGGGATGCACTGCGGCATTTGGGGCAATGTGGTTGCACAACTTGCGCAATACTTTCGCGTGCACTGCGTGGACTTGCCGGGATACGGTACCAGCCCGATCACCGCGCAATATGATTTAGATGGGTTGGTACAGCGGCTATCTGAGTATTGGCATACTGAACATGGCGATGAGCCGCTGGCGTTATGTGGCTGGTCGCTCGGCGGGCAGATTGCGTTGCGCTGGGCACTTCATGCGCCGCACCAGATCGACAAGCTCGTGCTGGTTGCCACCACGCCCAGCTTTGTGCAGCGTAGCGGCTGGGAACATGCAATGGCGGCGAATACCTTGCATGAGTTTTCTGTCGCGTTGTTGGAAAATCATGCGCTAACGTTGAAGCGGTTTATGGCTTTGCAGGTGCGCGGCAGTGAACACGAACGCGAGTTGCTGGCGGATTTGCGTGCCCGTCTATTCAGTCGCGGTGAACCGAATATTGCGGCATTGCGCGGTGGCCTGGAAATATTGCGCAATACTGATCTGCGTGCGGTATTGCCGCAAATTACTCAAGCTGCTTTGGTCATTGCGGGTGAGCGCGATGTATTGGCTTCACCCGCAGCATCGGGCTATCTCGCGCAGCAATTGCCCAATGCGCAATTGTTCAATATACAGGGCGCGTCACATGCACCATTTTTATCCCACCCGGATATTTTTGTGCAACGGATCGAGGCATTTTTAATGGATGATTTCCTGATCGACAAACGCCAGGTGCGGATGGCTTTCAATCGCGCGGCCAATGGATACGATACCGCTGCCGTATTGCAGCGTGAGGTGTGCAGCCGCATGCTGGAACGGCTGGATTATATAAAACAGAAGCCAACGTCTGTGCTGGATGTTGGCAGCGGTACTGGCTGGGGCACGCGCCAGCTGTCGCAGCGCTATCCGGCGGCGCATCTGCTGGCGCTCGACATGGCAATTAGTATGCTCAATGTATCGCGCAGCAGGTTAAGCTGGTGGCGCAAGTTATTCGGTAGTGGCAAGCATGGTTATGTATGCGCCGATGTCGAAGCTTTGCCGTTGGCAGCCAACAGCATCGAGCTGGCATGGTCGAATCTGACCCTGCAATGGTGCAACGATCTGCCCGCCACCTTCAGCGAATTACACCGCGTATTGAAAGTGGAGGGCTTGGTGATGTTCAGTACCTTCGGCCCGGATACGCTCAAGGACCTACGCAGCGCTTTCCATAGCGTGGATGAGCACCGGCATGTCAATCGTTTCGCGGACATGCATGACATCGGCGACATGCTGAAGGCCAGCGGTTTTGCCGCGCCTGTGATGGACATGGAAATTATCACGCTGACTTACGACAACGTGAAAGCGGTAATGCAGGATTTGCGCAGCATAGGCGCGCACAATGCCACTGCCGGACGTGGACACGGCATGATGGGCAAGGCTGCCTGGCTGGCGTTGCAAGAGAATTACGAACGATTCCGGAAAAACGGCAAACTGCCCGCGACTTTCGAAGTGATCTATGGCCATGCGTGGAAGCCAAAGTCCAGGGTGACAGCGGATGGTGCGCATATTATTCAAACGCCATTTAAGCTATGAGGCTTGGGCGAATCAGCCTTGTCATAGCTTACACCGGATGTTGCATATGAAGCTGACACTCGCCGGGAGTACCAATGAAGTCCAAAAGTGGGCCATTAGCCTGGAGCCACTGATTCGGCCAGATTATGTTTGAAGTCCGTTTGCTTTGGGCTTGTCGAAGCATAATATTGATGTTTCGGACTGGAGAATCATTAATTACTTGGGCGTGATCGAAGTAAGCGTACCCGTGTTAGAGCCATTATCCGTTATGGTGTTATTGCCCAAAGAGTTCACCGTTCCCCCCGCGCCTTTATAAAACCCAATCGCATTTCCCGCGACCAAGCTTTGTTGAGGGTGACCGAGGCAGTTCCAGCAGGGGCAGATGCCACGATCCCTTAAGCATCATTCGAGACAATAATGCATGATTCATGCCAGAAAATAATATAAACATTAAATTATTTTAATTACACAATGTTAATTGTTTATGGCATAGGCGATCGCTACGGGCCGGGAAGATTTTCAAGCAAGAGTGTCAAAAAATCCGACATGCAGCGTTGAATGTTTGCTTGCGGTGTTCGTGCAGTCCAGTTGTTCTGTATTTAAGGAATCGCTGAACAATTATGGTTTTGTCGTTCCCGCGTAGGCGGGAACCCAGTCAAATCAACAAGCTGGATTCCCGCCTGCGCGGGAATGACGACTCATTCAGCATTTCCTTAACTGCAACGAAATTGGTAAAGGCACGAAATTGGAACCTTCAGTCCCAAAGCAACCTATGGGCTTTTAGTCCATAGTTGTTGAGTTATGGCGGATTCAACGAAGCCGTCCAGATAGGGTTGCATGCTCTATGCGGCCAGTCTTTCAATGCGGGCATATTCACGCGCTTTGGTGTTTTCAAGCTTCCACACGTCCACCGCCTGCTGCATCCTCAACCATATCCCCGCACCATTGCCCAACAGCTTGCCCAGGCGGATCGCCATATCCGGTGTAACCGGTCGGTGTTCGTGCAGTATCTCAGACACGGTGCGGCGCGATACCCCCAGTTGACCGGCAAATTCGCCTTGCGTGATCCCCAGCTCAGGCAACACCACTTGGCGCAGCAAAGCGCCGGGGTGAGTGGGTGCGCGTTTTTTGTTTCGCAAAGTATTCATCAGTGGTAATCCTCCAAGACCAGAATGTATGCATCGCCATTTTCAAACTCAAACGTGATACGCCAATTGGCCGATACCCTCACGCTCCACAGATTGCGTTTGTCACCTTTAAGCGGTGCAGCCGAAAGCCGGGCAAGTCCAATTCGTTTACCTGTTCCGCCGCATCTATTGCATCAAGTATCAGGGTAATGCGCGGCGCATAGTCCGCCTGCACGCCGCTGACACTGTTCTTGATAAACAGCCGCTCAAGACCTTTGTGTTTGATACCCTTAATCATGGCGTATTGTAATCTAATAGGTTACATTGTCAAACGCGCTCACCGAGCAACGGTTTTGCCTTTATTTATCGGCACTATTTCGGCAATCCGGCTCGGGAGGCTTCTTTTTTAGCGGCTATTTTTTAGCCCAGTAAGTTATGCTGAATGTAATGAAGCCCAACATCACAGGCTACGGATGAACACATGCGGTACCGACGTGCCGATGTAGCGGGAGCATATATTCTTTAATTGTTAATCCGGCCAAACGGCGCTCCGGTTTATTGGTGCGGCATATTGATGATTTGCATGCAGCTATGAAAACGGTGAAAGGCACCCATCCGTTGGCTATTCTGGCGATGATGGTATTAGCCCAACATATACATGTGATATGGCGCTTGCCACCGGGCGATGCCAATTATCCGCTGCGCTGTTCGCTCATCAAGGCCAGTTTCTCGCGGCGGCAGACAAAAAACGGGCATATTCATGCAAGCCGCTAAGCCAAACGTGAGCGCAGCTTCTGGCAGCGACGGTATTGGGAACATCAAATCCGGGATGATGGCAATCAACGTATTGACAATAGATACACAGATAGCTATGCTTCGTATATCTATTGTGTATTCACTAAGAGGGGAATTCCATGCGCGACGCCGCCATCAACCTACGGGCATTGCCCGAGCAACGAGATTTAATTGACCACGCTGCAACTCTGCTAGGCAAGACCCGTTCGGATTTCATGCTCGAGGCTGCCTGCTCAGCCGCGCAGGCGGCAATACTTGACCAGGTTTTTTTCAGCCTGAATACCGACAAGTTCCAGCAGTTCACGGCAATGCTCGACGCCCCGCCCAGCCCAAATCCAGGGCTTGAGCGCCTCATGGCCGTGACGGCCTTGGGCCGCAGTCAAAACATGACTTTGCAACTCAACGCACCTCAGCCACTCGCGACCACCCACATTCTGGATCGATTTGAGTGTGGAGAGGGCGTTCTCGACGAGTGGCTCAAGCGCCGCGCAATGGTCAACCAAGTGAGCGGAGCCAGCCGCACGTTTGTAGTGGCGGATCAGGATAATCGTGTTTACGGCTACTACGCTATGGCTGCGGGCGCTGTCTCGCACCAGATGGCAACCGGCGCTGTGCGTCGGAACATGCCGGATCCCGTTCCGGTGATGGTTCTGGCCCGGCTCGCGGTTGACCAGCACGCCCAAGGCATTAAGCTTGGCGCATCCCTACTGCAAGACGCCGTCAACCGGGCTGTGGCGGTTTCTCAGAACATCGGTGTTCGAGCTCTGCTGGTGTATGCACTTCACGACCGTGCCAAGGCGTTCTACGAACATTACGGTTTTCAGTCGTCACCGTTGCATCCGATGACGCTGATGCTGAGATTGAATATCAGCAAGTCATGAACACATCGCGAACGGTAATGGTTTTGCTGAAACGCTCCATTAACAAGCGCAGCGTGGGTTGAGCGAAGAGATACCCACGGATGATGATCTTTCTTCCCTTCTTCTAAAAACAAAAAGCCACCCGCCTCCGATATTTCGGCGCGGGTGGCTTTTTGTAGCCGCTAAAGTGGTGGGTGCAAAGCTAGCCTATCGCGCTGCGGTCAACTCCATCGCTTCGGCCACACCGACGATTCTCACGCCCTGATACTGGGTCACCGAGAGCAAAGGCCGATCCCCGGTCACGAGCAAATCGGCCTTTGCCGCAAGCGCGGTGCCGATCACCACATCGTCGTCCGGATCGGACGCGATGCGCGGTGTTGGCGTCGGTCGCACCACCTGCGCCAACTCTGCGTAACGATCCACCAACTGATCGACCGTCAGCGTTGACGCCGCGATCTTCCTTTCGAATTTGCTGCGCCCCAGTCGGTCAACTCCGCCAGTAGCGGGGTGCTGGTGTAGAGTTCGACCCGCCTCTCGCGCCGCGCCTGCAACAGGAGCGGCGGGCTGCCGTCCCACAGCATGGCCGAAGCGACCACGTTGGTATCGAGCACCAAACGCATCAGCCGGAAGTTTTGGCGCGCCGCTCCTCACGCATGGCGCGCATCTCCCCGGCCACTTCCTCCGGCGACATCGCAGGCGGCTCCGCAACCTGTGCTATCCGCCCCATGACCGCAAAAAACCGTCCTGGCGTTGCGCCTGCAACTGCTCGCGCAAAAGTCGCTCCAAGGCTGATTGGGACAACAGGCCGACGCGCTACGCCTCCTGTGCCAATTGGTCCGGCAAAGTAATTTGTATTATCGCCGTAATCAATTTCTTTTAGCGGCCAGCTTGCGCCAGCACGGTATCCAACATCTTTGACACGAAGCGCTGCTGCGCTTTAGGCAGTTGCGCAATTGCTTCGATTTGCTGCTGCCATTTTGGCGTGGGGCCACGTTTCGCCTTCGCCTTGGTTTCGTTCCCCAGCAGCGCATCGGTCTGCACCTTGAGCGCATGGGAAAGCTGCGGCAACATCGACACCGGGATGCGGCGACGCCCGACCTCGTAGGAGGCCACCATCTGCTGGGAGATTCCCAACGTCTCGGCGAGCTGCACCTGGGTCAATCTCAACTCCTTGCGCAAGAGTGCGACGCGACCGCCCAGCACCTTGAAATATTCTTTCTCGTCTTGGGTCATTACGGCAATCCATGGCTGTTGCGATGCATAAAAATACTCCCTGTTTTCAATAGGTAGTTGATTTTACGCCAATACGGCGTACAACTGCAAACGAGTTATTTTTATCGAAATTCCCCTGACAGGTTTTTAGCTGGAGACAGAAAACATGGTGCGCTTCCCCGAAGCAGAAATCGAGCGGCTAAAGGGGCGCCTCTAAAAATTAAGGGTTCTAAGCAAGACTAGGCGCGAATAGAAGATGTGCGGAGTGGAGTGCAGATATGGGTAACGAAGTACCGATTTGATAGCTTTATAGAGCTGGAGGATCGACAATTTCAGCCCGAACGGGGTTAATGCTTCACTATGCCGGATCAATAATGGTGCAGGCAAATTTGCGCGGCCACGCTTGAGTAACTTTATGGGTTATAGCACCCCATGTTCTATTTCTTCCAGATAGATAAACGAGGGCGCTTTTACACCGGCTTTTTTTCTGATTTCCACTAACTCAGGGGACTCGAAAAAACGCCGGGCATTGTCCAGCGATGACCATTGCGAGAAATGGACGATGTTGTTTGCGTCATTATCGTATCGCAGCAATTGGTAGCTAATTTCCCCAGCACTTTTTCTAATGTTTGCGGCTTGATCAAAAACAGCCTTCCATGCTGGATAAGCCGCCACTTCGTGAATGATTAAAACGTATTGCATATGGGGCCTAAAATTCGATTTTGTCACAAAGCAACCGCGCGTCCATTTTTATTCGCGCCTAGTCTTGTTTAGAACTCTTAATTTTTAGAAGTACCCATATAAACCTTTTTGATAAAAAATCGCACAATTTCTATGTTGTGTGAGGTTGGATGGATTTCAATATAGTGAACCGTCGTTGTGTGTAAATTGCCATTTGCCCTCGACGAGAAGCGCCTTTAAATCATCATCTAGATATTGCGCCGAATCTCCTGGGCTGCGGTCGCCTACCTCAAGGAAATGCACTTCGTCGCTGGTGCGGTTCACCAACTGGTGTGCGTTTCCTGTGCCGGCTTTGAATCCCGCACACATACCAGGAGAAAGCTGTGTTTCGCCTGCATCGGTAATCAAAATGGGATGCCCGTGCAAAATGTAGATAAATTCGTCCTGCTTGGAGTGGGCGTGACGTAGCGCTGAAGCAGCGCCGGGCGAAAGCCGTGTTAGATTTACCCCGAAGTTTGAAAGGCCAAACAAGTCTCCTAGAGCGCGCTTTTCCCGACCCTTCATACGTGAAGCAAATGGTTCTGGATAATTCGATAGCTTTGCACGTGGCGTAACTTGCGCGGCCATAACAGCTACGGGTTCCTCCCGATTTTTCATAATAACTCCTGACACTGGGGATAAATCTTGTGTACCCCGCTTGACGGTAATATTAGATTGTTTTTCTTAAAATCAGTTTATGTGGGAGAGCCAGCACCTGCTGATATCCTTTATTTTGCGGCGGCTCTAAGCTGGAGTGCGGTTTTATTTTCTTTTTTTGCAGGATGCCGAAGTGCATGGCGGATGAGCCATTTTACCTCGTTGGTAGCTTCGGTTAACCAACGCTCGCAAATTGTAAATACAAATTCAGGGTGGTCTTTCGCAATATCGCCAAGATGATTTGCAACACTTCTTCGCACATAGAGATCTTGGTCATTTTTTAGAGCTTCGAGTATCGGAAGCGCAGAAGTTGGATTCGCGATAAATGCCGGAATCCGTGCCGCCCAAGGCAATCTGGGGCGGGTACTTTCCGAGCAAAGCCGACGGACATGGGGGTCTGGGTCAGAGGTCCATTCCAGCAGTTGCGATAACGTGCGTTCTTGTTGTTTGATCAAAAATGGACGCATGGAAAATTCTGCACTGAATCGTTTTGTGAGTTCATATTGTGCCCGCATCGAAACCAAGAACGGGTCATGCCCATCATTTTCTTCAAACCTCAATCCATACTCTGCGATAAAACTAATATGTGGCAGGTAAAAAAATACCGCCAACCCTAGCATATCAGTGCGGGTCAGCGGCGGAGTCAGGAAGCCAAGATGATCTCTATGGCAGTCGCATATTTTTGGGGCAAGTATAGGCGGAGCGTCCGCGCTAGTTTTTTGCCACGCTCCAGTATGCCGAGTGGCTCCAGGCCATTCGATGCATCCCGATAAAATGATTCTCTATCAAACTGGGGATATACCAGCAAAATATTGTGCGCTAAACAATCAATCGCCTCTAAGCCAAGCAGGTTTTTAAGCGGAATTCCCTTTTGCATGGAATTCGGCGCAATGGGGATACGCGGTAAATTTTTTGATGTAGTTATCATTCGGTGATTAAACTGATCAAGGACACCTCTAAAAATTCAGACTTCGTCACAATACGTTGTTGCTCACAAAAAATGTTTCCTTACATATCAATTATATGCTGCGTCAACATTTTTTATTCGCGCCTAGTCTTGTTTAGAACTCTTAATTTTTAGAGGTGCCCTCAATCTATTTACGGCGCGGCTACCAAGCGGCTTGTACGCTGGCAAAGACGGTACGCGGCAACCCGGGCGATAGGGTGGGTGCGGCACCCGTTCCGCCAGCGCTGTCGGCATAACGTTTATCGGCCAGATTCATGATGCGTCCTGACACTGACACCCCTTTCGTGATTTCATGGCTAGCCCGCAGATTCCATAACTGGTGTCCTGCGTATTTCCCGGTATTGGCCGCATCCAGCCAGTAAGAACCCATTTTCACCCATTCAATTTGGGTGGTGGTACCCTTCGCTGGGGTCCAAGTCAGGCGCGTATTGCCAAACTGGTTAGGCGCAGATTCAACATCCTTGCCGGTATTGTTTGCACCGGTAAATTGATTGGTAACCCAAGACTCGTAGGTATGCTTGGCATAACTATAAGCAAGATCTAACCGCAACTTTTCTGTAAAGGCGGTACCTATCCCCAACTCAACACCCTGATGCTTGGTGCTGCCGTTATTCGAGGAAATCGTGATCTGGTTGAGTGCATCGCGCTGGTTAAGGATGTCATCACGTTTCCTTAACGAGTACGCGGTCAAGTCGTAATTCCAACCTCTAGCATCGCCACGCAATCCCACTTCGTACTGGTCCGCTTTGATAGGTTTGAGTTGCAGAAAATCGGTCGCTTTGGTTCGGCCCCGGTCGAGCGTCGAATCATGGCCTGCCCGGAATAAGTTACCTTCGCTCGGCGCACGGAACCCCTGTTTATAAGAAGCGTATACATGGGTGACGGGAGTCAACGCAAAATTCACGCCCAATTTGGGGCTAACCTTCGAAAATGATTGCGAGCTACTGGCATTTTGCCAATAATGTTTTGTGCCATTAACGAGATCACCCGCCGCCAAATTGTTAGTCATGTCGTAACTTATGGAGTCATATCGCACCGCAGCCGTCACACGCAATTTTTCTACCGGGGAAAATTCGGTATGGAAATAGGGTGACGCACTTTGGTAGGTGACATCATAATCATAGATGCGCGGCCCTACCGTATAGCAATTAAATTTTTGAATGCTTACTGCCGTACCGGCGACTGTGCAACCTGGAGCGGCAAAACTAATGGCGTCCTCGGTGCGTTTCCCGGGGCTATAGTCATAATCAAAACCCACGATTACGCGCGCCCTCAATGCATTTGGGAAGTCTTTACGCCATTTGGTAAGCACACCTAGCGATGTAACATCGGATTTTTCAATTCGGGGATCACTGGTCGCGCCAGTACTAAAGTTATACGAACCATTGAGGTCCATTTTGTTATTTCGGAAATATGGCGTAATCGAGATGAGCTCATTTTCACCAATATAATGGTCTATATTAGTTGAAAGCCGCAACGCGTCTACCTTGCGGAATGCAACAGGGCGTGCATTTACGGTCGGCGTATTATTATATTCAAAGGGTGTCAGAGCCGAATTTGCGCCGGTTTCTTGGTCAATTTTGGTATATCCCAGAATGGTTTTTAATACCGTGTTACCGCTAGGCGCATAATCCCAGCGCAGATTCGTGCTCAACCGGTCATATGCAGTTTTCTCGCGCCAACCATCGGTATGGGAGACATTTACATCGGCACGTAGCGCGCCAAATTCTTTTTGCCCGGTATTGACATGACCTAGTGCTCTATACCAGCCGTAGCTGCCCATTTCTGCGGAAAGTCCAGCGCCACTTTGGGTAGTTGGCTTGTTTGTCAGGATATTTACCGTGCCGCCGATCGCATCGGAGCCATAGAGCGCTGAGCCTATTCCCTTTACCACTTCAACGCCGCCTGCTTGGGGAATGTTGACCTCATACAGCGCATTATGGTTAAAAAATCCGGTAGCACGAATTGGAATGCCGTCTTCCAGATACAAGTAAACAGGGTCAGTACCAATCTTTTGGCGTATGCCCATGGTATGCCCTTCACCATTGGTGACATTGACCGCCACCCCGGGAATTTGCCCAAGCAGTTGCTGCGGATGGGCCGGTGCGGTGAACGCAATGGTCTCTTTCTTGATTATTCCGACTGACTCTGACACTTCAGACAGGGGCGTCGGCTCGCGGGTTCCGGTAACAGTCACTTCTTCCAAAACAGATAACGCTTGGGTCTCATTTGCCGCAAATACAGCAGGATTAATGAGTAGTGCCAGTACACTGATTGCGAATTGTTTTGTGCGTATCATGTTTTTCCTGAGTGTGAATTTTGGGGTGTAGCGTATTTATTCAATTCTGAATCATGATTCGGTGACAGTTAAAACGCACTGTCGGCAAAAATTCAAAATTCAGTTTTCTTTAAAGGGTGTTTTTGTGGCGTGTGCCCATTTTTTTCAAGTATTCCGGGCTAATGGTAAAAATCAACATTAAGTTGGGTTACGGTGTTTTTCCCCTTGAAACAATCATTTTCGGGTTGGCTATTCTAGGGGAAAGCGGACGCGTGAGAATGCGGCAAAATGTCGCACCTCACCAAAATGAGGCGATCATAAAAATCACATGTTGTGAAAACCGCGTAAAAATATTGAACGGTTTCAACGGCCCAGAACAGTATTATTCTGGGCCAATAAACGATGTGGGACTATTGGCGATAGACCTGCCCAAGCTGCCAATTTATGAATATTTGACTCGCCAACTCCTGTTGATTTTTAGATTCAGTGATTGAATGCTGCGAGAATCGTTCCCGCACACAACATACCACTCATTACCGCGCTTTCTAGCGTAGCCGGATACTCTCCCGCCACATAATCGCCCGCTAACAATACATTGGCAATTTGTGTGGTATGGGCAGGGCGAAGCAGGTTTGTTTCGCAAGAGAAGGTGGCGCGTTTCTCAGCAATAACTTTGTGCCACACAGGCGCTTCCCTTATTCCAAGTTGTTCACATAACTCTTGTGCCACCTTCTGTGCTAACAGTTCATGCTTTAAATTTTGATGCTTCCCTTGTGCGCTAATAACGGCGGCGATGAGGCCACGCTGTTCGGAGATTTGTCCTTTATCAAACAGCCATTGGGCAAAGCAGCGGTCTAAACCCAGCATTGCGTGCGGCAAACATACATGTTCGGGATATTGCAGATACACGGTATAAATTGGTTGATATGGAATGGCTGCAATTTGCCCAGCTATCAATGCAAGTTGCGGTACGGTATGGAATAGCCGCGCAGCCGAAATGGGCGAAGCTGCACAAATGACATGGCTGAATAGCTCAGTATGCGCAGTGGATAGTGCCGTTTGGCGGGTAGTTAACCTGATTTCGTCGCCGTTTGGAATGATGGCTTCTACGCTGCAAGCGGTAAGCACCGTGCCCCTATGTTGTTTGACATATTCGGCCGCCCGCTCTGGAAATAGTGCCGTGAAATCTATGCGTGGCAGCAGCATGTCGCTATCGTTGCGCACACCGTTTAGGCTATCGCGTAATACGTTCAGTAACACCTGAGCGGAAGCAATATGCATCGGTGTGTTAAGTGCGGAGATGCAAAGCGGTTCCCATAGTAATCGTATTAGTCCATCACTTTGTCCATGCATGCGTAACAATTCAAATACACTGATGTCGTGTAGCAAGGTGAAATTAATGTGCCTCAGCGCCAGCATAAAACGTGCGGCACGCAACCGTTCGCCAAATGACAATCCCTTTGCGCTGAACAGTCCAACCAGTAAATGGAGTGGGGCAGGCAGGTGAGGCGCTTTTAATTCAAAGCGATTGTGTAAGGTGAGTTGCAGCGGCAAACGCAGGAAGTCGTGCTCGACGTTACCGCCGACTTGTTCAATAAGCTGCAGTGTTTGGTGATAGCAGCCAAGCAGGATGTGCTGGCCGTTATCGAGTTGAACATTGTTATGCCACACGCCGCGCGCGGCCGCCGAGTTGCTTGGCGCTTTCGAATACCGTAACCGGAATATTTGCCGCAGCGAGCGTAACGGCGGCGGCCATGCCAGCGTAGCCGCCGCCAATAATGGCGACATGATGATTTTTATTATTGCTCACAATACCAATTTTTGTTCGGTTTGGGTGTAGCGAAGTACAGGAAATTAATTTTTCACCCAAGTCTTCCATGCCAGCCACAGTTTGTGCAGCGGAGTGAGCGAGACGCGTTCTCTTAACACATGACAACCACTGTCAACGATTTCTTACAGACTAGTCCGATAAATTGCTGCCATGATCAGGCCAGTGCGCTGCGATTTGCGGTCTATAGCGGGCAGTTGCTCGAGTGCCCGCTGGTAATAACGTTGTGCGCGGTCAACCTGAAACTTCATTAGTTTTTGAAAGCCTTCGCTTTCCTTGTTATCAAGGATATCGTTGACGTGTACGCCAAAAAGCGCTAACTCACCAAGTGGCAGGTAGATGCGCCCGCGCCGGGCGTCTTCACCCACGTCACGGATGATATTGGTAAGCTGGAAAGCGAGGCCAAGATCGTGCGCATATTTAAGCGTATTAGGATCAGTGTAGCCAAAAATTTCCGCAGCGAGCAGCCCCACTACCGAGGCGACACGATAACAATACTGTTGCAAGGCTTTGAAATCGGCATATTGGTGTTGTTGCAAATCCATTTCCATGCCGTCGATGATTTCGTGGAAATGTTCTTGTGGTAGGCTGTACTGTTTAACCCACCGGCACCAATGCCCGTGCACCGGATGCTGCGGCGTGCCTGTGTAAATAGCGGCCACTTCGGTACACACCATGCTTGCGTAGTGCGTGCTACGTTCTCATCCGAATTTTCGTCCACAACATCGTCTACTTCGCGACAAAAGCATACAACGCTGTGATAGCGCGGCGTTTGTCTGACGGCAAAAACAAAACTGTAATAAAAGCTCGAACCGCTTTGGGCTGCCTTGTCTTTAATACTGATCTGGAGTCATGTTAAGTAGTAATCCAAATGGTAACTGGCCAAACTACTATTTAGGGCACCGCTTTAAAAGCTGAATGGCGCACTTTTTTCCCAGCATAATAACCCAGTCAAATGGACGCAACACAGGATGCTGGCGAAACATGTCGAACTGCACGGCTTCAAGTTTGTCGAGTAGGCGATTGCTTCGCCCGCAATGATGAGCCCCATCTCAATACCGATACGGCCCCAGTCAATATACGCCAAGAGGGCGCCGCTACGCATCATGTCATGTGCGCTGAACCTGAAACTGCATAAGTTGTTGCCATTCCTCATCCACGCGGCCATCCGCGATATGCGCTTCAATTACGCCGAAGTGCGCCGTGCATTTCATCCTGCGGCAAATAGATGCGGTCGATGGCATAATCTTTTGTTACATCCTGCCAAAAATTGATGAGTTGCAGACTGGTACAGATAGCGTCGGAATATTGCAGATTTGGGGGGCTAGCTTCTTCATACAGGTGTAACAGTAATCTCCCGACCGGATTAGCGGAACGGCTGCAATAATCCAGCAATTCGTCCGAAATTGGCGCTAACGTTTTTGGTACATCCTGCGAAAAAGCGTCAAGCAGATCGTGGAATAATTGCAGCGCAACGATGCCGCGCAATGATGTCCGCCAAGTCGTAAAACAAAGGGGTAAGCAGTGTTTCATTGGCCG